>JBOGHU010000020.1:0-36784 GCA_050742255.1 Acidimicrobiales bacterium
GCCCGGCCCGGCCCAGCCCGGCCCGGCCCAGCCCGGCCCGGCCCAGCCCGGCCCGGCCCACTCTCCGGGCGCCCACCGTCGCCCACCGACGTCTCGTGACCGGAAAGTGACCGACACCGGCCGGGGGACCGGCCGGCCCGGCCCCGAAGCGGGCCCCGACCACTCTCCGGTCGCCCACCGTCGCCCACCGACGTCTCGTGACCGGAAAGGGGCCGACACCGGCCGGGGACCGGCAGCGCCCGGGGGCGGGGGACCGGCCGGCCCCGCCCCGTGACCGGAAAGGGACCGACAGCGGCCCGGCCGGGCCCAGACCCCAGCGCTCTCAGCCCTCCCTGGGCGAGACCGGGTAGCCGGGCTTCTCGATGGGCGCCCTCACCATGTTGCCCCACTCGGTCCACGAGCCGTCGTAGTTGCGGACCTGGGGGTAGCCGAGGAGGTGGGTCAGCACGAACCAGGTGTGGCTGGACCGCTCCCCGATGCGGCAGTAGGCGACCACGTCGTCGTCGGGGCGCAGGCGGTGCTCGTCGGCGTAGATGGCGCGCAGGTCGTCAGGCGACTTGAAGGTCCCGTCGTCGTTGGCGGCCTTCTTCCAGGGGACGTTGGCGGCGCCGGGGATGTGGCCACCCCGCAGGGCGCCCTCCTGGGGGTAGTTGGGCATGTGGAGCAGCTCGCCCGAGTACTCCTGGGGCGAGCGCACGTCGACGAGGGGCCGGTTGTCCTTGATGTGGGCCCGCACGTCGGGGACGAAGGCCCGGATGGGGGCGTCCCGGCGCTCGATCACCGGGTAGTCGGTGGCCTCCCGGGTGGGCACGTCGGTTTCGAGAGGCCGCTCCTCGGCGATCCACAGCTGACGTCCGCCGTTGAGCAGGCGGACGTCGGGGTGCCCGAACAGCGTGAACACCCACAGCGCGTAGGCGGCCCACCAGTTGAAGTTGTCGCCGTAGAACACCACGGTCGAGTCCCGCCCGACGCCCTTGGACGACATGAGCTTGGCGAACCCCTCGCTGTCGAGGTAGTCCCGCGCCACGGGGTCCTGCAGGTCGGTGTGCCAGTCGATCTTCACCGCGCCGGGGATGTGGCCGGTGTCGTAGAGCAGGACGTCCTCGTCGGACTCCACGACCACGACGCCGGGGTCCTCGAGGTGGTCGGCGAGCCACTCGGTGGTGACCAGCAGCTCGGGGTGGGCGTAGCCCTGGAGCTGCGGGGCTGTATCGGTGGCGACGGTGTCGGTCATGGCTCTCCTCCTGAAGGGTTGTGGTCCGGAGTCGCTAGGGTCGGATGTGCAGGTCCGTCCGACAAACCCGACCTCCACGGTCAAGAATAGAGGAACGGGAGCCGTCATGGCCACCCCATCGAAGCTGAAGCGCATAGTCGACCTGTTCGCCGGCGCGCCCAACGACGTCAAGCTCGAGGCCCTGCTCGAGTACTCGCGCAAGCTGCCGCCCCTGCCCGACCGGTTCGGCCGGGACCCGGGGCTGATGGAGGCGGTGCCCGAGTGCCAGACGCCGTTCTTCCTGGCCACCGAGGTCGCCCAGGACGGCACCGTGGCGGTGTGGTTCGACTGCCCGCCCGAGGCCCCCACCACCCGCGGCTTCGCCGGGATCCTGGCCGAGGGCCTCAACGGGGCCCGGGTGGAGGACGTGCTCGCCCTCCCCGACGCCTTCTACACCGAGATGGGGCTGGAGGGCGCCATCTCGAGCCTCCGGCTGCGGGGCATGTCGGCCATCCTGGCCCGCCTCAAGCGCCAGGTGGGGGAGGCGGCCCCCGCCCCGGCCTGACCGCCCCCCACCCCGGCCTGACCGCCCCCCGCCTGACCGCCTCCGGCCTCGATCTGCTCCCGCCGCAGCCCGGCCCCTACCATGCAGGGCACGTGAGCACGAGCACGAGCACGGGCGCTGAGCTGCTCGGGGGCGGTGTCGAGCGGAGGCTGGGCAGGTTGGCCGGCGTGGCGGGCCGGGTGCTGCACGCCCCCGTCTCCTTCATCACCCTGGCCGGCCGGCGGGCACCGATCGGCTCCGCCCCCCCGGCAGCCCGGTCACTGGCGTCGCTCGTGGAGGCGGGCACCGGCCCCCTGGCGGTCAGCGAGGTCACCGAGGAGGCGGGCGTGTCCTCCGAGGTCGGCCACGGGGCCGTGGCGGCGTTCGCCGGCGTCCCGCTGCGGTGCGGCCCCGGCGTGGCCGGGGCTCTCTGCGTCGCCGACACCGAGACCCGGAGCTGGCGCCGTGAGGAGATGGAGCTCCTCGTGGACCTGGCCGTGGTCGCCGAGGCCGGCGTGGAGCTGGCCCGCCTCACCGCCGAGGAGCGCGACCTGCGGGCCGAGCTGGGCCGACACCGCGCCCTGCTCGACAGCGTGTGGCTGACGGCGCCGGTGGGCCTGGGCTTCGCCGACACCGAGCTCCGCTTCACCCGGGTCAACCGGGCGCTGGCCGAGATCGACGGCGTGGCCGGCGAGGACCACCTCGGACGGAGCGTGCCCGAGGTGTTGGGGCTGGACCCCGAGGTGGCCCGCTGCCTGGGATCCGTGGTGGAGACCGGCGAGGCGGTGGTCGACGTCGAGATCTCCGGGGAGGCCCCGGCCCGGCCGGGCCGGCCCCGCCACTGGTGGGCCAGCTGCTACCCCGTTCCCGGGCCCACCGGGGCCGTCTTCGCCATCGGCTGCGTGGTCGTCGACGCCACCGAGCGCCGCCAGGTCGAGGAGGAGAGGGCGGCGCGCCTGGATGACGAGCACCGGGTCCGGGTCGAGTCCGAGTGGACCGCAGCCCGCCTCGCCAGCCTCCAGTCGCTGACCGACCGGCTCTCCGACGTGGGGACCGTGGACGAGGTGGCCACGGCGGTCATCGACGAGGTCCTGACCGGCCTCGGCCTCGGCGGCGCCGACCTCGGCCTCCTCGACGAGGGCCAACGCCTCTCCACCGTCCACCGCCGGGGCCCGCTGCTCCCACCCGGGACCCTGGCCGACGGCGACACCGGGCAGATCCCTCCCCTGGCACGGGCCATGGCCAGCGGCCAGCCGGTGCTGGTGGGCTCGCCTCCGGCCACCGACGAGGAGGTCGACCCCAGGCTGGGGCACGCCCCCGGCGCCCGTGCCTACGTCCCCCTCGTGCTCGAGGGCGAGGCCCTGGGCTGCCTGACCCTGTGCTGGGCGGAGCCCCGGACCTTCTCCCCGGGGGAGTGGGCCTTCCTCGCCGCCGTGGGGTACCAGTGCGCCGACGCGGTGGAGCGGGCCCGGCTCCGCCAGGACGAGCGGGAGGCCCGCCGTCGGCTGTCGTTCCTGGCCGAGGCCAGCCGGATCCTCGGGGGATCGCTCGACTACCGGTCGGCGCTGGAGGGCGTGGTCCGCCTGGCGGTGCCCGAGATCGCGGCCGCCGCCGCCGTGGGGCTGGTGGAGCACGGCGAGCTCTGCCTGGCCGCCGCCGCCCACGTGGATCCGGCCGAGGAGCAGACGCTGGCCGTCTCGGTGGCGCGTCGGGAGCGGGTCAGCGACGACATCCTGGCCCAGGTGGTGGAGACCCGGGAGACCGCGACCCTGCCCCCGCCGGGGTCTGGCGGCGACGACCGGCTCGGGCCGGGGCTGGCCGTCGCCCTGTCGGTGAGGGGCCGCACCGTGGGCGTTCTCTCGGTGTGGCCGGCAGGGGGTGGGCAGGCGGTCGACGCCGCCCGGTGGTGGGTGGGCGATCTCGCCGCCCGGGTGGCGGTGGCGGTGGACAACGCCCGCCTGTACCAGGAGCGGGTCGCCGAGGCCCAGGTGCTCCAGCGCAGCCTCCTGCCCCCCTCCACCCCTGTGGTCCCCGGGCTCGACGTGTCGGCCCGCTACCACCCCGTCGGGGACGCCAGCCAGGTCGGAGGGGACTTCTACGACGTGTTCCCGATCGCGCCGGGGCGCTGGGGCGCGGTCATGGGCGACGTCTCGGGCAAGGGGGTGGGCGCCGCCGCCCTCACGGCCATGGCCCGCTACACGGTCCGGGCCGCCGCCCACAGGGACGAGTCGCCCAGCCGGGTCCTCTCGCTGCTCAACCGGGTCATCCTCGACGCCGCCGTGGGCGAGCGCTTCTGCACCATCGCCCTGGCCTGGCTGGAGCCGGTCGCCGGGGGCCTCAGGGTCACGCTGTCGCTCGGGGGCCATCCCGCCCCGCTGGTGGTCCGGGCGGGGGGTGAGGTCCACCCGGTGGGCCGGGCCGGCACCGCCATCGGGCTGCTCCCCGACCCCGAGCTGGCCGACGAGGAGCTCCTGTTGGCCCCGGGGGACTCGCTCGCCCTGTACACCGACGGGCTCCTCGAGGCCCGCTCGCCCGAGGGGTCGTGGGGGGACGGCCTGCTCGAGGCGGCCCTGGCCCAGGGTGCGGGCCAGGACGCCGACGGGCTGGCGTCCACGGTGGAGGAGTCGGTGCTGGGCTTCGAGGGGGGGCGGCCCCGGGACGACATGGGGCTGCTCGTCCTCCGGGTCCCCACCACCGACGCCACCGCGCCGTTCGAGACCCTCCACGCCGGCCTCCCCCCCAGGCTGGGCGCGGCGGGGCTGGCCCGCCAGGCCGTGCGCCCCTGGCTGGCCGGCCAGCCTCTCCCCCCGGGGGTCTTCGACGACGTGGTCCTGGTCGTCTCCGAGCTGGTCACCAACGCCACCCGGGCCGCCCGCTCCAAGGTGGAGCTGCGCGTCTGGCGGACGGCGGCCGCCGTGATGGTCGAGGTCGTCGACGACGGGGGAGGGTTCGTCCCCCCCCCGGCGACCGCCACCACCCCGCCTCCCGAGGCGGAGGCGGGCCGGGGGCTGTACCTGGTACGGGTGCTGGCCGACACCACCGTGTTCGTCCCCGGTGCGTGGGGGACCGTGGCCCGGTGCCGCTTCGACATCGACCGCCCCCGGTGACGCCGGTACCAAGCGCGGTGGCCGGGCAGGGAGGGGGTGCCTCGGTAATGTCGCTCCCATGAGCGAGGTGCTGGACCTGGTGGTGGCGGCGCAGTCCGGGCTGACGGCGGCCGAGGTGGACACGTGCGGCCAGGATGCCGGCGCCGCCTGCCTCTTCGTGTTGCGCACGACCGACAACGCGGTCCTGGCCCGAGCCGCCGACCTGCTGGTGGCCAAGCCGCTCAAGGTGGCGCTGATCGTGGTCCTGGCGCTCGTCGTCAACCGACTGGTCCAGCGGGCCATCGGCCGCTTCCTCCGAGGCCTGGAGTCGGCGGTCCCAAGGGGCCTGCGGGCCGCCGACCGCCACGCCGCCGCCCTGCTGATGACCGGTCCGGCCCAGCTGCGGTCCAGGCAGCGCACCGAGACCATCGGAGCGGTGCTGCGCAGCCTCACCAAGATGGTGATCGCCGTCATCGCCGGGCTCATGGTCCTCTCCGAGTTCGGCGTCGACCTGGGCCCCCTCATCGCCGGGGCCGGGATCGTGGGGGTGGCCCTGGGCTTCGGCTCGCAGAGCCTGGTGAAGGACTTCCTCTCCGGCGCGTTCATCCTCGTCGAGGACCAGTTCGGGGTCGGCGACATCATCGACGTCGGCGAGGCCAGCGGCGTGGTCGAGGGGGTGAGCATGCGCGTCACCCGCCTGCGTGACGTCCAGGGCGTGATGTGGCACGTCCCCAACGGGGAGATCCGTCGGGTGGGGAACCACTCCCAGGAGTGGTCGCGGGCCCTGATCGACGTCGAGGTGGCGTACGGCACCGACCTGAGCCACGCCCAGTCCGTCATCAAGGCGGTGGCCGACGAGGTCTGGCGGGACCAGGCGTGGGCGCCCAGCATCCTGGACGAGCCCGATGTGTGGGGCGTGGAGACCCTGGGCCCCAGCGGGGTGCTCATCCGCCTGGTCGTCAAGACCAAGCCCTCGGACCAGTGGAAGG
Source organism: Acidimicrobiales bacterium (assembly GCA_050742255.1). GTDB lineage: Bacteria > Actinomycetota > Acidimicrobiia > Acidimicrobiales > CADCSY01 > JBOGHU01. The sequence continues at coordinate 5,833 of JBOGHU010000020.1, forward strand.
TGATGCGGGTCCTGCGCCACCGGATCAAGGACGCCTTCGACGACGAGGGCATCGAGATCCCCTTCCCCCAGCAGTCGGTGTGGGTCCGCGGCCCTGCCGGCGGCGCCGACCGGGGCGGGGCCCCCCACCTGACCGGGACCCGTGCCGAGAGCGGCGACGACAGCGGGCGGGGCGACAGCGGCCCCGGCGGCGGGGGGGGCGGGGCGCCCTGACCCCTCGGGCCCCTCGGGCGGCTCACCCCTCGGGCAGCGAGACCTCGACCGACGGCTCGGGGCCCTCCACCAGCACCAGGTCGGCTATGCGGCCGGCCTCCACCAGGTCGCCCTGGGCCTGGTGGAGGGCGACCAGGCGGGCGGCCCCGTCGGTCACCACCACCCGGTCCACCGGGGTGCGCAGCGAGCGCCGGGCCGTGGTCTTGGCCTTGCGAACCTGGCCCAGGACCTCGGCGGCGACGTCCATGACCAGGGGGTCCCCCTGGCCGGCGATGGCACGCAGCCGGGCCGGGTCGGGCCAGGCGGACCGGTGGACGGAGCCCGGCTGCCACCACGACCACACCTCCTCGGTTACGAAGGGCAGGAAGGGGGCCAGCAGCCGCAGCAGCGTCGAAAGGGCCTCCCGGAGGGCGGCGGTGGCCGACGCCGCCGCCTCGGGGCCGAAGGAGCCGTAGGCCCGGCCCTTGACCAGCTCCACCACGTCGTCGCAGAAGGACCAGAAGAACGACTCGGTGCGCCACAGCGCCCGGGCGTAGTCGTAGGCGTCGAAGCCGGAGGTGGCGGCCTCGACCACCTCCGCCAGCCGGGCCAGGACCGCCCGGTCGAGGGGGGCGGTGACGGCGTCCCCGGCGATGGGACCCCCGGCGCCGTCGCCCAGCCCAAGGGCGAAGCGGGAGACGTTGAGGACCTTGATGGCGAGGCGGCGCCCGATCTTGAACTGGTTGCGGTCCAGGGCGACGTCCATCCCCGGCTTGCCGCCGGCCGCCCAGTAGCGGACGGCGTCGGCCCCGTGCTGGCTCACCAGCCCGAGGGGGGCGTCGGGGGCGTTGCCCAGCGACTTGGACAGCTTCTTGCGGTCGGGGTCGTACACGAATCCCGAGATGGCGGCGTCCCGCCAGGGCAGGCGGTCGTGGTGGAGGTGGGATCGCACCACCGTGTAGAAGAGCCACGTCCGGATGATCTCGTGGGCCTGGGGGCGCAGGTCCATGGGGAAGACCCGGTCGAACAGGTCGGGATCGTCCTCCCACCCCGAGACGATCTGGGGCGTCAGCGAGGAGGTGGCCCAGGTGTCCATGACGTCGGGATCGCCTACGAAGCCGCCGGGCTGGCCCCGCTGCTCCTCCCGGTAGCCGTCGGGGACGTCGGTGGAGGGGTCGACGGGGAGCCGGCCCTCCTCGGGCACGAGCGGGTGGCGGCGGTCCGCCACGCCGTCGGGGCCCACGGGGTACCAGACCGGGAAGGGCACGCCGAAGAACCGCTGGCGGGTGATGTTCCAGTCCCCGGTCAGGCCGTCCACCCAGTTCTCGTAGCGGACCCGCATGAACGGGGGGTGCCAGCGCAGCTCCTCGCCCCGCTTGCGCAGGTCATCCTTGGGCGGGTAGCGGATGAACCACTGCCAGCTGGTGACGATCTCGAGGGGCCGGGCCCCGTTCTCCCAGAACTTCACGGGGTGGGTGATGGGCCGGGGCTCGGCGACGAGCTCGCCCGAGGCCGCGAGCAGCGCCACGATGCGCTCCCGGGCCTGCTGGACGGTGCGCCCGGACAGCTCCGACCAGGCCCCGTCGGCGGGCACGCCCGGGGGCGGGTCGGCCACGACCCGCCCGTCACGGCCGATCATCGAGCGGACCGGCAGCCCCAGCTCCCGCCACCACAACACGTCGGTGGTGTCGCCGAAGGTGCAGATCATGGCCATGCCCGTCCCCTTCCCGGGATCGGCCAGGGGATGGGCCAGCACCGGGACCCGCACCCCGAACAGCGGCGTGCAGGACTCGGTCCCCACTAGGGGCCGGTAGCGGGCGTCGTCGGGGTGGACGACGAGGGCCACGCAGGCGGGGATGAGCTCGGGGCGGGTGGTGTCGACCAGCACCGGGTCGCTGGTGCCCTCCCGTCCGAAGGCGATCCGGTGGTAGGCGCCGGGCCGGTCTCGGTCCTCCAGCTCGGCCTGGGCGACCGCCGTCTCGAAGTCGACGTCCCAGAGGGTGGGGGCCTCGGCGGTGTAGGCGGCACCCTCTGCCAGCAGCCGCAGGAAGCCCCGCTGGGAGACCCGCCGGGCGTGGTCGCCGATGGTCGTGTACGTGAGGCCCCAGTCGACCGACAACCCCACCTTGGTCCACAGCTCCCGGTAGGCCTCCTCCAGCTGGGTCGTGACCCGGGCGCACAGCTCGACGAAGCGGCGGCGGGAGACGGGGACCGGCTCGGCCGGTGGGAGTTGGGCCGGCTCGAAGTCGGGGTCGTAGGGGAGCGACGGGTCGCAGGTGACGCCCAGCAGGAGCTGGACCCGGCGCTCGGTGTTGAGGCCGTTGTCGTCCCACCCCATCGGGTAGAAGACCTCGGCGCCCCGCATGCGCCGGTACCGGGCCACGATGTCGGTGTGGGTGTAGGAGCAGACGTGGCCGGGGTGGAGGGCACCGCTCACCGTGGGCGGCGGGGTGTCGATGGAGTAGACTTGGTGGCGGGGCTGGCTGCGGTCGAAGCGGTAGGTGCCGTCCGCCTCCCAGCGGGAGCTCCACTTCTGCTCCAGCCCCTCGAGGGAGGGCTTCTCGGGGATCTCGGCCATATCCCCGTCACGGTACCGCCGGGCAGTGTTGGCCGGCGGCGACGCCGGGGTAGGGGCAGGACGCTGACCCCGAGCGAGGAGGGACCTCATGGCCACGACCGTCGCCGACGTCCTGCTCGAGCGCCTCCGCCAGTGGGACGTCGAGCGCATCTTCGGCTACCCCGGAGACGGCATCGGTGGGATCCTCGCCGCCTTGCGCCGGGCCGGGGACCGGCCCCGTTTCATCCAGGCCCGCCACGAGGAGATGTCGGCCTTCCAGGCCTGCGGCTACGCCAAGTTCTCGGGCCGGGTGGGGGTGTGCAGGCCACCTCCGGGCCCGGCGCCATCCACCTGCTGAACGGCCTCTACGACGCCAAGCTCGACCACGTGCCGGTGGTCGCCGTGGTGGGCCAGCAGGCCCGCACCGCCCTGGGTGGGAACTACCAGCAGGAGGTCGACCTGGTCTCGCTGTTCAAGGATGTGGCCCACGAGTACGTGCACATGGCCACCGTGCCCCAGCAGTTCCCGATGCTGATCGACCGGGCCATCCGCACCGCCTGCGCCGAGCGGACCGTGACCGCCGTGATCGTGCCCGCCGACCTCCAGGAGGTCCCCTACCGGCCCCCCGGGCACGAGTTCAAGATGGTCCCGTCGAGCATCGGCTGGCACGAGCCCGACACCGTGCCGCCGACCGCCGAGCTGGAGCGGGCGGCCGAGGTCCTCAACGCCGGGGAGCGGGTGGCCGTCCTGGTGGGCCAGGGCGCCCGGCGCGCCGCCGACGAGTTGGTGGAGGTCGCCGACCGGCTGGGGGCGGGGGTGGCCAAGGCCCTCCTCGGCAAGGACGTGCTCCCCGACGACCTCCCGTTCGTCACCGGCGCCATCGGCCTGCTGGGCACCAGGCCCAGCTACGACCTGATGATGGGCTGTGACACCCTCTTGATGGTGGGATCGAGCTTCCCCTACACCCAGTTCCTGCCCGAGCTGGACGGGGTCCGGGGGGTGCAGATCGACATCAGTGGGAAGATGATCGGCATCCGCTACCCGATGGCGGTCAACCTGGTCGGCGACAGCCGGGCCACCCTCGGCGCCCTGGCCCCGCTGCTGGAGCGGAAGGGCGACCGGTCCTGGCGGAGGCGGATCGAGGCCGAGGTGGAGCGGTGGTGGACCGTCCTCGAGGCCCGGGCCATGAACGAGGCCGACCCGGTGAACCCCCAACGGGTCTTCTGGGAGCTCTCCTCCCGCCTCCCCGACGACGTCATCCTCACCTCGGACTCAGGCTCGGCCGCCAACTGGTTCGCGCGGGACCTGAGGCTGCGGGCCGGGATGCGGGCGTCGCTGTCGGGGGCCCTGGCCACGATGGGGTCGGGGGTGCCCTACGCCATCGGCGCCAAGTTCGCCCACCCCGACCGACCGGCCATCGCCCTGGTGGGTGACGGTGCCATGCAGATGAACGGGCTCAACGAGCTGATCACCGTCACCCGCTACTGGCGGGAGTGGGCCGATCCCCGCCTGGTGGTGCTGGTCCTGCACAACAACGACCTCAACCAGGTCACCTGGGAGCTGCGGGCCATGGCCGGGTCACCCAAGTTCGAGGCGTCCCAGGACATCCCCGACTTCCCCTACGCCGCCTACGCCAGGTCCCTGGGGCTGGAGGGCATCCGGGTCGACGCCCCCGAGGAGGTGGGCCCGGCGTGGGAGCGGGCCCTGGAGGCCGAGCGCCCCTGCGTGCTGGAGGTGATCACCGACCCCGAGGTCCCCCCCCTGCCACCGCACGTGGAGCTGGAGCAGGCCACCTCCCTCCTCCGGGCGATCCTCCAGGGCGATCCCGCCTCCCGGGAGATGGTCGTGCAGGGCTTCAAGGGCAAGCTGGCGGAGTTCGTCAACCGGTGACGGGCCGGCGCCGCCCTGGGAGCGGGGCCGTGCCCATCGAGCGCCTGGACGTGGATGCGTACAGGGTGCCCACCGAGGAGCCCGTGTCCGACGCCACCCTCACATGGGACGCGGTCACGGTGGTGGTCGTGGAGGCCCACGCCGGTGGGCGGCGGGGCCTGGGGCTACAGCTACACCCACCAGGCGGCGGGGGTGGTGGCGGCATCCACCCTGGCCCCCGCCGTCCGTGGCCTCGATGCCATGGACGTGGCCCGGGCCTGGTCGGCCATGGTGGCCCAGGTCCGCAACCATGGTCGCCCGGCCCTGGCCTCCGCTGCCATCGCCGCGGTCGACGTGGCGCTCTGGGACCTCAAGGCCCGGCTGTGCGGCCTGTCCCTGGTCTCGCTCCTAGGCGCCGCCCGCCAGGAGGTGCCGGTGTACGGGAGCGGGGGGTTCACCTCCTACTCCGAGGAGCGCCTGGCCCGTCAGTTCGGTGGCTGGGTCGCGGCCGGCATCCCCCGGGTGAAGATGAAGGTCGGTCGCCGCCCCGATGCCGACGCGGAGCGGGTGGCGGCGGCCCGGGCCGCCGTGGGCGACGGGGCGTCCCTCTTCGTCGACGCCAACGGCGGCTACGACCGCAAGCAGGCCCTGGCCTGCGCGGCGACCTTCGCCCACCTGGGCGTCACCTGGTTCGAGGAGCCGGTCTCCTCCGACGACCTGGAGGGGCTGGCGCTGGTCCGGGACCGGGCGCCGGCGGCGATGGAGGTGGCCGCCGCCGAGTACGGCTACGACGCCGCCTACTTCCACCGCATGCTCGCCGCCGGCGCCGTCGACGTCCTCCAGGCCGACGCCACCCGGTGTGGGGGGATCACCGGCTTCCTCGACGCCGCCGCCCTGTGCCGCAGCCGCTCGCTGCCGCTGTCGGCCCACACCGCCCCCAGCCTCCACGCCCACCCCGGTGCCGCCGCCTCCCCCCTCCGCCACGTCGAGTACTTCCACGACCACGTGGTGGTGGAGCGGGTGCTGTTCGAGGGGGTCCTCGGGCCCCGTGACGGCGCCCTGTGGCCCGACCGGGACCGCCCCGGGCACGGCCTGGAGCTCAGGCGGGCCGACGCCGAGCGGTTCGCGGCGTGAGCGAGCGGGGCGAAGCCTCGGACCTGGCCCGGGCGTTGGGTGAGCAGGTGGCCGGCGAGGTCCGCTTCGACGCCGGGAGCCGGGCGCTGTACGCCACCGACGCCTCCAACTTCCGGCAGGTGCCCATCGGGGTGGTGGTCCCGAGGGACGTCGACGACGTGGAGGCGACGGTCGCCACCTGCGCGGCCCACGACGTGCCGGTCGTCAGCCGGGGCGGGGGGACCAGCCTGGCCGGCCAGTGCTGCAACGTGGCGGTGGTGATGGACATGTCGAAGCACCTGCGCCAGGTCCGGTGGCTGTCGCCCGAGCACCGCCGGGCCCGGGTGCAGCCCGGTGTGGTCCTCGACGACCTGCGCGACGCGGCCGAGGAGCACGGCCTCACCTTCGGTCCCGACCCCGCCACCCACAACCACTGCACGCTCGGGGGGATGATCGGCAACAACTCCTGCGGGGTCCACTCGGTGATGGCCGGGCGCACCTCCGACAACGTGGCCGAGCTGGAGGTCCTCACCTACGACGGGTTGCGCATGACCGTGGGGCCGACCACCGAGGCGGAGCTGGACCGCACCGTGGCGGCGGGCGGACGCCGGGGCGAGATCTACCGGGCGCTGCGAGAGCTGCGCGACCGCCACGCCGGGGAGATCCGGGCCCGGTTCCCCGACATCCCCCGTCGGGTCTCCGGCTACAACCTCGACGAGCTGCTCCCCGAGCGGGGCTTCAACCTGGCCCGGGCCCTGGTGGGCACCGAGGGGACGTGCGTGACGGTGCTGGAGGCGACGGTGGACCTGGTCGAGAGCCCACCGGCCCGATCGCTGCTGGTGCTGGGCTACCCCGACATCTCCACCGCCGGCGACCACGTGACCGAGGTCCTCGAGGCCGGACCGGTCGGGCTGGAGGGCATCGACCACCGCCTGGTCGCCGACATGCGGCGGAAGGGGCTGCACCCCGACCACCTCCGACTCCTGCCCGAGGGCCGGGCCTGGCTGCTGGTGGAGCTCGGGGGGGCGAGCAGGGACGAGGCCGACCAGGCCGCCCTCGCCGCCATGGCCCGGCTGGCCGGCGCCGGCTCGGCGCCGGCCTGCCGGCTCTACGACGACCCTCGCCAGGAGGCCGTGGTGTGGGAGATCCGGGAGTCGGGCCTGGGGGCCACCGCCCGGGTGCCGGGCCGGCCCGACACGTGGCCGGGGTGGGAGGACTCGGCCGTGCCCCCCGGGCGGGTCGGCGACTACCTCCGTGACCTGGAGACCCTCTACCGGGACCACGGCTACGAGGCGTCGCTCTACGGCCACCTGGGCCAGGGCTGCATCCACAGCCGGGTCCCCTTCGACCTGCGCAGCGCCGAGGGCATGGCCCACTACCGGCGCTTCCTCGAGGACGCCGCCGACCTGGTGGTCGGCCACGGCGGCTCCCTGTCGGGCGAGCACGGCGACGGCCAGCAGCGAGCCGAGCTGCTGCCCAGGATGTTCGGCGAGGAGCTGGTGGCGGCGTTCGCCCAGTTCAAGGCCATCTGGGACCCCACCGACGGGATGAACCCGGGCAAGGTGGTGCGCCCGTCGCGACTGGACGAGAACCTGCGCCTGGGTCCCAGCTACCACCCCACGCCGGTGCGGACCCACTTCGCCTACCCGGACGACGACGGCGACTTCGCCGGGCGGCGCTGCGCTGCGTGGGGGTGGGCAAGTGCCCGGCGCGCGGGGGGCGGCACCATGTGCCCCAGCTACATGGTCACCCGGGAGGAGCGGCACTCGACCAGGGGTCGGGCCCGCCTGCTGTTCGAGATGCTCAACGGCCAGGAGCTCGGGGGGTGGCGCTCCCCCGAGGTCAAGGAGGCCCTCGACCCTGGCCCGCCGGCTCCTGCGCCAGCTCGTGGCCGCCCTGCGCGGCGACATCCGGGCAGGGGTGACCGTGGTGGGCCTGGAGCCGAGCTGCGTGGCCACCTTCCGCGACGAGCTGGTGGCGCTGCTGCCCCACGACGAGGACGCCCGCCGCCTGAGCACCCAGGTGCGCACGCTGGGTGAGCTGCTGGCCGGGCGGGGCGATGGGCTCGACCTCCCGCCACTGCGGAGGCGGGCCCTGGTCCAGGGCCACTGCCACCACAAGGCGGTCATGGGCCTCGACGGCGAGGAGGCGGTGCTGGCACGCCTCGGGCTCGACCACGAGATCCTCGACTCGGGCTGCTGCGGGCTGGCCGGCTCCTTCGGCTTCGAGGCGGGGAAGTACGACGTGTCCATCGCCGCCGGCGAACGGGTGCTGCTCCCCGCGGTGCGGCGGGCCGCTCCCGACACCCTGATCGTCGCCGACGGCTTCAGCTGCCGCACCCAGATCGCCGACACCACCGACCGCCGGGCCGTGCACCTGGCCCAGGTGGTGCGCCAGGCCCTGGTCGAGGCCGGCCGGCTGGGCGCCTGAGGGCGGGGCGGGGCGGGCGGGGCGCGCACAAACGGGGCGCCGGGCGGATCACAGCCGGCCGGTGGCCTTGACCCTGAGGTAGGCGTCGGCCAGCCGGGGGGCCAGCTCCCCGGGCGGGGCGTCGACGACGGTGGCGTCCAGCCCCCGGAGCCGGGCCACCGTCCTCTGTCGCTCGGCCAGGGCCGCCACCGCCGCCGCCTGGCGGTAGGCGGCGGCGGCGGTGGTGGCGGGGGACCGGGCCCAGGCGGCCACGTCGGGGTCGGTGACGCTGGCCACCACCACCAGGTGGTCGCCCAGGACCAATGGGAGGGCGGGGAGCAGGGTCTCGGCCAGGGCCTCCTCGGCCAGCTCGGTGAGCACCACCACCAGGGCACGCCGGCGGAAGCGGCTCACGGCGGTGGCGAACGCCCCCCGGTAGTCGCTCTCGACCAGCTCCGGCTCGAGGGCGTACAGGGCCTCGGTGACGCGGTGGAGCTGGCGGCCCCCGGGACCGGGGGCCACCACCGTGCGGACCCGGTGGGAGAAGGCCAGCAGGCCGGCCCGGTCGCCCAGGCGGCCCGCCACGTACGTCAGGGCCATCACCGCGTCCATGGCGTGCTCCAGGCGGGGGGCCCCGCCCACCCGGGCGGCCATGGTGCGGCCGCTGTCGAGCAGGCACAGCACCGTCTGGTTGCGCTCGGCCCGGTACGTGCGGACGATGGCCCTCCCGGTCCTGGCGGTGGCGGCCCAGTCGATCCGGCGGCTCTCGTCGTCCACCGAGTACTCCCGGAGGGAGTCGAACTCGGTCCCCCCGCCCCGGCCCTGGGCCGAGCGCAGCCCCACCTCGAGCAGGCGGGCCCGGCGGATGCGCAGCTCGGCCTGGTCACGGGACCGGTACCGGGGGTGGACCCGCAGCACCGACGGGCAGGCGACGCGCCCCTGGCGGGCGGCCAGGCCCAGGGGGCCGTCGACCCTGAGGGTGAGCCCGCCCGGCTCGAAGCGGCCCCGGCGGGAGGGGGTGATGGTGGTCCGGGCCACCGCCTCGCCCCGGGGGGGCAGGACGAGGCGGGCCCGGCGGGACAGGGGTCCCAGCGAGGGGGCCAGCTCGTCGGCCAGGGCCACCGACTGGGACCGGCGGGTGGGGTTGCGGAGCCGCCACACCACCTCGGCCGAGGCGCCCAGGGTGAGGACGGCGGGGAGCTGGCGGGCCACGGCCAGGGCGTCGGGTCGCAGCGCCGCCGCCCAGTCGGCGAGCGCCACCGCCACCAGCACCCCGTCCACCACCACCAGGCTTCGGGCCAGCCCCAGGGGCAGGACCAGGACCACCGCCGACAGGGCGGCGGCGAGCAGGGCCAGGCGGCGGGTGGGGACCGGCAGCGTCGCGCCACCCCCTGGCGTCAGCGAGGCACCGGGACGGTGGCGAGGATCCCGTCCAGCACGCCGTCGGCCGTGCCCCCCTCCAGGTCCAGCTCGGGGCGTAGGAGGATGCGGTGGCGCAGGCTGGGCCTGGCCATGGCCTGCACGTCGTCGGGGGTCACGAACGCCCGGCCCGACAGCCAGGTCCAGGCCTTGGCCGCGTGCAGGAGCATGGTGGCCCCCCGGGGGGAGGCGCCCAGCACGAGCGACGGCGACTCCCGGGTGGCGCGGGCCAGGGCCACGACGTAGCCCAGCACCGACGGCTCGCAGCGCACGGCGGCGACCTCCCGCCGCGCCGCCTCGAGGTCGGCGGGCCCGGCGGCGGGGGCTATGCCCGCGGTGGCCAGGTCGTGGGGGTCGAGCCCCTGGTCGTGGCGGGCCAGGATGGCCTGCTCCTGCTCGGCGTCGGGGTACGGGACCACCAGCTTGAGCAGGAAGCGGTCCAGCTGGGCCTCGGGGAGGGGGTAGGTCCCCTCGTACTCCACCGGGTTCTGGGTGGCGACCACGAGGAAGGGCTCGGGCAGGGCCCGGGCCGTGCCCTCGACCGAGACCTGGCGCTCCTCCATGGCCTCGAGCAGGGCCGACTGGGTCTTGGGCGGGGTCCGGTTGACCTCGTCGGCCAGCAGCAGGTTGGTGAAGACCGGTCCCTCCCGGAAGCGGAGCGAACGGCGCCCCCCGTCCTGGTCGAGCACGGCCTGGCCCACCACGTCGGAGGGCATGAGGTCGGGGGTGAACTGCACCCGCTTGGTGTCGAGGTCCAAGGCGGCGGCCAGGGCCTTCACCAGCAGGGTCTTGGCCACGCCGGGCACGCCCTCGAGGAGGACGTGGCCCCGGACCAACAGGGCGGCCACCAGTCCCGACAGGACGCCCTCCTGGCCCACGACGACCTTGCCCACCTCGTCCCGGACCCCCAGGATGGCCTGGCGGGGGGTGCGGTCAGCGGGCACCAGGGGCCTCTGCCGGGTGCCCCGGCGTGGTCGCCGCCCGGCGGATCGCCGCCACCTCGGCGGCCAGGGCGACCAGCCCGTCGGCGTCGCCGAGGGGGTTGGGGGTGAGGACGGCGTCGAGCCGGTCCAGGGGCACGCCGGTGCGGGCCGCCGCCACCTCGGCCACCGTGGCCGGCGCCGCGGTGGCCGCCAGCCCCAGGCGCCGGGCCAGGTCCTGGCGCAGGTCGTCCCGCACCAGGGCGCCGGCGTGGTCATGGCGGCGGGCCTGGTGGAACAGGTTGCCCACCGCCGCCACCAGCTCGGACGCGGCCAGGGAGACGGGCTGGGGCTCGGGCACCGGCCGCCCCAGCCGCCGGCCCCGCCACCAGGCGTAGACGCCGAAGGCCACGGCCAGCTGGGCCAGGGCCGCCTTCACGTCGTCACCGACGAGATCGGTCAGGCCCTGGGACCCGGTGCCGGGCCCAGGTGGCCGCACGAAGGCGACCCTGGCCCCCGGGCGGGGGGCGAGGAGGGCGGCGGCCAGCATGGCGTTGTCCTCGCTCCCGAGCACCCGGTTGGTGAAGACGGCGGCGCCTCCCACCGCCACCACGGTGCCCTCCCCCTCGGGCCCCACCGCCACGAAGTGGCCCTCGCCGGCGGGGAAGCAGCCGGTGGCGCCGGGGAACAGCCCGTAGGCCAGGCCGCCGGCGGGGTCGATGCGCTCCACGTCGGCCAGGGCGGGCAGGCCGCACCCCCGGTCGAGGGTGGCCGCCGCCGGGGCCGCCCCGGTGGTGCCCCGCACCGGGAAGGGGTTGAGGGGTGAGCGGGGGGCGGCCACGACCAGCGTCCCCCCCGCCCTCACCCACCGGCCCAGCCCGGCCCGGCCGGCCTGGTCGAGGTCATCGGACAGGACCAGAGCGATGTCGACAGCGGCGGTGGGAGGCTCCCCGGTGACCGCCACGTCGGCGCCCAGGCCCTCCAGGAGCAGGACCAGGGCCCGGGTGCCCAGCGGCCCGGTGGAGGAGGGGTCGAGGGGCGGGCCCTCCCGTGGCGGTGGGCCGATGAGCACCACACCGGCCACGGTGACCCCGAGCACGGCGGCAGCCACCGCCGCGGCGCGCCCCGGGGAGCGGTGCCCGGCGGTCACGGGGCGGACCCCTCCCCGGCCAGCACGCGGTCGGCCAGGTCACGGGCCCGGGCCGCGTCGTGGGGGCCGGTGGGCTGGTTGCCGTACCAGGCCCCCTCGAACAGGGCGGTGACCCGGTCCACGTCGGGGCCGGTGTCGGGCAGGGCGGAGCGGACGGCCCGACGGTACTCCCCGGAGGTGCGCCCGGGGACCTCCTCCACCAGGCCCCGGCCGGCCAGCTCGGCGATCAGGGCCCGGTAGTGGCAGCGGACCGCCGCCCGCCACTGGCCGGCGGCCTCGTGGGCCCTCGCCTCCGCCCGCCAGTCGACGGCGGCCCGACCGGCACGGCCGGGTCGGGCGAGGGGTGCGCCCGGGTCGCCCCGGAGCCCGGTGGAGAAGCGCACCGCGAAGGCCACCGCGGCCAGGGCGAGGACGACCACCACCACCCAGGTCAGCGCGTCGGTGCCCCCGGCCCCGACGAGCTGCCCGAGGAGGCGGCCGAGCTGGTCGAGCGCCCAGTCCCGGAGCCGTTCCAGGATGGTCCGGGGGGGCTCGCCGAACTCGGGGCGGGCCAGGATCTCCTCGACCGCCCGTCGCACCCCCTCGCCGCCGGCCTCGGGGACCGGGAGGTCGCCGGGGCGGGTGGCGGCCAGGGGGAGCTCAGCCAGGAGCGCCAGCGCCGCCACGCCGCGACGGTACCGGAGGAGGGACCGGCCGCCGCGGCTCGGGCGGCGGGCGTGGCCGCTCACAGGTCGAGCGTCACCTCGCCCTCCCAGCGGTCCCCCACCGGCTCGAGCCGGAGGTCGTGCCAGGTGGCCGCCTTGGGGGCCACGCCGTGTCACCGAGGCCAGCTCGACCAGCTCCAGCTCGCCCTCCAGCCGAGCGCCCCGTAGCTGGGCGTCGACCAGGGTGACCGTCAGGTGGCCGTCGACGTCGAGGCGCACGATGGCATCGTCGAGCAGGGCCACCAGCAGCTCGGCCGGGCCCTCGCCGGTCAGCGCCACCGGGGCCCGGTGCCGGGGGGCGGCGGGGTCGACGTCGGCGAGCGAGGCGGCCAGTGCCTCGACCGCCGCGGTCAGGCACGCCTCGGGGGTGGGGCCGGTGACGAGGATGCCCAGGTCGGATCCCCGGCCCACCAGCTGGTAGGCCCTGCCCCCGCTGTCGGCCACCGCACCCTCCTCGCACGGCCCCCCGTGTGGGGGTGGTGACCCTCGGGTACCCCCCTACCGTGGCGTCCCACACCTCGGCCGCCGGCACGGGAGGGATCGGGTGATGGAGGAGCTGGAGCTGCACCGCATCGACGGCAGCCGTTGCCGGATCTCCCCGGTGGGAGCCATGCGGGTCCCCGGTGTGGTCTTTGCCTCCGATGCCCTGCTGCCCGACGGCGGGGAGACGCTGCGCCAGGTGGCCAACGTGGCCACCCTGCCGGGGGTGGTGGAGGCGTCCTACGCCATGCCCGACCTCCACCTCGGCTACGGGTTCCCCATCGGAGGGGTGGCGGCCACCGACGTCGACGACGGAGGGGTCGTCTCCCCCGGCGGGGTGGGCTTCGACATCTCCTGTGGGATCCGGGTCCTCGCCGCACCCCTGTCCTTCGAGGAGTGCGACCCGGCGGCGTTCGGCCGGCTCATGGACGCCCTGGGACGGGCCGTCCCCCGGGGCACCGGCCCCGGGGGGATCTGGCACCTCGGCGAGGGGGATGGGCTGCGCCAGGTCCTCGTGGAGGGGTCCGCCGCCGCGGTGGCGGCCGGGTACGGGACCGAGGCCGACCTGGAGCACACCGAGGACCGGGGCCGCCTGGAGGGGGCCGATCCCGACGCGGTCAGCGGCACCGCCCGGCGGCGGGGGCTGGGCCAGCTGGGGAGCCTGGGGGCGGGCAACCACTTCCTCGAGGTGGAGACGGTGGAGTCCGTCCTCGACGACGTCGCCGCCCGGGCCTTCGGGATCGAGGTGGGCCAGCTGGTGGTCACCATCCACTGCGGCTCCCGGGGCCTCGGCCACCAGGTCTGCACCGACCACGTGCGGACCATGCAGACGGCCATGGCCCGCTACGGGATCGAGGTGCCCGACCGCCAGCTGGCGGCGGTGCCCGTGGACTCGCCCGAGGGTCGGGCCTACCTGGGCGCCATGGCCGCCGCCGCCAACTACGGGCGGGCCAACCGCCAGGTCCTGGGCGAGGCGGCCCGGGACGCCTTCGGCCAGGTCCTCGGCACCCGGGACCTGCGCCTGATCTACGACGTCTCGCACAACATGGCCAAGATCGAGCGGCACCGGGTCGGCGACGGGGACGTGGAGCGCACCCTGTGCGTGCACCGCAAGGGGGCCACCCTGGCCCTTCCGCCGGGCCACCCCGACCTCCCCCCCGACTTCGAGGAGAGCGGCCAGCCGGTCGTGGTCCCCGGCTCCATGGGCACCGCCTCCTGGCTCCTGGCAGGGGGGCCGGGGGCGGCGTTCGCCTCCACCTGCCACGGGGCGGGGCGGGCCCTGAGCCGGGCCGGCGCCAAGCGGCGGGTCCGGGGCCAGGCCCTGCGCCGGGAGCTGGCCGACCGGGGGGTGGCGGTGCGGGCCGGCTCCGCCGCCGGCCTGGCCGAGGAGGCGCCGGTCGCCTACAAGGACGTGGACGAGGTGGTGCGGGTGTGCGAGGACGCCGGGCTGTCCCGGCGGGTGGCCCGACTCCGGCCCGCCGGGGTGGTCAAGGGGTGACCGTCACCGCCCGGCGGGTCGTGCGGATCGGCGCCGGCGAGGCCACCCTCGACGGCGACCTGGCCCTCCCCGAGGGCGCCACCGGCGTCGTGGTCTTCGCCCACGGCACCGGCAGCAGCCGCCACAGCCCCCGCAACCGCCACGTGGCGGCGGTGCTGGAGGAGGCGGGGCTGGCCACCCTGCTGCTCGACCTCCTCACCGCCGGGGAGGAGGCGGTCGACCGGCGCACCGGCCACCTCCGCTTCGACATCGGCCTGCTGGCCGGCCGGCTGGCCGCGGCGCGGGCCTGGCTGGGGGCCCAGCCCGACGCCTCCCACCTCCCCGCCGGCTACTTCGGGGCCAGCACCGGGGCGGCCGCCGCCCTGGTCGCCGCCGCCCGGGAGCCGGCTGGGGTGGGCGCGGTGGTGTCCCGGGGCGGGCGGCCGGACCTGGCCGGGCCGGCGCTGGAGGAGGTCCGGGCGCCGACGTTGCTCATCGTCGGTGGCGAGGACCACACCGTGGCCGACCTCAACCGCCAGGCCCTGGCTGGCCTCGGGGCCGAGGCGGAGATGGAGGTGGTGCCCGGCGCCAGCCACCTGTTCGAGGAGCCCGGCGCCCTGGAGCGGGTGGCCGAGCTGGCCCGGGACTGGTTCGCCTCCCACCTGGGCGACCGGGGAGGGTGACCGGTCGCCCGGCGCCGGGCGCCGGGCGAGGCGACGTACGGAGCTGGCCTGTCCCATCCTGGTGGGGCGAGACGAGTGGCTTACGGCGATCCGGGAGGCGCGATCCCGTCGCCCTCGGGCGACCCTTGCCGGATCCACATGTCTCCGGACTGCGGCGCCTGTGACGTCATCGGACACAGGGAGCACCCGCGAGCTCGCCGCGCATTGCGACGCCGAAGCAGCGGTCTACGAGGAGCTGTGGGCTCCGGTGCTGGGTCGACCGGGCCGGGCGCTTGTGGACGCCCTCCTCTGGGAGGGACCCGCCTCGTCATCGACGTCGGAACAGGGGTGGGCACGCTCCTGCCCGCGATCCGCGCCGCCGCTCCCTGCGCAACCGTGATCGCGGTGGACCGCTCGCTCGGGATTCTGCGGCGGGCCTCGACGACAGGGATGACCGGGCGGAGAGCCGGGCCGACGCTGCGCCCAGGGTCAGCTGGCGGCGGCCAGCACCTGGTCGTGGTCCCTCGCCAGGCCCACCCGGACCAGGGCCGCCACCAGCCTGACCAGGTCGTCATCTCCCACCAGGCCAGCCAGCTCCTCGGGTGTGGCGCCGAGGCCGAGCCGGCGGGCGGAGTCGAGGGCCCGGTGGTCGGCGAAGGGTCGCAGCTCGTCCCAGGTGGCCTGGGCCTCCCGGAAGAAGATGTCCACCCCGACCTCGCCCACGCCCTTGAACCCCTTGAGCAGCCGGCGCTCCGCCCCGGGGTCCCGCCCGGCCTCGTCCCGGAGCCGTCTCAGGTCGCCCCGCCACCGGTCGAGGAGGAGCTGGGACGACTCGGCCACCATGGTGGCCGTCCGCTCGTCGTAGCGGGCGTAGCCCGACTGGTTCAGGGTCTGGGCCCGCTCCTCCCAGGTGGACCCGAGGAGCCGCTGCGGGGTCGTCCACCCCCGCCCGGGCGGCGATGTCGCTCCTGATGCGGGCGCTGAGCAGCAGCGACAGGCACAGCAACCGGAACAGCGAGGACGGGCCGTTCCTGACCGGGCCGATGCCCGCCTCCTCGGCGAAGGTGCGCCCGTGGCGGTCGAGCAGGGCGGCGACCACGGCGTCGGGCGGCGGCTGGGCCACCGCGACGGCCTACCCCGGGAGGCACCCCGCCATGCCCGGCCATGGGCTCGACGGCTCCGGCCCCGCCCCCGAGCCGCCCGGCGCCTCGACAGGGGTGCCGGCAGGTGTCCCCGGGGGGTCGACCGGGTAGAGGCCTCCAATGGTCTCTCGTGTGGGCATGCCGGCCCTGTGCGTCCTGTTCCTGGTCGGCGCCGGTCTGGCCCTGGTCCTGCTCCCGGTGAAGGTGGAGGAGCGGTCCTGCGGGAGCCCGCTGGCGGTGGTGGCCAGGTCGGAGCGGCCGACCCCCTTCTCCCGTGAGTGCCACGAGAAGGCCGTCAAGGACGTCGCCTTCGGGGCGGTGATCGTGGTGGTCGGGGTGGCGGCCGGCGTCGTCAGCGCCGGCGTCCTGCGTTCCGACCACCCCGCCGCCGGGCCAGGGTCCGAGGGGCGACCGGCGGGCGCCTGAGCCGCCTGTCCCGGGCCTGGTCCGGGTTCGTCCGCGGTCAGCCCGCCATGACGGTGCCCAGCGCGCAGGATGGCGCGTAACGTCCCGACCCCGCCTCCGGTCCCACCGGCCATGAGCACCGCTGCCACCCCCGTGACGCTCGCCGACCTCCTGCCCCGGATACGGGCCCGCACCGCCGCCCTGGTGGTGGGCTTCGCTCTGCTCACGGCGGCGTCGGCCCAGCTCAGCGTCCACCTGCCGTGGACCCCGGTGCCCGTCACCGGTCAGACCTTCGCCGTCCTGCTCGCGGGGGCGGCCCTGGGGTGGCGGGCCGGCGGGGCCAGCCAGCTCCTCTACCTGTCCCTGGGAGCGGTGGGCCTCCCCTTCTACGCCGCCGGCGCCAGCGGCTGGAGCGTCGTGTCGGGCGCGACGGGGGGGTACCTGGTCGGCTTCGTGGTCGCCGCCGCCCTGGTCGGCGCCCTGGCCGAGCGCCAACAGGACCGCACCCTCCTCACGTCGGTCCCGGCCATGCTGGCCGGGACCGCGGTGATCTACCTGCTCGGCGTGACCTGGCTCGCCCACGTGGCCGATCTCGACGCCACCACGGCGGTGGAGCAGGGCCTGGCCCCGTTCGTCATCGGCGACGCGCTGAAGCTGGTGGCCGCCGGCGCCGTCTTCCCCGCCGCCTGGAAGCTGGCCCGGCGCTGACCCGCCGGCGCGGGGAGGCCCCGGCGCCGCTCCTCACAGGGGCCGGTCCTCGGGGTTGAGCTCCTCCAGGGCCCGGTGGGCGGTCTCGGGGTAGACGGCCAGCACCACGGCCACCAGGACGGCGGGGCCCACGGCCAGGACGGCCAGGGCCGGGCCCAGCCCGCCCAGGCGGTCGGACAGAACGCCGGCGGCCACCAGGCCGGCGGAGCTGCCGACCACGCCCAACAGGGCGATGAGGCCGTTGGCCCGACCGCGCAGCGAGGTGGGGAAGAGCTCGGGGCCGTAGACGCCGAGGGCGGGCACCGTGGCCGCCCCCACGACGGCCCCGACCACCGACCACGCCCACAGCGACCACCCCCCCGAGAGGTACATCACGACCGTCGCCCCCACGCCCCCGGCCAGCCCCACCGCGCCCACCACCCGCCGGCCCCGCACGTCGGCCAGCCGCCCGCCCACGATGATGCCGATGCCGCCGGGGGTGTTGGTCAGGATGGTGAACAGGCTGATCCGAGCGGGTGAGAAGCTCCGCTCCTGGCGCAGGAACTCGTTGAGGAACTGGGAGGCGGGGGCGGTGAAGAGCGACAGCAGCAGCGCCGAGGCGGCCAGGAGCGCCAGGCGCCGCCCGTAGCTCCCCATGCCTACGGTGGGGTGGTCGGCCCGGAAGCGGCGGGTCTCGGGAAGGCGCCGGGCCAGGTCGGCGGCCAGGGGCAGGCCGACCAGGGCGATCACGTAGACCAGTCGCCAGCCGCCGGGACCGAGCCCGGCGAGGGGAAGGGCCATGACGCAGAAGCCCACGCCCAGGGCGGCGGCCATGCCGAGGATGCTCACCGCGTACGCACGGGACTCCCGGGGCATCTCCTCGACCGCCACGATCCCGATGAGGATGGCCGCGGCCGTGGAGAAGGCCCGGCCCACGACCTGGGTGGCGCTGAGCCCGGCGAGGGAGGGGGCCAGGGCGCCCAGGGCGGCGGCCACGCACCCGCCCACGATCGAGGCCACCAGCGCCCGGCGCCGTCCCCGGCGGTCGGCGACCGCCACCAGGGCCAGGGCCAGCAGGACACCGAGCCGCACGCTGGCCAGGGCTAGTCCCTGGGAGCGGTCGTCGGTGACGTCGAACTCGGTGGCGGCGTAGGTGATCGTCTGGGTGATGAGGGTGCCCAGGTACCCGACGATCACCGACGCCGCCCCCAGCACGCCCAGCACGCCAGCGGCTCTGGCGTCGAGACGTCCAGGTGGCGCCCACCACGGCTGGCGGCCTAGCTGGCCCGGCACCCGCCGCAGGGCGGCGCGTGTGGGGGCCAGGAACAGCCAGCCGAAGTAGGGGATGGCCAGGGCGAACTCGGTCGTGGACGTCACCGCCGCGGTGTGGTCGCCGAGGGGCTCGACCGCCACCGTGCGGCGGTAGCTCTCCACCGGGCCCTCGGCGGCCTCGAAGGTCGCCGTCGCCGACCCGTCACCACCGGTGGACCTCGGGACCGAGGCCCGCTCGGCGACCAGGTCGTCCCGGGGCTCCAGCCAGTCGGCGGCGCGGCCGGCGTCGACGACCACCCGGGTGACGACACGGGCCACTGCGTCCCTCTAGCGCCGGTCCGGAGGTGGCTCCGGGTCCCCCTCGGCGTCGTGCCGGGCCCGGCGCTGGGCCACCCACAGGAGGAGGGCGAAGACCGCCAGCGGCACGGCCACGAAGGCCAGCTCGTCCCAGCCACCCTGGTGGGCCAGCACGCTGCCGATGAGCATCACGGCCTCAGGTTCCCAGGAGCAGGGCCAGCCCGCCAACCGTGTAGGCGACCATGGCGGCGAGCAGGGGCTCCGGGCCGGACGGGCGGGCGGCCAGGGCCAGGGCCCGACAGCGGAACATCGCGGCCGGCGGGGGCTATCATTGTGGGCGGATGAAGGACCAGGTCCAGCAGACCATCGACGTGATCCGCCCTGCCCTCCAGGCCGACGGGGGCGACATCGTCCTCAAGGAGGTCGACGAGGGCACCGGCGTGATCACCGTCGAGCTGGTCGGCGCCTGCGGCACCTGCCCGGCGTCCACCATGACCATGAGGGCGGGCATCCAGCGCATCCTGCGGGACCGGGTGGAGGGCGTGACCGAGGTCGTCGCCATCTGACCCGAGCCGGTCGAGGGCCCCGCTCAGCCCCAGGTCACCAGGCCCATCTCCAGGGGCGTGACCAGGTCGGGGTGGGCCGGCACCACCCGCAGGGTGAACCCGTAGCGGCCAGGCCGGTCGCACGCGAAGCTCCCCCGGTAGCGGAGGCGGACGCCGTCGACGCCGGCGCAGACCATGGGCACGGCGGTGGGCCGGTCCAGCTCCTCGTGCTGGCCCACGGGCCCGTGGAGGAGCTGGACGGCCACGTCCTCGTCGTCGAGGGCGCCCAGCGCCACCACCGCGTGGACCTCCCGCTCCTGGCCCAGGTCGGGGGCGGAGGGATCGGTCTCCACCCCGTCGATCCGCACCGAGGGCCAGGCCGCCGCCACCCTGGCCCTCCAGGCCGTCAACGCCCGGGCCCGCCGGTGGCCGGTCGCCGCCAGCTGGTCGGCCCGGGCCGCGGTGGGCTCGTACAGCTGGGCCACGTAGTCCCGGATCATCCGGCTGGCCGAGACACGGGGCCCGAGGGAGGCCAGCGAGGCCTTCACCCGGCGAACCCAGCGGCGGGGGACGGGTCCGTGGGTGCGCTCGTAGAACAGGGGCACCACGTGGTCCTCGAGCAGGGCGAACAGGCTGTCGGCCTCTAGCTGGTCCCGCCTGCCCAGGTCGTCGACGCCCTCCGCCGAGGAGATGGCCCAGCCGTTCTCGCCGTCGAAGCACTCGTCCCACCAGCCGTCGCGGACCGAGCAGTTGAGGGCCCCGTTGAGCGCCGCCTTCATCCCACTGGTCCCGCACGCCTCCAGCGGCCGCCGGGGGGTGTTCAGCCACACGTCGGCGCCCCGGTAGAGGGCCCGGGCCACGGCCAGGTCGTAGTCGTCGAGGAAGACCAGCCGGTGGCGGATCGCGGGGTCGGCGGAGAAGGCGACGATCTGGCGGATCATCTCCTTGCCCTGGTCGTCGGCGGGGTGGGCCTTGCCGGCGAAGACCAGCTGCACCGGACGGTCGCCGTCGGTGAGCAGGGCCCGCAGGCGCTCGGGCTGGGAGAGCAGGAGGGTGGCCCGCTTGTAGGTGGCGAACCGGCGGGCGAAGCCGATGGTCAGGGCCTTGGGGTCGAGCACCTGGTCACACCAGGCGGTGTCGGACGAGCCGGCACCCCGGTCGGCCAGAGAGCCTCGCAGGTGACGTCGGACCAGGGTGACCAGCCGCTCCCGTCCCTGCTCGAGCACCCGCCACAGCTCGTCGTCGCCGACGTCGGCGATGCGGGCCCACCGCTCGGCGCCGGCCTGGTGCCAGCCGGGGAGCACGTAGCGGGTCAGCAGGTCGTCCATCTCCGGCATCACCCAGGTGTGGGGGTGGACCCCGTTGGTCACGGCCTGGATGGGTACCTCGTGGGTGGGCGCGCCCGGCCACAGGGAGGCGAAGAGCCGGCGGCTCACGTCGCCGTGGAGGGCGGAGACGGCGTTGGCGCGCCCGGCCAGGCGCAGGCCCATGACCGCCATGTTGAAGGGGGCGTCGGCGGGCTCGCCCGGCTCGTGGCCCAGGGCCATGAGCTGGTCGACGGTGACCCCGCACGCCACCGCCCACGACCCGAAGTAGCGCTCCATCAGGGTACGGGGGAAGCGGTCGATGCCGGCGGGGACGGGCGTGTGGGTCGTGAAGACGGTGGAGGACCGGGTGGCCTCGATGGCGTCGGCGAAGCCCAGCCCACCGCCGACCACCAGGCTGCCGATCCGCTCCAGGCCGAGGAAGCCGGCGTGGCCCTCGTTGGTGTGGAAGACCTGGGGCCGGTGGCCCACCGCCTCCAGGGCCCGGACACCGCCCATCCCGAGCAGGATCTCCTGGCGGAGGCGGTGCTCCACGTCCCCGCCGTAGAGCCGGTCGGTCACCGCCCGCAGCCCGGCGGCGTTCTCCTCCACGTCGGCGTCGAGGAGGTACAGGGTCACCCGGCCCACCTGGGCCTGCCACAGCCGGGCCCACAGGGTGGCACCGTCGAGGTCCACGCCCACCCGGACGTCGTCGACGGGGCGCACCGCCATGGCGAAGGGGTCCAGGCTGGGGTACCGCTCCTGCTGCCACCCGTCGCTGTTGAGGGTCTGGCGGAAGTAGCCGTGCCGGTAGAACAGGCCCACCCCCACCAGGGGGATCCCGAGGTCGCTGGCCGCCTTCAGGTGGTCGCCGGCCAGCACCCCCAGGCCACCGGAGTACTGGGGCAGGGCCTCGGCGATGCCGAACTCGGGCGAGAAGTAGGCGACCGACCGCAGCGGGCTGCCCGGCCGCTCCTGGAACCAGAGCGCCCCCTCCAGGTGGCTTCGGAGCGCTTGGTGGACCTCCCCGAGGAACGTCCGGAAGGCGGGGTCGGCGGCCAGCTCGTCCAGGCGGGACCGGCTCACCGACCCCAGCAGCTGCACCGGGTCGTGGCGGCTCGCCTCCCAGGCCCGGGCGTCGACCCAGCGGAACAGGTTCCGGGTGCGCTCGTCCCACGACCAGCGCAGGTTGGTGGCCAGCTCCTCCAGGGCGGTGAGGGACTCCGGCAGGCGGGGGCGGACGGTGAAGCTTCGCAGGGCCTGCACGGCCGCTCAACCTAGAGGGGCGGGCCGGCGGTGAGCGAGCTGCGAGCGTGCGGGGCCGGTAGGGCGCCGGTTTGCCGGCGATGGCCGGCCTGGTAGACGTGTAGGGGTGCTGGGACGGATCGTCGTCGACGACGTCCGGCCTCGGACGCCCTCGGGCGCCTACCCGGCCAAGGCCGTCGTCGGCGAGGCCGTGAGGGTCTCGGCCGACATCTTCGCCGACGGGCACGACGTGCTGGCCGCCCGGGTGCGGGCCGGTCCCGCCGGGCGCCGGGGCTGGGTCGAGGTGGCCATGGACCACGTCGGGAACGACCGCTGGGAGTGCGTGGTCGTCCCCGCACAGGTCGGGACCCACCAGGTGGTGGTCGAGGCGTGGGTGGACCGCTTCGCCACCTGGCGTCGGGACGTGGCGGTCAAGGCCGGGGCCGGCCAGGACCTGGGCACCGACCTGGAGGAGGGGGGCAGGCTCCTCTCGGAGATGGCGCCGCTCTTGCCCGACGTCCCACGGTCGGTGGTGGCCGCCGCCGCCGGGGTGCTCGGGGACCCCTCGACCAGCGTGGAGAGCCGGCTCCGAGCCGGCCTCGACGATGCCCTGGCCGACGCCGTGGCCGGGACGCCCACCCCCGGTGGGATCACCGCGGGCGACCCGCTCGCCCTCTGGGTCGATCGCCGCCGGGCGCTGTTCGGCGCGTGGTACGAGCTCTTCCCCCGCTCCGAGGGCGGCCTGGCCGGCGCCGCCAAGCGGCTGGCGGCCATCGCCGACATGGGGTTCGACGTGGTGTACCTGCCCCCCATCCACCCCATCGGTCGCACCGCCCGCAAGGGGCGGGACAACGCCGTGGGCTCGGGGCCGGACGACGTGGGGAGCCCGTGGGCCATCGGTGCCGCCGAGGGCGGCCACACCGCCATCCACCCCGACCTGGGCACCGAGGCCGACTTCGACGCCTTCGTGGCCGAGACCGAGGCGTTGGGCATGGAGGTGGCCCTCGACTACGCCCTCCAGTGCTCACCCGACCACCCCTGGGTCGGCCAGCACCCAGAATGGTTCCACCACCGAGCCGACGGGACCATCAAGTACGCCGAGAACCCCCCGAAGAGGTACCAGGACATCTACCCCGTCAACTTCTGGCCCCCGAGCGAGGCCGCTCGCGACGCCCTTTGGAGGGCGTGCAGGGCCATCCTCGATCACTGGGTCGACCGGGGGGTGCGCATCTTCCGGGTCGACAACCCCCACACCAAGCCCATGGCGTTCTGGGAGTGGCTCATCCCCACCGTCCAGTCGGACCACCCCGACGTGCTGTTCCTGGCCGAGGCGTTCACCCGGCCCAAGGTCATGGCCAAGCTGGCCGAGGTGGGGTTCAGCCAGTCCTACACCTACTTCACCTGGCGGACCACCAAGGCCGAGCTCACCACATACGTCACCGAGCTCAGTGCCGGGCCCAAGGCCGACTTCATGCGGCCCAACTTCTGGCCCAACACCCCCGACATCCTCTCCGGCCCTCTGAGGGACGGGCCGCCGGCGGCGTTCCGGCTGCGGCTGCTGCTGGCCGCCACCCTGGTGCCCTCCTACGGCATCTACAGCGGGTACGAGCTGTGCGAGAACGAGCCCCAGAGCGACGCCAACGAGGAGTACCGCAACTCCGAGAAGTACGAGCTCAGAGCGCGTGACTGGAGCCGTCCCGACTCGCTGGCCCCCTTCATCCGCCGCCTCAACGAGATCCGCCGGGCCCACCCCGCCCTCCAGACCCTGCGGGGGACCGCCTTCCACCACAGCTCCAGGGCCGCCCTGCTGGTCTATTCCCGCGTCAGCGACGACGGCTCCGACGTGGTCCTGTGCGTGGTCAACCTCGACCCCCACCGCGTGCAGGAGGACACCCTCTGGGTCGACCTGGGGTCCCTGGGGCTGGAGTGGGACGCGCCCTACGAGGCCCACGACGAGCTGACGGGGGTCACCTACACCTGGCAGGGCGCCTACCCCTACGTGCGCCTGGACCCCGCCCAGCAGCCCGGCCACGTGCTGCACCTGCGCCCTGGCCCAGGCCGATGATCCCGGCGGTGACCGTGCCCGAGGACCGCTGGTACCAGACGGCGGTCTTCTACGAGATCCTCGTGAGGGGGTTCTACGACTCCAACGGCGACGGCACCGGCGACCTGGCGGGCCTGACCGAGAGGCTCGACTACCTGGAGTGGCTGGGGGTCGACTGCCTGTGGCTGCTGCCCTTCTACCAGTCGCCCCTGCGCGACGGCGGCTACGACATCTCCGACTTCTTCTCCCTGCTGCCCGAGTACGGCGACCTGGGCCAGGCCGCCGGGTTCCTCGAGCAGGCCCACCGCCGGGGCATCCGGGTCATCGCCGACCTGGTGATGAACCACACCAGCGACGCCCACCCCTGGTTCCAGCAGTCCCGCCAGGACCGCACCAACCCCAGGGCCGACTGGTACGTCTGGAACGACGACGACCAGCGCTGGCCCGAGGCGCGGGTGATCTTCACCGACAGCGAGACGTCCAACTGGACCATGGACCCCCAGCGCCAGCAGTACTACTGGCACCGCTTCTTCCACTACCAGCCCGACCTGAACTACCGCAACGTCGAGGTGGCCGACGGCATGCTCGACGTGGTGCGGTTCTGGCTCGACATCGGTCTCGACGGCTTCCGCCTCGACGCCGTCCCCTACCTGTTCGAGCGGGACGGGACCACCGGAGAGAACCTCCCCGAGACCCACGAGTACCTCCGGCGCCTGCGCAAGGAGGTCGACGCCGCCTTCCCCAACAGGGTGCTGCTGGCCGAGGCCAACCAGTGGCCCGCCGACGTGGTCGACTACTTCGGCAAGGGGGACGAGTGCCACATGTGCTTCCACTTCCCCCTGATGCCCCGCATGTACATGGCCCTGCGGCGGGAGCAGCGCTACCCCGTCAGCGAGATCATGGCCAACACGCCGGAGATCCCCGACGGCTGCCAGTGGGGGATCTTCCTGCGCAACCACGACGAGCTCACCCTGGAGATGGTGACCGACGAGGAGCGCGACTACATGTGGGCCGAGTACGCGGGCGATCCCCGCATGAAGGTGAACATGGGGATCCGCAGGCGGCTGGCCCCCCTGCTGGCCAACGACCGCCGGGTGGCGGAGCTGTTCCACGCCATGCTCTTCAGCCTCCCCGGCTCGCCGATCCTCTACTACGGCGACGAGATCGGGATGGGTGACAACATCTACCTGGGCGATCGCGACGGGGTCCGGACCCCGATGCACTGGACGCCCGACCGCAACGCCGGCTTCTCCCGGGCCGACTTCGCCCAGCTGTACCTGCCCCCCCTCATGGATCCCGTGTACGGGTACCAGGCGGTCAACGTCGAGGCCCAGACCCGCAACCAGAGCTCCCTCTTGCACTGGATCCGGCGCATGCTGGAGGTGCGCAGGCAGCACCCGGTGTTCGGCGTGGGCACCTTCGAGATCCTCAGCGCCGAGAACCCCTCGGTGCTGGCCTTCGCCCGGGAGCTCATCGACGACGACACCGGGGACGGCGACGTGGTCATGTGCGTCTACAACCTCAGCCGCTTCGCCCAGCCCGTCGAGCTGCACCTGGGCCACTACGAGGGGATGGTCCCCCACGAGCTGGTGGGCCGGGTTCCGTTCCCGCCCATCGGGGAGCTGCCCTACCTGGTCACCCTGGGGCCGTACGGCTTCTACTGGTTCGCCCTGGAGGAGCCGTGATCGACGCCGCCGCCATCACCTCCCTGCTGGCCGAGCACCTCCCCCACCAGCGCTGGTACGGCGGGGGCGACGGCGGCAGGGCCGACGTCGAGCTGGTCTCGGTGGAGGTTCTCCGGGAAGGCTGGCCCGCCCTGTGCCAGGTCCTGGTTCGGGCCGCGGTGGCCGGGGGCCGTGCCACCTACCAGGTCGTGGTGGGCCTGCGCCCGGGCCCTGACACCCGGGAGGCGTTCCTCGAGGGTCGACCCGAGGCCATCCTGGGAGAGGTCGGCACGTCCTTCGGACCAGCGCTGGCCTACGACGCCGCCCTGGATCCCGAGCTGGCCCTGTACCTGCTGGCCCACATCGCTCCCCAAGAGCAGGTGGAGCGGGTCCGTCCTCTGGGCGCCGACCAGTCCAACACCTCCCTCGTCTACGACGAGCGGCTCGTCCTGAAGCTGTACCGGCGGCTGGTCGAGGGCCCCAACCCCGACGTCGAGGTCACCCGGGCCCTGGCGGAGGCGGGGTTCACCAACGTGGCCGAGCTGGTGGCGGAGTGGCGGGGGCCCGACAGCGACTACGCGGTGGTCAACCAGTTCCTGGTGGGGGCGTCCGACGGGTTCTCCCTGGCCGTCACCTCACTGCGCGACCTGTACGACCGCCGGTGCCCCCCCGAGGAGGCCGGCGGTGACTTCGGCCCCGAAGCCGGCCGGCTGGGCGCCATCACCGCGGGGATGCACCTGGCCCTGGCGGGGGCGTTCGGGGCCGTGCCCGGAGAGCCGGGAGCGTGGGCCGACGACATGGACGCCCACCTGGCCCGGGTGAGCCTCGGCCCCCTCGACCCGGCGGCGGTGCAGGCGGTGTACGGGCGGCTGCGGTCCACGGCCGACGCCGGCACGGCCATCCGGGTCCACGGCGACTTCCACCTGGGCCAGGTCGTCCGCACCGACGCGGGGTGGTACATCCTCGACTTCGAGGGCGAGCCCGACCGTCCCATCCACGAGCGGCGCAGCCCGTCGTCGCCCATGCGGGACGTGGCGGGGATGGCTCGGTCCTTCCACTACGCTGCCCAGGTGGGGCTGCGGGAGCAGGGTGGCGGGGTCGACGACGAGATCGCCGAGCTGGCGGTGGCGTGGGAGCGCCACAACACCACGGCCTTCGTCGAGGGCTACCTGGCCAAGGAGGGGATCGACGCCGTCCTGCCCGTGGCCGAGGCCGATCGGGAGCTGGTGCGGACGGCCTTCGAGCTCGACAAGGCGGTCTACGAGCTCGGCTACGAGTCCGCCCACCGCCCCGACTGGGCCACCATCCCCCTGGCTGCGGTAGAGCGCCTGTTGGAGGCGGCCCCGTCGGGATGACAGGCGAGGAGCTGGCCCAGCTGGTCGCCGGTGAGCACGGCGATCCCCACCGGGTCCTCGGCGCCCACCCCGACACCGGCGGCACGGTCGCGGTGCGGGGCTACCGGCCCGGCGCCAGCGCCATCACCGTGGTCCTCGACGACGGCCGCACCTTCCCCGCCACCCGGGTCCACGAGGCCGGCGTGTTCTGCGCCGAGCTGGCCGTGCCCGAGGTGCCCACCTACCGCCTGGAGGTCGCCTACCCCGACGGCCGGTCCTTCCTCCTCGGCGACCCCTACCGGTTCCTCCCCACCGTGGGCGAGCTCGACCTGCACCTCATGGGCGAGGGCCGCCACCACCAGCTCTGGCAGGTGCTGGGCGCCCACGTCCGCACCCACCAGGGGGTGGGGGGGACGTCCTTCGCGGTGTGGGCCCCCAACGCCCGGTCGGTGCGGGTGGTGGGAGACTTCAACGGCTGGGACGGCCGCCTCCATCCCATGCGCAGCCTGGGCGCCAGCGGGGTGTGGGAGCTGTTCCTGCCCGACGTGGGCCTCGGCGCCCACTACAAGTACGAGATCCTGACCCGGGAGGGCCACCTGCTGCTGAAGGCCGACCCCCTGGCCTTTGCCGCCGAGCCACCGCCGGGCACCAACAGCGTGGTCACCGAGACCACCCACGAGTGGGCCGACGCCGAGTGGCTGGAGCGGCGCCGGTCGAGTGATCCCCTGTACCGGCCGCTGTCGGTCTACGAGGTCCACCTGGGTTCGTGGCGGCGGGTCCCCGAGGAGGACGACCGCGCCCTCACCTACCGGGAGCTGGCTACCGCCCTGGTCGACCACGTGGCCGACCTGGGCTTCACCCACGTGGAGCTCCTCCCTCCCGCCGTCCACCCCTACGAGGCGTCGTGGGGCTACCAGGTCACCGGCTACTTCGCCCCCACCGCCCGCCTCGGCAGCCCCGACGACTTCCGGGCCCTGGTCGACGCCTTCCACGCCCGGGGCATCGGCGTGATCGTCGACTGGGTGCCGGCCCACTTCCCCCGCGACGACTGGGCCCTGGCCCGCTTCGACGGCAGCGCTCTCTACGAGCACGCCGACAGCCGCATGGGGGAGCACCCCGACTGGGGGACCCTGGTCTTCAACCTGGGCCGCCACGAGGTGCGGAACTTCCTCCTGGCCAGCGCCCTGTACTGGGTCGAGGAGCTGCACGTCGACGGCCTGCGGGTCGACGCGGTGGCCTCCATGCTCTACCTCGACTACTCCCGCGACGAGGGGGAGTGGGTGCCCAACCAGTTCGGGGGGCGGGAGAACCTCGAGTCGGTGTCGTTCCTCCAGGAGGTCAACGCCCTCCTGCACGGCCGCCACCCGGGGGTGATGACCGTGGCCGAGGAGTCCACGGCCTGGCCCGGGGTTAGCCGGCCCGTCTACGTGGGGGGGCTGGGTTTCGGGCACAAGTGGAACATGGGCTGGATGCACGACACCCTGGAGTACTTCTCCAAGGACCCCGTCCACCGCCGCTACTACCACCACCAGCTCACCTTCGGCCTGCTGTACGCCTTCAGCGAGAACTTCGTGCTACCGCTCTCCCACGACGAGGTGGTGCACGGCAAGGGGTCGCTGCTGGCCAAGATGCCCGGTGACCGGTGGCAGCAGCTCGCCAACCTGCGAGCCCTCTACGCCTGGATGTTCGCCCACCCCGGCAAGCAGCTCCTGTTCATGGGAGCGGAGCTGGCCCAGGAGAGGGAGTGGGTCCACCACGGCAGCCTGGACTGGCACCTGCTGGACGACCCCGACCACGCCGGGATCCGTGACCTGGTGCGCGAGCTCAACCGCCTCCATCGGAGCGAGCCGGCGTTGTGGACCGGCGACTTCGACCCTGGCGGGTTCTCCTGGATCGACGCCAACGACACCGAGCAGAGCTGCTACTCGTTCCTGCGTCTGCCCCGGGGCGCCGGCGGGGCAGGGGCCCGCCCTCTGGCGTGCCTGGTCAACCTGACCCCCGTGCCCCGCCACGGCTACCGGGTGGGCCTCCCCTCGGGCGGTCGCTGGGACGTGGTGCTCAACACCGACGCCGCCTGCTTCGGCGGCAGCGGGAGCGAGGTGGGCCCGGTGCTGGAGACCGAGGACCACTCCTGGCACGGCATGGACCACTCGGTGGTGCTGACCCTGCCCCCCTTGGGCGTGGTCTGGCTGGCGCCGGGGGGCTAGCCGCCGGGGTGGTCCGCCCGCAGTGCGGCGAGATCCCTGAGACGCCCCCACGTACGGGTGAAAGCAGGGGCCGGCCCTGCCGGGTCAGACGCAATGGACCGGACGCCACGTTCCCGCTGAGTCGATCTGGACAGCCCCTACCGTCCCGACACTCGGTCCATTGCGACGTGCGGGCACGAAGCAGATCGCGCGTACGTTCGGGGCGGCATGGCGCTGTTCCCCCCAGATCCGTGCCCGATCGCCGACCGTGGGGAGAGGCGGCGTGCGTTTACCACCTCTCGACCCGTCGGAAGATGTCGAGGTCCGCCCCCGACCCCTGGCGTGGTACTGACGACCACCGGCCGCTCGACATGAGGGTGCTGAATAGCGACGCCGCCGCGGCGTTGTCCGAGCAGATCCCGGCGCGGCTGTTGGTCAGGAAGCTCCAGCCTGCTCTGAGCTTGGTGAAAGTCGCCCCAGCCGCGTGCTCTCTGGGTCGATCACCGACCAGTCGAGATCGGGTCCGGGCGGGGGAGGCCGCCACCGGCGAGGCCGGGGCCATGCCGCCGCGGCCCGACACCCGTGTGTCGCCTCGGGGCGTTGCCTTGTCTCACCGGCCCTTTGGGTCCCCGGTTCGCCGAGGGACGCCTGCGCTGGCGGGGGCGCGGTAGTCCCGTGGGCCGGCTCGAGGCGGCCCGGCACCGGCCGTCCTGTGGGGAACCCAGTGACCGATGCCACTTCACCGAGAAGGCAATTGCTCGTTTTGGGCAAGACACCTCCATCCGCAGCTTGGCGTTGTCCCGTCGAGCTGCCCACACGAGCAGCTCCTCGGTGCTCAAGCCCCTCGGCCCTCCCCGATCAATACGGTCTCGCTGCCCCGCGCTGCGTCATGGATGCCCAGATCGTGGGCCACCTCGGCAGTCGATCTACAAGATGTGAGGGTCAGTTCGATCACGTCTAGCTGGAGAGCTTTCTCGGAGATGCTGCGACGTGTCCGCCGGGCCCCATGGGAGCCATTGTCTCACCTCATCGGACGTGCCCGGTCTACGGAGGGGAAGATCCAATCAGGGCCCTGCCGATACCTCTACGAGGCGCTCTCAAAGATCGAATGAGATGACTCGACAGCTCTTAGGGGGTTTACGAAATCGTACATGTCGTCTATGCTGCGGTTTGTCTACCTCTGTATCGACCCCCAAAGCGAGGTTCTCCGTCATGCGCAAGCCATTGATGCTGATCGCCTCGCTAGGGGCCGTGGTCGCGATGGCCAGCCCGGTCGCCGCCCAGGTCCCTGGCGTGCCCGGCGTACCCGGCGTGCCTGAGGTACCCGGCGTGCCCGGCCTGCCTGAG
The DNA here is from genome assembly GCA_050742255.1 of Acidimicrobiales bacterium. GTDB lineage: Bacteria > Actinomycetota > Acidimicrobiia > Acidimicrobiales > CADCSY01 > JBOGHU01. The sequence goes on from JBOGHU010000020.1 coordinate 36,256, forward strand.
GTCCCGGGCGTGCCCGGCCTGCCCGGCGTGCCCGGCCTGCCCGGCGTGCCCGAGGTCCCCGGCGTGCCCGGCCTGCCCGGCGTGCCCGGGGCCCCGGGCCTGCCCGGCCTGACTGAGGTCCCGGGCGTGCCCGGGGTCCCTGAGGTCCCCGGGCTCTCCAAGATCCTCTCCGGGCTCTCCGAGCTCCTCTCCGGCCTCCCCGACCTGCTCTCCGACCTGCTGACCGGCCTCCCGGGCCTGTCCGGCCTCTCCGACCTCCTCCCCGGCGTCCCCGGGGCCGGCCTGCCCGGCGTGCCCAGCCTGCCTGGGGTCCCCGGCGTGCCCGGCCTGCCCGCCGCCCCTGGGGTCCCCGGCGTGCCCGGCCTCTCGGGCGCCCCTGTGGCCGCTGGCCTCCCCGGCGCGCCCAGCGCCTCCCAGGTGCCCGTCCAGCCCCAGGTCCCGACCGTCCCCCAGGTCCCGACCGTCCCCCAGGTCCCGACCACCCCCCAGGTCCCGACCACCCCCCAGGTCCCGACCACCCCCCAGGTCC
>JBOGHU010000021.1:0-12416 GCA_050742255.1 Acidimicrobiales bacterium
GGTCACAAGGTCGTCCGCAGCCTGCACCCCGTCTACGGGAGCCGGCGTGGCCGGGACGGCAGGTTGGTGGCCGTCCTCCCGGCCCGCGCCGCGGCCCACCGGGAGTCGTTCCTCCAGGTGGAGCTGGGGGACCGCGTCGGTCCGGGCGCCCGTCCCGCCCTGGTGGAGGCGGTCAGGAGCGTGCTGGGCGACGTGCTGGCCGCCACCGGCGACTACGGGGCCATGCGGGAGCAGGTGGCGCGCGTCGCCGCCCAGACCCGAGCCCACGCCGGCCTCCTCTACCCCGAGGACGAGGTGGGCGAGGCGGCCGACCTCCTGGAGTGGCTGCTCGACGGCAACTTCGTGCTGGCCGGCTGCTGCGAGCTGCCCCCTCCCCGGCGCCACGGCGAGGGGGCACCCGACGGGGATGACGGGGATGACGGGGATGTCGTCGACGCCCTGGGCGTCCTCGCCCGTCCGGGCGCGCCCCTGCGGCGGGCCGGGCCCGCCGCCCACCAGGCCGACCAGGTGCTGCTCATCGCCCGCACGGCCGAGGTGAGCAGCGTCCACCGCCAGGTTCCCATGCACCGCATCGACGTGGCCCGGGTCGACCCCCACGCTCGGGTGGCCGGGATCTTCCGGGTGGTGGGCGTGTTCAGCGACAGGGCCAAGGCCGAGCCCGCGGTCGTCACACCCGTGCTCCGGTTCAAGCTGCGCCGCGTCCTGGCGCTGGAGGACGTGGCCGAGGGCGGCCAGGACGAGGTCACGCTGGTGTCGCTGTTCCAGGTGCTGCCGAGGGACGAGCTGTTCGAGGCCGACATCCCGTCGCTGCGCCAGACCCTGGTCGAGCTGCTGGCGGGGGAGCACCAGCACGACGTGCGCGTCCGGTTGAGGGCAGAGCCGGCCAACCGCACGGTGTCGGCCCTCCTGTCGGTGCCCCATGAGCTGTACACCCCGGCCCTCCGTCGTCGCCTCGAGCGCTTCCTCATGGCCCAGCTCGACGGCAGCCGGGTCGACGTGGACGTCTCCCTGGGCCACCACGTCTACGTGATCGTCCGGCTGGTGGTCCAGGTGGAGGGGGCGCTGCCCGAGCCGCCGCTCGACTCGCTCGAGCGGGAGCTGCGGCTGCTGTGCCGCACGTGGGACCAGGAGCTGGCGGCCGCCCTCGCCCGCCGGGTGGGAGAGGGGCGAGGCGCCCGCCTGGCCCAGGCCTGGGCCGAGTGGTTCCCCGCCGCCTACCGCGACGCCACCACCGCCGAGCGGGCGGTGGACGACGTGCGGGAGGTCGAGCGGCTCGTGGGCGCCGACGCCGACCTCCCCGGCGACGGTCGCATCCGCATCGTCCTCGCCCCCGACCCCGACGGGCGAGCCCGCGCCCGCCTGAAGGTCTTCACCGCCGGGGAGGGGGTCGAGCTGTCCCGGTTCCTGCCCGTGCTCGAGAGCCTGGGCCTGTGGGCGGTGGAGGAACGGCCCTACGCCCTGGGCGGCGGCGCCGCCCGTGTCCATCTCCACGACTTCGGCGTCACCGACCCCAGCGGCGCCCCGCTCGACGTCGATCGCGACGGGTCCCGTCTGGCCGAGGCGGCCCTGGCCCTGTGGCACGGCCGGGCCGAGGTCGACTCTCTCAACCGCCTGGTGCTGAGGGCGGGGACGTCGTGGGAGGACGTGGCCGTGCTGCGCGCCTACCGCCGGTACCGGAGCCTGGTGGGGACGGCCTTCACGACCGGCTACGTCGACGACGTGCTGGTGGAGAACGCCTCCACCGCGAAGGCCGTCCTGGAGCTGTTCGCGGCCCGCTTCGACCCCGCCCGGGACGCCGGGCCCGAGGTGGTGGCCCAGCTGCGCCGACAGGTCGTGGACGCCTGCGACGCCGTGGCCCGCTTCGACCACGACCGCATCCTGCGGGGGTTCCTCGCCCTGGTCGACGCCACCCTGCGCACCAACCGCTACCTGCGCGCCGGTACCCACCTGGCCCTGAAGCTCGACAGCGGGGCCGTGCCGGACTCCCCCCACCCCGTCCCCTACCGCGAGATCTTCGTGCACGGGCCCTCGGTGGAGGGCGTCCACCTCCGCTGGGGACCGGTGGCGAGAGGCGGCATCCGATGGAGCGACCGTCATGACGACTACCGCAGCGAGGTGCTCGACCTCATGCGGGCCCAGGTGCTCAAGAACGCCCTCATCGTGCCCACCGGGGCCAAGGGAGGCTTCGTCGTCAAGCGCCCCGGCTACGGCGCTGCCGCCGGCGTCGCCTCGGCCGGCGTGGGCGCCGGCGTGCGCCAGGCCTACGAGGTCTTCGTCACCAGCATGCTGGAGGTCACCGACAACGTGGTCGGCGACCGCGTCGTGCCCGTGCCCCGCCGCCGGGACGGCGACGACCCCTACCTGGTCCTGGCCGCCGACCGCGGCACCGCCACCTTGTCGGACCTGGCCAACCGGCTCAGCATGGAGCGTGGCTTCTGGCTGGGGGACGCCTTCGCCTCGGGGGGATCGACCGGCTACGACCACAAGCGGCTCGGCATCACCGCCCGGGGGGCGTGGGTGGCGGTGCGCCACCACTTCGCCGCGCTCGACATGGACGTGCAGTCCGAGCCGGTGAGCGTGGTCGGCATCGGGGACATGTCAGGCGACGTGTTCGGGAACGCCATGCTCCGCTCGGACCGGATCCGCCTGGTGGCCGCGTTCGACCACAGGGACATCTTCGTCGACCCCGACCCCGACCCGGCCGCGTCCTACCGCGAGCGCGCCCGGCTGTTCGCCATGGACCACTCGTCGTGGCAGGACTACGACCGCGCCCTGCTCAGCAGGGGCGGCGGCGTGTGGTCCCGGCTCGACAAGCGGATCGAGCTGAGCGAGGAGGCGCGAGACGTCCTCCGGGTGGACGACGAGCACCTCACCCCGGCGGAGATGATCCAGGCCATCCTGCGGGCGCCGGTGGCGCTGCTCTTCGCCGGGGGCATCGGCACCTTCGTCCGGGCCAGCAGCGAGCCCGACCACGAGATCGACGACCGGTCCAACGCCGACGTGCGGGTGGAGGGGTCGAGCATCCGGGCCCGGGTGGTGGGCGAGGGCGCCAACCTGGCGTTCACCCAACGGGCGCGCATCGAGTACGCCAAGCGAGGTGGCCGGGTCAACACCGACGCCATCGATAACTCGGCGGGCGTCGACATCTCCGACCGCGAGGTGAACATCAAGATCCTCCTCCGCCTGGCCGTGGAGTCCGAAGGGCTCACCACCGACGAGCGCGACCGCATGCTGGGACAGGTCCGCGACGACGTGGTGGCGGCGGTGCTGCGCGACAGCTTCCTGCAGAGCGTGGCCCTCAGCCGGGCCCAGGCGGCCAGCCCCGAGCGGATGGACGCCGTCGAGGCGCTCGTGGCCGAGCTCGAGGCCGGGGGGGTGCTGGACCGCTCGGTCGAGGCCCTGCCCACGACGGCCGAGATGCGGGCCCGGGGCGAGGCAGGGGCGGGGCTCACCCGCCCGGAGATGGCCGTGCTGATGGCCGGGGCCAAGCGCAGCCTCGCCGCCCGGCTGCTGGCGTCGGGCGTGCCCGACCAGCCGGCGCTGCGGGCGGCGCTGGTCTGGTACTTCCCCTCCCGCCTGGCCCAGCGCTTCGACCACCTGCTCGATCGCCACCGCCTCCGCCGGGAGCTGATCGCGTCGGTGGTCGCCAACGACGTGGTGAACCGGATGGGCGCCACCTTCGTCACCCGGCTGGCGGCGGACACCGGGGCGTCGCCGCCGGATGTCGCCGCCGCCTACTCGGTCGCGTGCGGCGTGGCCGATGCCGCCGGGTGCTGGCGCCAGGTCGACGGCGGCGATGGCGACCATCGCGCCGAGGCCCTGATCGAGTCCGCCGCCGTGGTCAGCGGGCTGCTCGAAGCCCTGACCCGTCGCTACCTGCGGCGGGGCGAGAGTGGCGACATCGCCAGCGCCGTCGCCCGCGACCGTCCCGCCTTCGCCGTGCTGGAAGCGGCCATGGCCGACATCGGCACCCCCTACCGCCGCCGCCGCCGCGCCCTGCGGGCCAGGGCCCTGGTGGACAGCGGCCTGGACCTGGCCCTGGCGTCGGACCTGGCCTCGCTCGGGGAGCTGGACATCGGGCCTGACGTGGCCGAGTTCGCCCGGGACACCGGCCGACCGGTGGCCGCGGTGGCCGAGGCGCTCCTCGAGTTGGGCGAGTCGCTCGGGATCGACCGGTTGGTCGAACGGCTGACGCGCACGACCGCCGAGGGCCGCTGGTCCCGGGCCGCCAGGCGGAGCCTGGTGGACGACCTCGACGACCTGCGTCGGTCGGCCGCCCGCCGGGCGCTGGGGGACCATCCCGACCAGGACGAGCGGGAGGCCGTGGCCCGGTTCCTGGCGGCCCGCAGGGAGCGGGTGGACGGGGTGGTCCGGCTCCTGCGCGAGATCGAGGGGGACGCCCAGGCCCACCTCGACGCCATCGCCGTCGCCACCCGGGCGGTCCGCGGCGCCATCGGCTGACGGGCTGCCCCACGCGCGGCACCCATGCCCGGAGGGGGAGGCCCACGATGGGCCTGGTCACACCTTGAGGTACAGGGCGCCCGGGTGCAGGACGAAGGACGCGGGGGTGGTCCCCAGGAACTCGCCGTCGGCCTCGACCATGGCCGGTGGCCGGCACTCCACCTCGAGGGCCACCGCCCGCTCCTCCCGGACCCGTGGGTGGGGGAGGTGGGTACCCCGGAACACCCTGGGCAGGGCCAGGGTGTAGTCCAGCTTGGAGCCGAACTGGACCTGGACGTCGAAGAGCCCGTCGCTGGGGTCCGCGCCCGGGGCCACCTGCATCCCCCCCCCGAAGTGGCTCCCTATGGCCACCACCAGGTTGGTGAGGGGCCCCTCGTAGTCGCGGAGCGCCCCGGCCCGCTCGGGGTGACCGCCGGGACGGATCCGGGCGTGGTGGGGGGTGTGGCGGGCCAGGGCCGGCCAGAAGGCGGCCAGGTAGACCGCGGTCCCGAGGGCGCGGGGTAGCCGGGCCGCCCGGCGGGCCACCTCGGCGCCGATGCCCACCTCGGCGATGTTGAGGAAGTGCCGGTCGTGGTCGGCCCCCTCACGGCGACAGCGGACCACGCCCACGTCGACGGGTCGGGGCGGCGTGGCCGAGACGAGGCGGGCGACCGCGCCCAGGCCGGCGGGCACGTCGAAGCAGCGGGCGTAGTCGCAGCCCGAGCCGGCCGGGACCATGCCCAGGACCGGGGGCGCTCCTCCCGCCGGCTCCGCCAGGAGGCCGTTCACCACCTCGTGGAGGGTCCCGTCGCCCCCCGCCGCCACCACCAGGTCCCAGCCGTCCCGCCGAGCGTGGCGGGCCAGCTCGACCGCGTGCCCCCGGGCGGCGGTGAGGCGGCCCTCGGGATCGAGGCCGTGGCCGGCCAGCAGGGCCAGCAGATCCTCCCACTGGCGCCCCACCTGTCCTCGACCGGCCGCCGGGTTGCCGATGACGAAGGTCCCCATCGCCTGTTCCGCCGGGCCCGGAGCCAGCTCAGCGGTGGGCCGTCCGGCGCCGGCCGAGGTGCCGGCGCCGGGCCAGGAGAGCGCCCACCAGCCCGGAGGAGTAGGCGAGGAGGCCGGCGTAGGCGATGCGCGCCACCCGCACCTCCTCGCCCGCGGCCAGGCGGCGGACCACCCCCAGGCCCTGGATGGCGGCGAAGGCACCGAGCGCGGCCAGGGCCCCGTTGACCAGGGGGCGGGCCGGGGCGCGCCGGGCGGCGACGTAGCCGCCGGTGGCGAAGCCGGCCAGCACCGCCATCAGGAAGGGGAAGGCCAGGTTGGTGCTCCGGCTGTCGAGGACGGCTTGGCCCAGGGCGGCGAGGGGCAGGGCGATGGCCACCGCCGCCAACCCCCCCACCACCAGGGCTCGGCGGTCGAGCCCCGACCACGCCCCGGCCTGGGGGCCGGGCCGCTGGTCGTTCACGGTCGGCCCCTGGCAGGGGGACCCGGGTCGGTCCAGCCCGGCGCCGCCGCGCCCCTGGCTGGTCGAGAGCCGGCGGTCGCCTTCATCCTCGGCCGGCGGGGGGGCGAGCTCGGCAGCGGGGGCAGATCCCCGAGAAGACGATCTCCACGCCGGAGAGGTCGTAGCCGTGGCGCTGCTCGGGCGGGAGTCGCAGCGCCTCCTCGCCGAAGGGGTCCACGTCGCGGAGGTCGCCGCACTCCCGGCAGGCCAGGTGGTGGTGGCGGTGACCGACGTTGGGGTCGTAGCGCCGGGGCCCGCCCGCCACCGTGACCTCGTGCACCTCGCCCATGCTCACCAGCTCGTTGAGGGTGTTGTAGACGGTGGCCAGGCTGATCTCGGGCAAGCGGCGCCGGGCCCGGGCGTACACCACGTCGGCGGTGAGGTGGACGTGCTCGCCCCGGAGGACCTCGGCGATGGTCCTCCGCTGAGGTGTCAGGCGCCAGTCTCGGGCCCTCAGCCGCCTGAGCAGGTCGTCGATGGTGGTGCTCCTCGTTTGGGTACGGTGCCGAGGTTACCGACCGGCCCTCCGACCAGGGCGACCGGGCGGCCCACGCCCTCGTTGGAACCAGCCTAATCCTTGACAGCTTCCAGGCTTGGAACTAGACGTGGCCAGGGGCCCGGAGACGACGGGCTCCGTGTCCGTGCGGGCACCGGCTCGCGACGGGCACCGATGGCACGGGAGAGGGGAACCATGGGCAGAGTGGCCAGGGAGATGGTGGAGCAGTCCGGACTGGACGTGGACGTCCTGCTCGACAAGCTCGTGGCCGCCGCGGGAGCGGAGTTCACGACATTCTACTACTACACGATCCTGCGGGTGAACGCGATCGGCCTCGAGGGCGAGGGGATGAAGGAGATCATCGAGGACGCTCGCATCGAGGACCGCAACCACTTCGAGGCGCTGACGCCGCGGATCTACGAGCTGGGCGGCCGTCTCCCCGACGACATCCGCGCCTTCGCCGACATGGCCGGCTGCCCCGACGCCTACCTCCCCGACAGCCTGGGAGGGGAGCCCGGTGCCCGCAAGGCGGCGTCGTCGGAGACGGCGATGGGGGCCTACCCGAGCCTCGGGGGGGAGAAGGTGAGGGACCTCCTAACCGTGCTGGTCGAGGCCGAGCGGTGCGCCATCCGCACATACACCGACATCTGCAACTACACCTACGGCAAGGATCACCGGACCTACGAGCTGGCCCTCGCCATCCTCAACGAGGAGATCGAGCACGAGGCGTGGTTCTCGGAGTTCCTCGGGGAGGGCCCCTCGGGCCACTTCCGCCGGGGCGCGCCCGGCAACTCGCCCTACGTGGGCAAGTTCATGTCCGCCGAGCTCAACGGGCACTGAGGGGCCCGCGGTCGTGCGGATCCGGGCCAAGGGGGTGAGCTGGGCTCCGCTCACGGTGGGTGGGCGCCGCCTCCGGGCCCGCTTCGACCCCGGTTGAGGCGGGCGCTGGACGGCTCTGGCCGTCGACGAGGGCGATGTGGTCGTCGCGGTCGGGGCCGGCGCCTCCCGTGCGGAGGCGCGCCAGATCCTGCTCGAGCGGCTGGAACGGCCGGCTTGAGCTGGGAGCGCGTCGCCCGGTCCGGCGACGTCCGTGGCCCTCGGTTCGCCCGGGTCGAGGCCCATGGCCGTCCGGTGCTGCTGACCCGCCTGAAGGACGGCTCGGTGGTGGCGTTCGGGGACCGCTGCCCTCACCAGGACCTGCCCCTGGACGAGGGCGTGCTCTGGCACGGGGAGATCGACTGCCCGCACCACCACTACACCTACGATCCGCGCACCGGGTGGAACTGCTACCCGAGGCGGGTCTTCCCCGCCCGTCGGGCCGAGCAGGTGGCAGGGATCCCCGTGTACGAGGTCCGTGAGGAGGGCGGCTGGGTCCACGTGGGGCCGCGCCGTGAGCTCGGGCCCCCGTGAAGCGTTCGAGGGGGCGCGACGCTCAGGGGCGCGTCTCAAGCGCACCTGGACGTACAAGCGCCACTGCACCATACTACGGCGGAAGGGAGCGCGGCGCCGTGCCACCCAGGCCCGGTCCGCAAACCAGAGCACCACCGCAAGGGATGTGATCCCCGCTGATTGCCACCATGAACCAGTCGTGGCGCGAGCACTCCGCGTGTCGGGGCATCGACCCTGCCGTCTTCTACCCGGCGACCGACGACGACGCCGAGGCGGCCAAGGCCATATGCGGGCAGTGCCCGGTCCGCCAGGCGTGCCTCGAGCATGCGCTGGCGACCCGGGAGGCCGACGGTGTGTGGGGTGGGGCCACCGAGCGGGAGCGTCGTCGGATCATCCGCCAGCGTCGCCGCACTGCCTGAACCTCTTGGACAGGGTTACACTCGAGTCGCTGGGGGGGTGGCCGGCGGTCCTGCGGCGCCTGCTCGCCGGGGAGGACCTGACGACCGCCCAGGCGCGGGCCGCCCTGGCGGAGGTCCTCGAGGGCGGGGCCACCCCGGCCCAGACGGCGGCGCTCATCGTGGGCCTTCGCATGAAGGGCGAGACGGTGGAGGAGATGACGGGCCTTGTCCAGGCCATGCTCGACGAGGCGGACACGGTCTCCCTCCCCGAGGGGGTGACCGCGATCGACACGTGCGGCACCGGGGGGGCGGCGGTGCGGCGGTCGGCCGCCTTCAACGTGTCGACCATCGCCGCCTTGGTGATCGCGGGGGCCGGGGTGCCGGTGTGCAAGCACGGGAATCGGATGGCCTCGGCCACCAGCGGGTCGGCGGACCTGCTCGACGCCCTGGGAGCGGCCATCGACCTCGGCCCCGAGGGCGTCCGCCGATGCGTGGTGGAGGCGGGGATGGGCTTCTGCTTCGCGCCACGGTTCCACCCCGGCATGCGCCATGCCGCACCGGCGCGGCGGGAGCTCGGGGTGCCGACGGTCTTCAACTTCCTCGGCCCCCTCGTCAACCCGGCCCGGGTGCGCCACCAGGTGCTGGGTGTGAGCGATCCGCAGATGGCCGAGCGGATGGTCGGGGTGCTCCAAGCCGGTGGGACGGAGCGGGCGCTGGTGGTCTACGGCCACGACGGGCTCGACGAGCTGACCACCACCACGACATCGTCGGTGCTCGAGCTGTGCGACGGCGCCGTGAGCGCCTACGTCGTCGATCCCACGTCGCTGGGCCTGCGCCTGGCCGACGCCGGCTCGCTGCGAGGTGGCGACGCCCGTGCCAACGTCGCCCTGACCCACCGGGTGCTGGAGGGCCAGCCCGGTCCCCACCGCGACCTCGTCCTGCTCAACGCCGCCGCCGGGCTGGTGGCGGCGGGGCGGGTCGACGGGCTCGCCGAGGGCTACGCGGTGGCGGGGGAGTCTGTGGAGAGCGGTCGGGCCGGGGAGGTCCTGGCCCGCCTGGTCGCGGTCTCCCAGGAGGCTCGGGCATCGACCTGACCTCGGTACCATCTGGATGTGGCTGTCCGGTACCGCTGTGTCGCCTGCGGGAACCTGACCCGCTTCGACGTGACCCTGCGCCGCCGCACCCGGGCCTTCCACCACTACAGCCTCGCCGGCGAGCTGACGGTGGAGAACGTCGAGGTCCTGGCCGAGGACGTCGAGGACATCTCCTGCCGGTGGTGCGGGTCAGGGGGTTCGGTGGAGGAGCACGAGAGCTGACCGTCCCCCACGAGGTGCTCCGACCCGCGCTCGAGGCCGCCCTCGAGGTGGCTCGAGCCGGCGAGACGGACGACCCGATGGTCCCGGCCCCGCGGCGGCTCCGGGCGGTGCTGCAGTTCGCCCGGCTGCCCGCGCGCGCCCTCGCCGTCACCCGCCAGGTCGTCGATGACGACCACGCGTTCCGGGTTCGGGTGAGGGACGCTGTCTCCGAAGGCGAGGTGGGCCGGCCCGGCTGGCTCTTCCTGGCCCGGCCGGAGGGGTGGGAGCGGGAGCTGGGCGCACTGGCCTCGGCCGCCGAGGAGGCCCGCACGGCCGCCGACGAGGCGCGTGCCGAAACCGGGATGGCGCGGCGGTTGGTGGTCCTCGAAGAGGCGCTGGGCCGCAGCACCAGCGAGCTCGGCGCCGCCCACGCCGAGCTGATGCACGCGCGGGATCGGCTGGCCGAGGAGCGACGAGCCCGCCGAAGCGTCGAGTCGGACGCGGGACGACTGCGCCGGCGGGTCGAGGCCCTGGAGACGAGGGTGCGGGAGCGTGACGCGGAGCTGGCGTCGGGGCGCGACATGCCGGGGCGAGCCCACCTCGACACCGGCCCCGCCGGCCCCGAGGACCGGGCGCCATGGCCAGAGAGCGGCGGTGCTGCGGTCGCTCCGGCACCGGCCCCGCCGACCCCGCCGGTGGACCGGGCAGGCGTGGCCGCCGCCTTGGACGCCGCCGCACGGGCGCTGGCGGCGGTGGAGGACGCCCTGGCCGCGGCCGGGCGGGCGCTCGAGGGTGCGGTGGGGGAGGCGGAGGAGAGCCGGAGGCGGGAGGCGGTGCGGCGTGAGCCGACCACGCCGCCACCGTCGGTTGCCGCGCCGGAGCGGCGGCCCGTCCGCCTTCCCCCCGCGGTGCGCGACGACACGGTGGAAGCGGCCGAGCACCTGGTACGGGTGCGGGGCGTCCTCGTGCTCGTGGACGGGTACAACGTGACCAAGCTGGCGCGACCGGGAGCGGCGCTCAGCGAGCAGCGGAGGTGGTTGGTCGACGCCGCGACAGAGCTGGCGGCCCGCTCGGGAGCCGAGGTGGTGGTGGTGTTCGACGGCGCCGACGAGTCGGGGAGCGCTCCCGCCGACCTCCCCCGGCGGGCGGGCGTGCAGGTGCGCTTCTCTGCCGCGGCCGTCGAGGCCGACGACCTCCTCCTCGAGCTGGTGGGGGCCACGAGCCGAGGGCGACCGGTCGTGGTGGCCTCCGACGACCGGCGGATCCGCGACGGTGCCAGCCGGATGGGTGCCAACGTCATCGGCTCGGGCCAGCTCCTGGCGGTCCTGCGTCGCTGACGAGAAGCGGAGCGGGAGACGATGCTCGTCTCGAGTGCTACCGTCGCAACGCGACGGTCCGAGACGCGGGCCAGTGCCGCCGAGGGGTTCGCGTGCAGAAGCTCCACCTCGTCGGGTTCACCAAGGAGCTCGACGGCCTGATCTTCAGTACCCGTGAGGGCCCGAAGTCGGCCAGCTACGTCGTGAGCCTCGAGGGCCTGATCGATGTGATCGGCGGTGCCGAACAGCTGCGGGAGTCCGGGACGGGAGGAGCCGACCAGGCTGCGCTCCAACAGGGCCGCGTCCAAGAGCTGTCCGACGTCTTCTCTCGGCGCCGGGCCAGGCCAGAGAGCGCTCTGTCGCCGAAGGAGATGCAGGACCGCCTGCGGGGAGGGCGCTCGATCCAGGACGTGGCCAAGGAGGCCCGGGTCGATTCGCTGTGGGTGAGACGGTTCGCGGCGCCGGTGGTGGCCGAGCAGCGCCGTGTCATCGACCGGGCGCGTGCCAAGACCTTCGACAAGCCCCGTGTCGGTCCGTCGATCCTCCCCCTGGGTCCCTCGGTGCGGCGGAACATCGCCGAGCGGGGCGTGCACCTCGCCGAGGACGAGCTGGACGAGGCGTGGACGGCCTTCCAGATCGACGACCACCTGTGGGTGGTGCGCTTCGCCTACCAGTCGCGGGGGAAGTCGCAGCGGGCGGAGTGGATCTTCTACCCCGAGACGAACGAGCTGCGGTCCCGGAACCGCCTTGCCGGCCAGCTCGGTCACGTGGGCGAGGAGGCGCTGGCACCCGCAGCCGCGGCCAACGCCCGATCGCCCGGTCCCGTCCCCAGGCAGGCCACCCCCAAGAGACAGGCGGGTCGTGGCAAGGCGGCGCCGGCCAGGGCGGTGCCGAAGAGGAAGGCGGCCCCCGCCAAGGCTGGGCCCTCCAAGGCTGGGCCCCCCAAGGCTGGGCCGAGGACCAAGGCGGGGCCGTCCAAGGCGGGGCCGTCCAGGGCTGGTCCCGCCAAGGCTGGGCCCTCCAAGGCTGGGCCCTCCAAGGCGGCGACCAAGGCGGCGCCGAGGACCAAGGCGGCCCCTGCCAAGGCAGCGCCCGCCAAGGCAGCGCCCTCCAAGGGTGGGCCCTCCAAGGCGGCGCCCAAGACCAAGGCGGCGCCCAAGAGGAAGGCGGCGCCCAAGAGGAAGGCGGCGTCGAAGGCGGCCCTGAAGACCAAGGCCACGCCCGCCCAGGCGGCGCCGAAGGGGAAGGCGGCGCCCCCCCAGGCGGCCACACCCACCCAGGCGGCCACACCCACCCAGGCCGTGCCCCCTCGGGTGGCACCCCCGGCCCCGCCCCGCCCACCCGACAGGGCGGCCGAGGCCATGGCGGGCCCGTCCAGCCCGTCCAGCCCGTCCAGCCCGTCCAGCCGGTTCGCGGCCACCACCAGTGCGGTGCCATCGGCGGCACGACCAAGCCCGTCCCCGCCGGGGGCCCGCCCGCCCGAGCCCGGCTCCGTCGAGGAGGCCCTCGGGACCGCCGGGGAGCACCAGGCCGGCCCACCGCCGTCGGCGGTCCCCGCGGCACAGCCCGGCTCCGGGG
>JBOGHU010000022.1:0-15966 GCA_050742255.1 Acidimicrobiales bacterium
GCTGGAGGGCCACGAGGGCCTCCAGCCGCCCCGCCTCACCGCCCCCGCCCTCGACCCGTCGTGGTCGAGCGGGGACCCCAAGGGGGAGGCGTTGCTGAGCGGTTGAGCTCCCTCCCCCCGGGGGCACCCACCTCGGGCCCTCCTATCCTCGTCGCCGTGGCGATGCGGACCTTCTCGGACGGGAGGATCTTCGGGGAGCAGGTCGGCTCGGGGAGGCCCGAGGTGCTGGCCCTCCACGGCTGGCGCCGGGACCGCCGGGACCTGGTCCCGGCCGTGGCCGGCCTCAACGCCGTGGCCGTGGACCTGCCCGGGTTCGGGGCCACCCCTCCACCGGAGGAGGCCTGGGGCACAGCGGAGTACGCCGCCATGCTCGGCCCCATCGTGGCCGAGATGGACCGGCCGGTGGTGGTCCTCGGGCACTCCTTCGGTGGTCGGGTGGCGGTGCAGCTGGCCGCCACCCGGCCTGAGGCGGTGAGGGCGCTGGTGCTCACCGGGGTCCCGCTGCTGCGGCCCCCCGCCCCACGTCCCGCCCGCGCCTACCGCCTGGCCCGGGCCCTCCACCGCGCCGGGCTGGTGGGCGACGGGGCCATGGAGGCCGTCCGGGCCCGGTCGGGGTCGGCCGACTACCGCCAGGCGTCGGGCATCATGCGCCAGGTGCTGGTGCGGGTGGTGAACGAGAGCTACGAGGACGAGCTGGGCTCGCTGGACTGCCCGGTGGAGCTGGTCTGGGGCGAGAGGGACGCCGTCGCCCCCCTCGAGATGGCCCGGGCCGCGGCCCGGCTGGTGGCCGACGCCAGGCTCACGGTCTGCCCGGGGGCCGACCACTTCAGCTTCCGCACCCACCCCGAGGAGCTGCGGGCGGCGCTGGCCCGCCACCACCGATGACGGCGCTGGTGGCGGGGGCCGGGCTGGCGGCGGCGCTGGTGGCGGGCCTGCGCTGGCTGCGGGTGGCCCAGCGCGAGCACTACCTGACCGGCTCGGTGATCCGCTTCGCCCCCCGGTGGTGGTGGGCAGGCGGGCGGAACCGGGCCCTGCTGACCACAGCCGTCCTCGCCTCCGTGGGCGCCGCCGCCTGGCCACCGGTGGCGCTGTGGACGGCGGCGGCGGCGGTCGTGGGGCCGGTGGGCCTCGGCCTGAGGGGTCGCACCGCGCCGCTGCGCTGGACCCCCCGGGCCCGCCGCCTGGCCGGCGGCTACGTCGTGGCCTGCGTGGTCGTGGCCCTGGCCGGGGCGGCCGCCTGGCCACCGGCGGCGGCGGTCGTGGCCCTGGCCTCGCCGGCGCTGATGGACGCCGCCCTCGCCCTCGCCCGCCCCCTCGAGGCCCGCCTGGCCAGGACCTGGGTGGACCAGGCCCGCCGACGGCTGGGCGAGGTGGCCCCCACCGTCGTCGCCATCACCGGCTCCTACGGCAAGACCTCGACCAAGGAGTACGTCCGCCACCTGCTGTCGGGGAGCTTCGCCGTCGTCGCCAGCCCGGCCAGCTTCAACAACGCCCTGGGGCTGGCGCGGACCATCAACGGGACGCTCACGGCGGGCACCGAGGTGCTGGTCGCCGAGATGGGCGCCTACGGCCGGGGCGAGATCGCCTCGCTGTGCGAGTGGATCCCGCCCACCGTGAGCGTCATCACCGCGGTGGGGCCGGTGCACCTCGAGCGGTTCGGCTCCCTCGACGCCATCGCCGACGCCAAGGCCGAGATCCTGGCGGGGGCGCAGGTGGCAGTCGTCAACGCCGACCAGCCCCACCTGGGGGAACGGGTCGGGCACCGGGAGGGGCAGCGGGTCATCCGCTGCTCGACGACCGACCGGGACGCGGATGTCCTCGCCGTCCGTCACGGTGGGGAGGTCGTGGTCGAGGTGTCGGGGGATCGGATCGGCGCGGCTCCCCCCCAGGCGTTCCCGATGAACCTGGCCTGCGCGGTCGGGGTCGGTGTGGCCCTGGGCGTCCCGCTGGACCGGCTGGGCGCCGCCCTCCGGACCGTCCCCTCCGTCGAGCACCGCCGCCAGTTCGTGCGCACCGCCGGGGGCGTGACCGTCATCGACGACACCTACAACGCCAACCCCGCCGGGGCCGCCGACGCCCTGGAGGCGCTGAGAGCCGCCAGCGGGCAGCGGCGGGTCCTGGTCACCCCCGGGCTGGTGGAGCTGGGGCGACGCCAGCACGCCGAGAACGCCGCCCTGGCCCGCCGGGCCGCTGGCGTGGTGAGCGACCTGGTGGTGGTGGGGCGCACCAACCGGCGGGCGATCGTCCAGGGCGCCCTGGGGGGGGCGGCGGTGGTTAGGCTCGTCCCCACGAGGGAGGCCGCCGTCGCCTGGGTTCGCCAGAACCTGGTCGCCGGTGACGCGGTGCTCTACGAGAACGACCTTCCCGACCACTTCCCATGACCGAGGCCCCATGACCGAGGCGCCATGACCGAGGCGCCGGCCTCCGACGCCCCCCGATCGTGAGCAGGCCCGCGGTCGTCTTCGGCGGGCCGTCCCCCGAGCACGACGTGAGCATCCTCACCGGCCTGCACGCGGCCCGGGCGCTGGCCCTTTCCGGGCGGGAGCCGTTCGCCGTCTACTGGACCAAGGCCGGTGACTGGTTCCGGGTCGATCCCGACCTCGAGGCGCGGGACTTCCTCGAGGGCGTCCCCCGGGGCGCCCGGGCCCTCCGCCTGGTGGGGGGCACCGGCGGTGGCGGCTTCGTGCAGCGGCGCCGGCCCCTCGACATCTCGGTGGCGGTGAACTGCTGCCACGGCGGTCCCGGGGAGGACGGGACCCTCCAGGCGGCGTTCGACCTGGCCGGGGTCCGGGCGACGGGGCCGCCGGTGGCGGCTGCCGCCCTGGGCATGGACAAGCTGGCCTTCGGGGCCACGGTGGCGGCGGCGGGGCTGCCCTCCCTCCCCCGGGAGCTGCTCGCCGACGGCGACTGGGCCCCCTCCTTCCCCCCTCCCTACATCGTCAAGCCCCGCTTCGGCGGGTCCTCGCTCGGCATCGAGGTGGTCGACGACCTCTTCACCGCCCAGGCGCTGAGCCGCACGTCGCCCCACCTCCGCCACGGCGCCGTGGTCGAGCCCTTCCTGCCCGACAGCCGGGACCTCAACGTGGCCGTGTGCACCTATCCCGAGCTGCGGCTGTCCGCCATCGAGGCCCCCATCCGCACCGGCTCGACGTCGGAGATCTTCAGCTACGAGACCAAGTACCTCGCCGGTGGCCTCGAGCGGGCGCCCCGGGAGCTGCCCGCCGACATCCCGAGGGCCCTCTCGGACCGCATCGGCCACGTCGCCCGGCGGGTGGTCACCCTCGTCGGGGTGCGCTCGGTGGCCAGGCTGGACTTCCTCCTCGACGGCGAGCGGCTGCTGGTCAACGAGATCAACACCATCCCCGGGAGCCTGGCCTCCTACCTGTGGGTGGACCCACCCATCCCGTTCCCAGAGCTGCTGGACAGCCTGATCGCCGAGAGCCGGGAGTCGGGGCGGCGGGCGCTCACCACCGCCGGCGCCGACGGGTCACTGCTGCGCGCCGCCGGCTCGATCGCCTCCAAGCTGGCCTGAGGGGGTGTTCGCGCGCGCCTTCGCCGGCCATGACCGGGGCAGCGCGCGCAAAGGGGTGAGAGGCGTGGCGGGGGCCGCCGGTCCTCTAACCTGGTGCCCGATGTCCACTCCCCTGGGGTCCCTCATCGAAGACCTCCTCGGGCCCGATCTCCCCGTGGGCGTCGTCGCCTACGACGGGACCAGGCTGGGGCCCCCCGACCCACCCGCCACGGTGTCGATCCGCTCGCCCGACGCCCTCCGGCGGATCCTGACCACCGCCGGCGGCGAGCTGGGCTTCGGCCGGGCCTACGTCGCCGGTGACCTCGACGTGGAGGGCGACATGTTCGCCGCCCTGGCCCTGCGCGACCGGATGGCCGACCCCCGCCTCCGGCCCCGCCAGTGGCTGGCGGTTGCCCGGTTGGCGGGGATCAGCGGCCTCCGCCCGCCCCCGCCCCCGCCCGAGGAGGCCCGCCTGCGGGGCCGCCTCCACTCCCGGGCTCGCGACGCCGCCGCCATCGCCCACCACTACGACGTCTCCAACCGGTTCTACGAGATGGTGATCGGGCCCTCGCTGACCTACTCCTGCGCGGTGTGGCCCGACCCGTCCATCACCCTGGAGGAGGCCCAGGCGGCCAAGCACGACCTGATCTGCCGCAAGCTCGACCTGCGCCCGGGGATGCGGCTGCTCGACGTGGGGTGCGGCTGGGGGACCCTGGCCATCCACGCCGCCACCCACTACGGGGTGAGCGCGGTGGGGGTGACGGTCGCCCGCCGGCAGGTGGAGCTGGCGGGCAAGCGGGTGGCCGAGGCCGGGCTGTCCGGCCGGGTGGAGATCCGGGACCAGGACTACCGGGACGTGGCCGACCGCCCCTACGACGCCATCGCGTCGGTCGGCATGTTCGAGCACGTCGGGTCGGCTCAGCTCCGGCGTTACTTCGGCGGGCTGTGGGACCTCCTGCGGCCCGGGGGCCGGTTCCTCAACCACGCCATCAGCCAGCCGCCCCAGCCACGCCACCTGCTGGCCCGTCCCGGCTTCCTCGAGAGCTACGTGTTCCCCGACGGCGAGCTGCTGGAGTTGGGCGCCACGGTCACGGCCATGCAGAGGGCCGGCTTCGAGGTCCGCCACGAGGAGAGCCTTCGCGAGCACTACGCCCTCACCCTGCGGCGGTGGATAGCCAACCTCGAGTCCCACTGGGACGAGGCGGTGGCCGAGGTGGGCAGGCCCAGGGCCCGTATATGGCGCCTCTACATGGCCGGCGCCGCCCTGAACTTCGAGGCCAACCGCACCCAGGTGCACCAGGTGCTGGGGGTCCGCCCCGACGCCGGCGCCAGCGGCATGCCCCTGCGCCCGGGCTGGGCGTAGGTCGGCCGGCCCGAAGGCCTCAGGGGAGGCGGGCGAACCACCACAGGGACGCCGCCCCCGCCAGCAGCGCCAGCCCCAGGGCGGCCCCCGTGAACCAGGCGCCGACCTCCCGCTCCTCGGGCACGAACCCTATGGAGCTGCCGATGTCGTCGTAGACGCCCCGGAGCTGCTCGCCGCTGGCGGCGCGGAAGGCGGAGCCGTCGGTGGTCTCGGCCAGAGCCGCCAGCTCGTCGTAGTTGACCGGTACCGTCACCAGCGTCCCCTCGAACTCGATGGTGCCCCGCTCGGTCCCGAAGGCGATGGTGGTCACCGGCACCCCGGCCGTCCTCGCCGCCTCGGCGGCGATGGCGTTCGGCGTGCCCGCCGTGGTCTCGCCGTCTGACATGAGCACGATGTGGGCGGGCACCGGCTCCCCGTCGGCACTCTGGGGCACGGACCTGATGGCGTCGAGGGCGGCCAGCACGGCGTCGCCGATGGCGGTGGCCTCGGCCAGCTCCAGGCGGTCGATGGCGCCCATCAGCAGCTCGCGGTCGGTGGTGGGGGCCACCAGCACCGAGGCGGTGCCGGCGAAGGCGACCAGCCCCAGGTTGATGCCTTGGGGGAGGCCTTCGGTGAAGGAGGTCGCCGCCGCCTTGGCCGACGCCAGGCGCGACGGGCGCACGTCGGTGGCGTCCATGGAGATGGACACGTCGATGGCCATGATGACCGTGGCCCGCTCCCGGGGGACCAGCTCCTCGCGGGTCGGCCGGGCCAGGGCCATGACCATCCCGACCAGCGCCGCCAGCAGGAGGGCGGCGGGCACGTGGCGGCGCCAGCCGGGACGCCTGGGAGCCACCGAGCGCAGCAGCTCGAGGTTGGTGAAGCGGATCGCGTACCGGCGCCGCCCCCGCGCCTGGAGCACCGCGTAGGCGAGCGCCAGGCCCAGGACGGGCGCCAGCAGCCACAGCCGGCCCGGCGCCAGGAAGCTCATGGCGGTGGCGGCGCGGGCCGGCGCCACCGCCGGCGGCGGTCGACGAAGCGGACCAGGTCGAGGAGCCAGTCCCGGTCCGAGCGCAGGACCAGGTGGTCGGCACCGGCGGAGCGGACGGACGAGGCCACCGCCGCCCGCTGGGCGGCGGTGGCCTCGGTGTAGCGGTCCCGCAGCCGGGCGTCGGCTGTCTGCACCTCGAGCCGCCGCCCGGTCTCGGGGTCGAGGACGGCCAGGACCCCGACGTCGGGGAGCTCGAGCTCACGGGGGTCGACGACCTCGACGGCCAGCACCTCGTGGCGGGCGGCCAGCCCCCGTAGGGGGCGCTCCCACCCCGGCACGCTGAGGAAGTCGCTGACGACCACGACCATGCCCCGTCGCCGGGCCAGGCGGGCCGCCAGCCGCAGCGCCGCGGCGAGGTCGGTCGTCCCGCCCCCCTCGCCCCGCGGCGCCCCGACCATCCGGTGGAGGAGGGCGAGCAGGTGGTCCCGGCCCGGCCGGGCCGGGACCCAGGTGGTGGCGTCGGCCTGGGTCACCAGCCCGCCGATGCGGTTCCCGACCCGGGCGTTGAGGAAGCCCACCGCGGCCACGGCGGCGAGGGCCAGGTCCCGCTTCTCGCAGGCCGCGGTCCCGAAGTCCAGGCTGGGCGAGAGGTCGGCCACCACCCATGTCTCCAGCTCCCGATCGGCGATGGGCATGCGGACGTGGGGCTCGCCCGTCCTGGCCGTGACGTTCCAGTCCATCAGGCGCACGTCGTCACCGGGCTGGTAGGCCCGCGCCTCGCCCGGCTCGCTGCCCGGTCCGGGGGCCAGGCCGGCGTAGTCGCCCTGGAGCAGCCCGTCGAGGCGACGGGTGACGGCCAGGTCGAGGCGGCGCAGCAGCTCCTCGGCTCCGTGGTGGACGACGCGAGGTGGGCCCGGGCTCACCGCGAGGCAGTGGCGTCGGCCCGGCGGGACTCGACCAGGGGAGCGGGCACCACCGACAGCACGCGGGCCAGGATGGCGTCGGCCTCGACCTGCTCCACCAGGGCCTCGTAGGAGAGCACCAGCCGGTGGCGCAGCACGTCGAGGGCCACGTCGAACACGTCCTGGGGGACGGCGTAGTCGCGCCCCCGCAGGAGGGCCAGGCCCCGGGCGGCGGCGATCAGCCCCAGGCTGCCCCGGGGGCTGGCGCCGTAGGCGACGTAGGGCGCCACCTCGGCCACGCCGTGGTCAGCCGGCGCCCGGGTGGTGAGCACCAGGCGCACGGCGTAGTCGGTGACCCCGGCGTCGACGAAGACGTCGTCGGCGGCGTCCTGGAGGGCGGACAGGCTCTCGACGGTGGTCACCCTGGAGGCGGCGGGCGGGCGCACCCCCATGCGACGGACAACCTCGATCTCCTGGCCCTGGGTGGGGTAGCCCACGACCAGCTTCATGAGGAAGCGGTCGCGCTGGGCCTCGGGCAGGGCGTAGACGCCCTCGCTCTCGATGGGGTTCTGGGTAGCCAGGACGAGGAACGGCTCGGGTACCGGGTGGGTGACGCCGGCGATGGAGACGTGGCGCTCGGCCATGACCTCGAGCAGCGCCGACTGGACCTTCGCCGGCGCCCGGTTGATCTCGTCGGCGAGGACGAAATTGGCGAAGACCGGCCCCAGCTCGACGTCGAAGTCCTCGGTCGAGGCCCGGTAGATGCGGGTGCCCACGATGTCGGAGGGGATGAGGTCGGGCGTGAACTGCAGGCGGGCGAAGGTCCCCCCCACCACCTTGGCCACCGTCTCCGCCGCCAGGGTCTTGGCCAGGCCGGGGACCCCTTCGATCAGGCAGTGGCCCCGGGCCAGGAGGCACACCAGCAGCCGCTCGAGGAGGCGGTCCTGGCCCACGATGACCCTCTTGGCCTCGAAGAGGACGCGCTCGAGGCGGGCCGCCTCCTCGATGGGGGGGGCAGGGTGGACCGACGGGTTGCCGTCGCTCATCGTGGTCACCCTATCGGGGCTCCGCCGACCGCCGGCCGCGGCCGCCCGAGCGCATCCGGCCGGCACCGCCGGCATCGGCGTCTACCATGAGCGTGACCAGTCCGGACCAGAGGAGGGCGCATGGCCATCACCGCGTACATCCTGATACAGACCGAGGTGGGCAAGGCGGCTCGGGTCGCCGAGGAGGTGAGCGCCATCGACGGGGTCGTCTCGTCGGAGGACGTGACCGGCCCCTACGACGTGATCGCCGTGGCCGAGTCCGCGACCGTCGACGACCTCGGCAAGCTGGTCGTCAGCCAGGTGCAGATGGTCGACGGCATCACCCGGACCCTGACCTGCCCGGTGGTGCGGCTGTAGTTGAGCTGCCCGGCGGAGAGGAAGCGGCGCCCTACCTGATGAGCAGGGCCCGGATGGCGAGGCCCATGAGGAACAGCCCGCCCAGCCCGTACAGCAGGTACAGGTGGTGACGCATCTGGTCCCGGTAGGAGTAGACGATCCCCACGGTGATGACGGCCACGAAGCCGTAGAACATGTGGAACTGGGGTGCCTCGAGGCCCTGGCCGGCGACCATGGCCACGCCCAGGCCGACCTGGACGAAGATGGCGACCTCCGCCGCCACCGTGAACCACCACAGGGCGCGGGTCCGAAGCCCCGGGACCCAGTGGGCGCCGAGCGCCCACAGCCCGGCCAGGCCGTTGCCGACTATGACCATCCACGCCCAGCCCGCGTGCAGGTCCGCCAGGACCGACGTCACCCCGGTCCCTCGACCGCGCCGAGCCGGACCAGGGTGGCCACGACGTCGGATCATGGCACGGAGCATCGGGTCCGGGGCAGACCGGGCGCGCTACCATGACCGACAGAGCAGGAGAGCGTGCCGGTGGTGGCACGCAGAGGAGGGAGCTGGTCGCGATGGACGGATTCACGGCACTCATGCTCATCGGGGGGATCGGGGGGACCCTCCTGGGTGTGATCGGGTTGGCCGCCTCACCGTGGCGACGGTGAGCGCCGGGTGGCGACGGTCGTCGCCACCGCCCCCCGCCTCCCGGCCGCCTGCCGAGGGAGGGCCCTGACGTGGGCATCGGGGTCACCGTCTTCCTGCTGGCAGCGGGCGCCATCCTCACCTTTGCGGTCGACGTGGTTGTCCAGGGCATCGATCTCGACACCGTGGGCATCATCCTGATGATCGTCGGCGGGCTGGGCCTGCTGCTGTTCCTGGTGGTCTGGGGCGGGCTCTCCCCCTACGGCCGACCCTACGGGCGGGGGCCGGGCCGACGGCGGCGCGAGGAGACGGTCATCCGGGACGAGCCCGGCTGAGCTAGAGCCGGTCGAGGAGCTGGGTCTTCTTGGCCCCGAACTCGGCGTCGCTGATCACGCCCCGTCGGCGCAGCTGGTCGAGCTTGTCGAGCTGGTCGAGCACGGACTCCTCGCCACCCTCCCGGGCCGGGTGCCCGTGCCGCATGCGGGCGGCGTTGTCCTCTATCTGGCGGTAGATCTCGTTCTGGACCTGGGTGGGGTGGGAGATGTCGGAGAAGCTCTGGCGCCCGCTCTCCCCCGCCGATTCGATGACGAGGTCGCCGGATCGCAGGATCCGCTCGACCAGGCTCTGGTGGCAGAACACGGTGTTGACGTGCTCGAGGGGGATCTCGATCCGCCGGCGGGTGAGCACCCCGGCCCGGTGGATCAGTCGGTCGGTGGTCACCACGAAGTTGGTGGTGACCCACCGGCAGTAGCGGACCACGAACCACCCGAGGACGGCGACGATCACCACCGCAGCCATGACCTGGAACACCTCCGGCGCTCCCTGCAGGGCCAACGCCACCAGAGCCACCGGGGCCGCCGCCAGCGCCGCCGCCGGACCGGCGAGGAACTGCCAGTGGGGCCGCAGGTCGACCACCACCTCCTCGGCGTCGTTCAGCATGCGGCGGGGGAACGTCACCCCTGGCAGCGTAGCCCCCCAGCCGCTCGCTCAGCGGTAGACGCGACGGCGGAAGACCCGGTCGTCGGCCACCACCTGGTCGAGGAAGAGCCGTCCGTCGAGGTGGTCCAGCTCGTGGAGGGCGGCCCGGGCCTCGAAGCCGTCGAGCTCGAGGCGGCGCGCCTCGCCGTTCGGACCGATCCCCTCGAGGCAGACCCGGGCGGGCCGGGCCACGTCGCCGGTGAGGTCGGGCACGCTCATGCACCCCTCCCGGGCCACCTCCCGGCCCGACGAGGCGACCACGGCCGGGTCGAAGAGGACGATCTCGCCGTGGCAGGAGCGGGTCTTGGGGTGCCCGGTGACGTCGAGGCAGAACGCCCGCAGCGGGACGCCGATCTGGGGGGCGGCCAGCCCGACGCAGTGCGACGTGGCGCGCATCGTGTCGACCAGGTCGGTGGCGACGGCCAGGGCGCCCCTGTCGAGGTCCCCGACCGGCTGGCAGGGCCGGGCCAGGACGGGGTCGGGGAGGAGCAGGACGGTGCGGACCACCCCCGGTCTGCTCAGAGCGTCTCGACGTCGTCGGGACGCAGGTGGATCTCCACGCCGAGGTCCTCGGCCAGCACCTCCAGCTCGGCCCCGAGGCGGTCGGCGTCCCCGCCGGGGGGGAGGGTGACCTCGAGGAGCATGACGTAGGCGGGCTCGTCGGACGGGCCCACCACCCGCGTGCTGAGATCGGCGATGTTGGCCCGGTGCTCGGCCAGGAGGCGGGTCACGCGGTGGACTATGCCGGGCCGGTCGGCACCGTAGACCGACACCGCCCAGCTCGACGCCGCCGGCGGTCCCGGCACCGCCTCGGGGGCCAGGGGACGCACCACCACGGTGAGGCCGAGGTCGGCCACCTCGGCGGCCACCGCCGCCTCCAGGGCCGCAGGGTCCCGGTCGCTCGGCACCTCCACCACCAGCATCATGGCGAAGTGGCCGGCCAGGTTGGTCATGGCCGTGTCCTCCAGGTTCGCCCCCCGCTCCATGAGCGCCCCGGTGAGGGCGGCGACCATGCCCGGCCGGTCGGGCCCGATGGCGGCGACGGCGATGCGGGCCATCACGCTCCGATCCGCTCCCTCACCCGCAGGAGGTTACAGGGACACCCGGTGGGGCCCGACCATCCACCACCGCGTCACACCCCCTTCCTAGGCTTCGGGCATGGACCCCGCCGCGCTCCTGGACGGGCTCACCGCAGGCCAGGCCCTGGCCGTGACCACCGACGCGGCACCGCTGTGCATCGTCGCCGGGGCGGGCTCGGGCAAGACCCGGGTCCTCACCCGACGGGTGGCCTTCCTGGTCGCCGTCCAGGGCGCCTCGCCCTACTCGGTGCTGGCCATCACGTTCACCAACAAGGCGGCCGACGAGATGAAGGCCCGGGTGGCGGCGCTGGTGGGGCCGGTGGCCGAGAAGATGTGGGTCTGCACCTTCCACTCCGCCTGCGTGCGCATGCTGCGACGCGACGCGGCCCGGCTGGGTTACAAGCCCTCGTTCACGATCTACGACCAGGCCGATGCCGTCCGCCTCACCGGCTACATCCTCCGTGACGCCGGCGTCGACGCCAAGCGCTTCCCGCCCCGGGCCGTACACGCCGTCATCAGCCAGGCCAAGAACGACCTCGTGACCGCCGACGCCTACCACGACCGGGCCACGGGCGCCTACGAGCGGCGCATCGCCGGCATCTACCGGGAGTACCAGGCCCGCCTGCTGGCGGCCAGCGCCTTCGACTTCGACGACCTGCTGGTGCAGGCGGTCGAGCTGATGCGGCGCTGCCCCGACGTGCTCGAGCACTACCAGGCCCGCTTCCGCCACCTGCTGGTCGACGAGTACCAGGACACCAACGCCGCCCAGAACGCCTTGGTGCTGCTCCTCGGCCGCCGGCACCGCAACGTCTGCGTGGTCGGCGACTCCGATCAGAGCGTCTACCGCTTCCGCGGGGCCGACATCCGCAACCTGCTCGAGTTCGAGTCGGCCTTCCCCGACGCCCGGGTGGTGGTTCTCGAGCAGAACTACCGCTCGACCCAGACCATCCTCGACGCCGCCAACGCGGTCATCGCCCACAACGCCCAGCGCCGGCCGAAGACGCTGTGGACCGACCAGGCCGGCGGCGAGCCCATCGTGGCTCTGCGGGCGGCCGACGAGCACGACGAGGCGGCATGGGTGGTGCGCGAGATCGGCCGCCTGCACGACGAAGAGGGGCTGCGGTGGGGCGATGTGGCCGCCTTCTACCGCACCAATGCCCAGAGCCGGGTGATCGAGGAAGAGCTGGTGCGCCGCAACATCCCCTACCGGGTTGTGGGCGGCCCCCGCTTCTATGACCGCAAGGAGGTGAAGGACCTGCTGGCCTACCTGCGGGCGGTGGCCAACCCGGCCGACGAGGTGTCGCTCAAGCGGGTGGTCAACGTGCCCCGCCGGGGGGTGGGTGATACCAGCATGGGGCGTCTCGACGCCTGGGCGAGGGCGTCGGGGGTGCCCTTCGGCGACGCCCTCCAGTCGGCGGAGGGTGCCGGCGTCACCGGCCGGGCTCTCCACGGCGTGCGCGAGCTGCTCGAGCTGCTCGAAGGCCTTCGGGCCGACGCCGCCGAGGGCGCGGGGCCCGCCACCCTGCTCGAGCGCATCCTCGACCGCACCGGCTACCAGGCCGAGCTCGACGCCGAGCGCACCGTCGAGGCGGCCGGGCGCATCGAGAACGTGAACGAGCTGGTCGGCACGGCCCGCAACTACGACGACCTCGACGCCTTTCTCGAGGCCGTCAGCCTGGTGGCCGACACCGACGAGGCCAGCCTCGACGATTCCTCGGTCGTGCTCATGACGCTGCACACGGCCAAGGGCCTCGAGTTCCCAGCCGTGTTCATGGTCGGCATGGAGGACGGCGTCTTCCCGCACCTGCGCTCGCTGGGCGAGCCGGCCGAGCTGGAGGAGGAGCGCCGGCTCTGCTACGTGGGCATCACCCGGGCCTGCCACCGGCTGTACCTCACCAACGCCGTCAGCCGCAGCCTCTGGGGGTCGACCCAGTACAACCTGCCCAGCCGCTTCCTCAAGGAAGTGCCCGGGCCCTTGATGGTGACCGCCGGCGGGTCGGCGCCCTCGCGGTTCGGGGGCCGCCCCGGCCTGGTCGAGTGGGCCCAGCGGGGCGCCGGCTCGCGGCGGCCCGCTGCCGCTCGCAACAAGGGGGCCGACACGTTGGGGCTCCGGGCCGGCGACGACGTGGTCCACCCCAAGTTCGGCGAAGGCGTGATCCTGCAGATCATCGGCTCGGGCGACAAGGCCGAGGCGGTGGTGCGCTTCCCCGGCGTGGGTGAGAAGCGCCTGCTCCTCTCCTGGGCGCCCCTGAAGCGCGCCTGAGCCTGCCGAGGCCACGGCGGCCCGTCAGGGGCGGGGCCCGCCCGAGGTGCGCAGATCGACGACGACGGTGCCGGCCTCGACCGTGGCCGGGTAGCCGGTGAGCCCCGTGCCGTCGGCGGGGAAGGTCGATCCCCCGCACGGGTCGCGAAAGCGGCGGCCCTCGACCACCAGCAGGCAGCGGGGCGCGCGGGCCGCCCCAGGGGCGTAGGCCTCGAAGGCCAGCCATCCCTCCTCGGGGGTGCCGCCGAGGTGCTGGAGGTATATCTCCCGCCCGCGGTTGAGGGGATCCTTGAAGAGGGCCGGCCCCCGTTCGGCGACTTCCGCCGCCAGCCGGGTGGCCCGGCCGACCCGGAACACGGGGTCGCCCAGGTTGGCCTCGTCGGGGCGCTGCGACGCGTACACGACTGCCAACCAGACCAGGACGCCGGCGATCACCACGGCGGCCGAGGACAGGGCCAGCACCGTGCCGGGCGGCGTCCTCGGGCGGGGGCGGTAGGGGCGGGTCTCGGCCACGCCCCTTAGTATCCGTCGCGGAGATGGAACGGCCCTATCGCGTGGTGGTGGCCAAGCCCGGTCTGGATGGTCACGACCGTGGGGCCAAGGTGATCGCCATGGCCCTGCGCGACGCCGGCTTCGAGGTCATCTACACCGGCCTCCACCAGACGGCCGAGCAGGTGGCCGGGACGGTGGTCGAGGAGGATGCGGACGCCGTGGGGCTGTCACTCTTGTCGGGCGCCCACATGACGCTGTTCCCCAAGGTGCTGCGGCTGCTGAAGGAGCGGGGGGCCGGCGACGTGCTCGTGTTCGGCGGCGGCATCATCCCCGAGCCCGACATCGCGGCACTGAAGGGCATGGGCGTGGCTGAGTTGTTCACCCCCGGCGCCTCCATCACCGCGATCACCACCTGGCTGGCCGATGCGCTCGACGCCAGGGAGCGGTCGGCCTGATGGACCTCCTCGAGTACGAGGGCAAGGCCTACTTCGCTCGTTACGGCGTGCCGGTCACCACCGGCACCCTGGCCACCACGCCCGGGGAGGCCGCCCACCAAGCCGGCGCCGCCGGCTTCCCCGCCGTCGTGAAGGCCCAGGTCCTCACCGGTGGCCGGGGCAAGGCCGGCGGCATCAAGGTGGCATCGAGCCCAAGTGAGGCCGAGGAGCACGCCCGCGCCATCCTCGGGATGGACATCCGAGGGCACACCGTGCACCGCGTGCTCATCGAGCGGGCCACCAGCATCGCCCAGGAGTACTACGCCTCCTTCACCGTCGAGCGGACCGCCCGTTGCTACCTGGCGATGGTGTCCGCCCGGGGTGGGGTCGACATCGAGCAGGTGGCGGCCGACGATCCGGCGGCCGTCGCCCGGCGCCACATCGGTGCCCTCGACGGCTTTGGCCCGGTCGAAGCGTCGGGCCTGGCCGGCGACGCTGGCATCGACGAAGCCGCCCAGGCAGGAGTGGCGGGGCTGCTGGTCGCCCTGTACCGCTGTTTCCGTGAGGGCGACGCCGAGCTGGTCGAGGTCAACCCGCTGGTGCTGACCACCGGCGGTGCCGTCGTCGCGCTCGATGCCAAGGTCACCCTCGACAGCAACGCCGCCTTCCGCCACCCCGAGTGGCAGGCGTTCGCGGCGACCGACGTCACCGATCGGCGCGAGCGGCTGGCCCGGGAGAAGGGCCTGCAGTACGTCGGGCTCGACGGCGACGTGGGCGTCATCGCCAACGGCGCCGGCCTGGCCATGAGCACGCTCGACGTGGTCTCCCAGGTCGGTGGGCGGCCGGCCAACTTCCTCGACATCGGTGGCGGGGCCAGCGCCGAGGTGATGGCCAGCGGGCTCGAGGTGGTCACCGCTGATGCCACCGTGCGGTCCGTCCTGGTCAACGTCTTCGGTGGCATCACCAAGGGCGAGGAGGTCGCCAGGGGCATCATCGCCGCGCTCGGCCGGCGGGAGCTGACGGTGCCGGTCGTGGTGCGCCTTGACGGCACCAACGCCGGCGAGGGCCGGGCCCTGCTCGCCGCCCATCTCTCCGACCGCCTCCAGTCCCGCCCGACCATGGCGGGGGCGGCCAAGTTGGCCGTCGAGCTGGCCCGCGAGGGGGCCTGAGCGGTGGCGATCTTCGCCGACGAGACGACCAAGGTCGTCTACCAGGGCCTCACCGGGTCAGCCGGGCGCTTCTACGGCTTGCGCAACCGGGCCTACGGCACCCAGGTGGTGGCGGGCACCAACCCTCGCAAGGCTGGCACCGACGTCGAGGGGATCCCCGTGTTCGCCACCGTGGCCGAGGCGGTGGCCGCCACCGCCGCCACCGCCTCGTGCCTGTTCGTGCCCGCCCCCGGTGTCGAGGCGGCCGTCGTCGAGGCGGCCGAGGCCGGCATCTGCCTCATCGTGGTCATCACCGAAGGCGTGCCGGTGCACGACGAGATCCGCCTGGCGGCCCGGTTGCAGCGCGACTTCCCCGGCACCCGACTGGTCGGCCCGAACTGCCCCGGGATCATCAGCCCGGGCCGGTGCAACATCGGCATCACCGCCGGCGACATCGCCCGCCCCGGAGGTCCTGTCGGTGTGGTCAGCCGCTCGGGCACACTGACCTACCAGGCCCTCAACGAGCTCACGGCCAAGGGCATCGGGCAGACGACGTGCGTCGGGATCGGCGGTGACCCCATCCCGGGCACCACCTTCGCCGACTGCCTCGAGGCATTCGAGGCCGATCCCGAGACCGCCGCGGTGTTGCTCATCGGCGAGATCGGTGGCGCGGAGGAGGAGCGGGCCGCCGAGCACATCGCCGCTCGGATGACCAAGCCGGTGGTGGCGTACGTCGCCGGGGCAACTGCCCCGCCGGGCCGGAAGATGGGCCACGCCGGCGCCATCGTCTCGGGCTCGAAG
>JBOGHU010000023.1:0-6242 GCA_050742255.1 Acidimicrobiales bacterium
GGCCACGCCCGGCCTCGGGCCCGCGCCCGCCCCGTCGGCGCCGACGCCTGTGCCCGAGCGGGTCTGGCCCCCACCGGACTGCCCCCCCCCACCAGCGGGCGCCCCGGTCGACGAGGCAGCCGCCGGCCCGATCCTGGCCGCCGACGTCGACGGCGACGGGTGCCGCGAGCAGGTGAGGGTGGCCGGGGGCGTGGTCAGTGCCGGGAGCGGCCGCTGGTCGGTGGGGACCGAGGGGGACCTGGTCGTGGTGGGCGACTGGGACTGCGACGGGCTGGCCACCCCCGGCCTGGTGCGGCCCGCCACCGGACGCATCTGGCTCTTCCCCGCCTGGGCCTCCGGGGAGGCGGAGGTCCCGGCCTCCCCGGCGGGCACCACCGCCGCCCCGGTCGCAGCCGTCGCCGTCGATCCCGACGGTGACGGCTGCGACGAGATCGAGGTGGCCGACGCCGCTGGGCACGCCACGGTGGTGGACCCGGGTCCCTGATCCCCCATCGCCCTTCACCGCTCACCACCGGGCCCCGGCCGGGCGGGGTGCGGTGCCGCCGAGCCTGTGTGCGCTCGACCCACCTCCAGCGGGGACGAGCGCGCGCAAACGAACCCCTCGGGGACCCCTCGGGCTGATGGTCAGGTGGCGATGGCACCCGCGAGGGATGTGGAGGCATGAGCGTGGAGGCGCTGCACCCACACGGACTCGAAGGCGCCCGCACCGGGGTCGGCGGCGACGAAGGCGGCGGCCGCGGGAAGGTCGGTGAGAAGATGGTAGAGCAGCTCGGGGGCGAACCGGTCCACATCGTCCTGGTCCAGCCGAAGGACGACGAGGCGGGCGGCGACCGCACCCTCGTCAAGCTCGCCGAAGGCCGCCGCAACCCTCACCAGGCCCGCGGGAGGCTGCTCGGGGAACGCCCCCACCTGGTCGTCAAGGGTCGCTGGGTCGGGAAGCGGCGCCTCGAGGAGCGCGCGCGCGTCGACGATGCCGACCCCGAAGGACCGGTACAGGTCGTCGTCCCAGACTGCCGGCCGTCGGTGGCCGGCGGTCCGCAGCAGGTGCAGGAACGCGGCCTGCAGCCGGCGACCCGGGTAGCGGGCCACCAGCGAGCTCCGCCCGTGATAGGCGAGCCACAGGGCCGCGGCGCCGGCGACGTGGGCCACCGCGAAGGAAGTGCCGTGCTTCACCGAGACGAAGGGCACCCTCGGCTCGACGTCCAGGCGCCAGGCCGCGCCCCACAGACGCGAGCCGGGAGCGGAGATCTCGACGTCCTTGCCCCTCGACGAGCCCTTCCACGGCAGGTCGTCCTCGCCGATGGCGGCCACGGCGATGCAGTTGCCGTAGCTGGCCGGCGCGGTGACGAGATGGACGTAGTTGCCGGCTGCCGCGAGCACGATCATCCCGGCGTCGAGGGCCCTGTCGATCGCCCTGTGCAACCCGAAGAACCCCTTGCCGCCGAGGCTCATCGAGACCACGTGGCAGTCGGCCTGGCGGGCGTAGCCGACGGCACGGGCGACGTCGGAGTCGAAGAACTGCACGACGCTGTTCACGGCTCTCAGCGGTACGAGCGTCGCCATGGGCGCCACCCCGAGCACGCCCTGCTGTCCCCCTCGGCCGACGATGACGCTTGCCGTGCCGGTGCCGTGACCCGGGAACTTGGCCAGCGGGACGCTGGACCTCTCCAGGGGATCGAGGGCGTTGTCGTCGTCGCCCACGAAGTCGCGGTCGTGCACCAGATCGAGCGCGTCGAGCTGCG
Source organism: Acidimicrobiales bacterium (assembly GCA_050742255.1). GTDB lineage: Bacteria > Actinomycetota > Acidimicrobiia > Acidimicrobiales > CADCSY01 > JBOGHU01. Next base: position 1,743 of record JBOGHU010000023.1, read on the forward strand.
GGCCGAACGCGGGGTGGCGGGTGTACCCGGTGTCGGGATGGCCGATCCGGACGCCGGCGCCACGCGAGGCGCCGCCTGCCTTCGGCGCGAGGCCCCACGCGTCCTGACCGCGGATGGCGGTGAGGGCCCAGGCGAGCTGCTCGGGGGACGGCGGTGGCGCCTCGAAGGCACCGGGAGGCGGCGCCTGCTCCTCCTCGGGGGCGTAGGCGGGTACCGGCAGGTCGGGCTCGACATCGGTGATGCCAGGATCGGCCTCGAGCCGGTAGGCCAGTTGGAAGGCCTGCTGTGGCGTCATCGGCACCCGCGGGTCCGTCGACACGATGAAGCTACGGTCGTCGAGGTCGTCGCCTGGGAAGAGCCGCTCGACGTGCCACACACCGGCCCCGCTCAGCGCGCCGACCGCGTTGCGCAGCGCCAGCTCGCCGGCGTTGCCGCCCTCGCTGGTCTCGATCAGGAGTCGCAGAGATCCTGTTGCCGCCATGGGTCGACTTCCCGGGCGTGCCGCACCGGCAGGCCCACCGCCCCAATCGTATGCTTCGGACACTAGCTGCCAAGGCGGCAACGGGGTGCCTGAGGGGCGATGGTCGGGAGCTTGATGGTCGGGACGGTGGCGGCGATGCTGGGCATGGTCTGCGTCGCCGCCGGCGTGGCCATCAGCGCGGTCGAGACCTTCCGCCCCTCGGCCGCCGCCGGGGCGTTCCCGACGGTGGAGGATCTCACCAGGCTCGGCAAGGTCGGCGCCGAGGTGCTGAAGCAGTTCGGGACCTTGCTCGCCCTGTTCGGTACCGGCATCTGGCTCCTCGCATCGAGGCCGTTCTGATGGCGGCCGTCGCCCTCGCCATCCACGGTGTCGCAAACCGCGACCGCCGCGGGTTCGAAGCTGCGGTCACCGGCCTGGCCCAGCTCGCCGACGTGGCCGCGGCCCGGCTGCGGCCGGTGTTCTGGGGTGACCTCGGCCCCGAGGGACCGCTGCGGTCGGTTCCCGGCGAGCACGACAGCGCCGTCCTGCCCGCGGCCCGGGGCGCCTTCGACGCACCGCCTCCCGAGGAGCTCGTGCTGGCAGCGGCGGCGATGGCCGGCGCCGCCGCCGAGGAGCTGAAGGTGAAGGCGGGGCGCGTCCCGGCCGACACCGAGGCACTCCTCCACGGAGCCACCCAGCAAGCGGCGGCCGCCGGCTACTCGTTGGCCCTGGCGGCTGAGGTGGCACCGCTGCTGGCCGATGTCGTGCTGACGGCGGAACCGGCCGGCACGACCGAGGTGGCCAGCGGCGCCTTCGGCGTGGATCGGGTGAAGGACCGGCTCGTCGGCGTCCTCGAGCGGATCGACGACATCCTTGTCGACCTCCTCGTCAGGACGTTCCGCCAGGCCGAGGTCGGTCTCGGCGGTACGGTGGCCCACACCCTCGGCGACGTGTTCGCCTACCAGTCGAAGGGGCCCCTGATCCGTGGCCGCCTCGACGATGCCTATCGCGACGCCCTCGAGGCCAGTGGTGGCGGACCGGTCGACGTCGTGGCCCATTCTCTCGGCGCCCTCGTCGCCGTCGAGTGGCTCATGGGCGCGTCAGTGGACGGCACCGCCGACCACCCCACGTCGCTGGACGAGCGCCAGGTCCGCCACCTCGTGACCTTCGGCACCCAGGTGTCACTCTTCTCCGAGCTGCAGGGGCTCCGGCGTACCGGGGACGGCTTCGGCGCCGGCCCCGGCCGGCAGTCGCTGGCGATCCAGGTGGCCAGCTGGACCAACGTCTGGCAGGAGCTCGACCCGCTCGCCTTCGTGATCCACCGGGTGCTCGACGTCAGCGGTACGGGCGGCGCGACCATGGCCGTCGACGACCGCCGGCTCACGCAGGAGCGCATCCCCACCGACCTGTCGTTCCACTCCAGCTACTGGCGGGATCCACGCTTCGCACGGTGGCTGGCCACCCGCCTTCGGGACTGACATGGCCATCTCGATGCCGACGGCGTGGTCTGCCATCAACCATGTCGGCGTGGACCTCGGCGATGTCCTCGGCACGCCCGGGGTGCGGGTGAGGGACTCGGTGCAGCGGGCCTCGGGGGCGTTCGACGTCAAGGTGCGCCAGGTCGGGCCGGCCAGCACGCTGAACCTGATGGCCCAGCGCCGGATCGTCGAGCCGGCGCGAGCCAGGGCCGAGATCCCCTCGGACGATCAGGCCATCGCCGCCAGCGTCCTTCCGCCGGGCCCGGCGACCGAGGGCGCCGACCGGCGCAAGGTGCACGTGCTGGAATCGGCGACCGGTTCCCACGTCGTCGTGCAGCAGCGGGTGCGTGGCTGCGATGTCGTGGGCGGACGGTTCGTCGTGCACTACGACGGGGCCGGCGCTTACGGCGTGACCGGGCACCCGGTGGGCGACCTGGCCGACCGCGATCCCGGGCCGCCACCCGGGCGATCTGCAGCGCGAACGGCCCGCGATGCCATCCGCCAGCAGTTCGCGATCGAGAAGGGGGCGCGCCTCAGGCTCCGGCCGGTGCTGATGCCGGTGCAGGGCGCGGGCTTGTGGGCGTGGTTCGCCAAGGTGCCACTGGCCGACCCGATCGCCGACATCCGGGTGTTCCTGGACGCGGGGACCCTCTCGCCACTGCTGGTCTACCCAGCCTCGGTACCGGCCCTCTTCGGCGAGGCATTCGCCTTCGCCGGCAATCCGATGCGGAGCCCGGCGCCTGGGCGGGTCTGCCTGCGCGATCTCGGCCCTGACCCCACCGACTCCCTGTGCGGTGCTCGGGTGAAGGTGGTGCCCGACGGCGGGAAGGCGTGGACCAGAGCGGGCCGCTCGTTCCTGTTCGATCCCGCCAACCGGGCCTTCGACGAGGCCGCCGCCTACCACCACGTCAGCGAGGCGCTGCGCTACTTCGCCGGCCTCGTGCGACCAGAGCTGTTCGACGCCCCCATGTTCAAGCCGCTGCAGGTGGTGGTCCACCATGCAGCCAGCGCCAACAACGCCTTCTTTCACCCCGACCGGGGCATGCTCACGTTCGGCGACTTTCCACCCGACCGCAGCGCTGCCCGCTCCGCCGACATGGTGCTGCACGAGGTCGGCCACGCCGTCACCCACGCCATCTGCCGCCTGTCGGATACCCCGGCGCCCCAGGCCCTCGCCCTGAGCGAGGGCTACAGCGACTACTTCTCCTGCTCCGCCCTGGACGACCCTCGCTTCGGCGACTACGTGATGTGGCGCCGCGACGGCGCCCGCAACTGCGCCAAGGCCGGCATCCACCTGGCCGGCGACCTCGACGGTGTGCCCAAGTACGTGCTCGGCGAGGCGTGGGCCAACGTGCTGTGGGCCCTCAGGACCACCGTCGGCGCGTCGGTCGCCGATGCCGTCGTCGCCGAGAGCCTGTACTTCGCGCCGACGACTGTGAGTGTCGCGGAGGCCGGCGCCGCCCTCACTGCCGCCGACGCCGCCCTCTTCCCCGCCGGCAGGGGCGGTAAGGGCCGCCATGGCGAGGTGATCGGCCGTGCCCTCAGCGAGAGGTTCCACTAGCTGCGCCAGGCTCTCAGCTCGGCGGGCGGGCGCCCTTCTCCTGCGTGGGTTCGTAGGGGGCGCGCATCACCGCGTCGATGAGCTGGCCGACCTCCTCGGGAACATCGTCGCCCGAGCTCATGATGAGCGTGTGGACGGCCTTGCCGTCGTCGATGGCCACGGTGGTGGTCATCGCGTCGTAGACGCCCCGGCTCGGTGCCGGCCGGCCGGCGCCGGCGATGGCCCGGGCGCACCGGCCCGCCAGCTTCGTGACGTCGGTCTCGGTACGCCGGTCGAGCGCACGCTCGGAGGCGACCTCTCCCCGGTCGACCAGCCGGGCGACGCCGTCCGCGACCTCGACCGTCTGGTCGAGGTCGAACATGCCCCCCTGCTGTGTCACCGAGACGCGCACGAACCGATTCTCGCGCCTCGTGCTGGGCAAATGGTCCCCCGAGTGGCTCAGGCTCGGGCCCCGGACCTGGCCTCGTCCCTGGCCCGGTCGCCGACCGGCTCCCGCTCGGGGGCCCTGACGTCGACGGTGGCGGGCGCCGGCATCAGGCCGTCGAAGCCGCGGAGGGCCCGGGGCGGGGCCACGTCTCCCTCGCCGGCGGTGGCCGCCACGTCCCAGAGCCGGGACAGGGCGTCGGTGAGGTGCGGGGCGTCGCCCCCCAAGGCCACGTACATGCCGACCTGGTCGTCGAGCAGGAGGGCGGCGGCGTCGTTGTCGGCCGAGCTCTGGGGGTAGCCCACCCAGACGTCGGTGCTGGCTCCCACCCCGAAGCCGACGCCGTCTTGGGCCCAGGCGACCTCCAGCCCGACCCGGTGCTTGCCCGGTCCGTCGAAGGCGAAGCCGTTGGTGCTCCAGAACAACCTGGTCTCGGCGTGGAGGGAGGCGCCCGGCTCCAGCGGCTGGATGCTCACCCCGTCGGTGGTGATGACGAACGACGGCATCGGCCTCCGCTGGCCGCCCGGCCGGGTCACGGTGAGCCTGGCGTGCTGGGCGGCCACACCGATGTCGGAGG
>JBOGHU010000024.1:0-47167 GCA_050742255.1 Acidimicrobiales bacterium
CGCCGGCTGAGCGGGGGCCCCCAGGGGCGCCCGGGGGGCCCGGGGCACGGTCCCATCCGCGCCCGGCAGGCCCGCGTGGGGCACCCTGGTGCAGGCGTCGTCCACATCTGTCCACCGGAAGTTCACAGGGTTGTTCCTCTGGCGTCCCACAGGCACGAGGGAGGAGGGTTAGGGGCCATGGCCGTCGCCGAGATCCAGCCCCGCCCGGGGCGCGACGGTCGGGTGCCCCCCCACGACCTCGAGGCCGAGGAGTCGTTGCTGGGTGCCATGCTGCTCTCGACTGACGCCATCGTGGCGGCCGCCGAGGTCGGGGTGTCGGCCCAGGCGTTCTACAAGCCTGCCCACGCCCACATCTTCGACGCCGTCTCCTCCCTGTACGCGGCGGGAGAGCCGGCGGACCCGGTCACGGTCGCCGACGAGCTGCGCCGCCGAGGCCTGATCGACGCGGTGGGCGGACCCGCCGTCCTGGTGACCATCCAGGCCCGCACGCCGGCGACCTCCAACGCCGCCCGCTACGCCCGCATCATCTCCGAGCACGCCCTGCTGCGCCGCCTCATCTCCGTGGCCGGTGAGATCGCGGAGCTGGGCTACTCGCTGCCCGACAACGTCCCCGCCGCTGCGGACCGGGCCGAGGCCATGGTCTTCAACGTGACCCAGCGGGGGGTCAGCGACACCCTCGCCCCCATCCGGGAGCTCCTCGACGCCAGCCTGACCCGCCTGGAGACCCTGTACGAGAAGGGTGACGCCATCACCGGGCTCCCGAGCGGCTACCACGACCTCGACGAGCTCCTCTCCGGCCTGCAGCCCTCGAGCCTGGTCATGGTCGGGGCCCGTCCCGCCACCGGCAAGACCTCGTTCGCCCTCGGCATGGCCGCCCACGCCGCCTTGGAGGCGCACCGCCCGGTGCTGGTGTTCTCGCTGGAGATGAGCCACCTGGAGATCACCCAGCGGCTGCTGTGCGCCGAGGCCCGCGTCGACAGCTCCCGGATGCGGAACGGGCGCCTGGCCGAGTCCGACTGGACCAAGATCAGCCATGCCATCGGACGGTTGGCCGAGGCGCCCCTCTACGTCGACGACAACCCCCAGGTCTCGGTCATGGAGATCCGGGCCAAGTCCCGGCGGCTCAAGTCCAAGCTCGGCGACCTGGGCCTGGTCGTCATCGACTACCTCCAGCTCATGACCGGCCGCACCAAGGCCGAGAACCGCCAGGTGGAGGTGTCGGAGATCAGCCGGGGCCTGAAGATCCTGGCCCGTGAGCTCGAGGTGCCGGTGGTGGCCCTGTCCCAGCTCTCCCGCAACCTCGAGATGCGGGCCGACAAGCGCCCCATGCTCGCCGACCTCCGGGAGAGCGGATCCCTCGAGCAGGACTCGGACGTGGTGATGTTCCTCTACCGCGACGAGCTGTACAACACCGACTCGCCCGACCGGGGCACCGCCGAGGTGCTGGTGGCCAAGCACCGGTCCGGTCCCACGGGCATGGTCCGCCTCGCCTTCCTCGACCGCTACACCCGCTTCGCCAACATGGCCCGGGGGATCTAGACCACCACGCGGCGCTAGCTCGAGGCCGTCGTGGCCTCCCCGGACCTGCGGCTCGCCGGCCGCAGCCGGACGAAGGCGACCAGGAGGAGGCCCGCACCGACCAGACCGACGGCCACCCCCAGGCCCAGCGACGTCGCCTTGACGGCCGGCTCGGTCTCCTCGCCGGGCCCGAACGCCACCGTGGCCGCGTAGGCGTCCTCCGTGGGCAGGTCCACCCGGCCGTTGCGGGAGTCGGCCCACGCCACCAAGGTGGCCCGGTCGGTCGAGGCCACGCCCATGGGGCCCCGCAGATCCTGGAGGGGGTGGAAGGCGTAGCCCTCGTACTGGTTCATGGAGCGGTCGCTCACTCGCAGGTTCGAGGCCCACGTCCGGCCTCCGTCGGTCGAGTAGGTGAAGAACACGTCCCAGCAGGTCACCTCGCTGCGGTCGGTCCTGCCCGTGCCCTCCGGGTTGTACAGGGCATCGGTGCGGAAGTCGTGCCAGGCCAGGTCGATGCGGCCGTTGGGGGCGATGCTGATCCCCGGGAACATCTGGTCGTGGCCGCCCTCGTCGTCGTTGACCCGGAGGCGCTCGCTCCAGGTCTCACCGCCGTCGGAGGAGCGCAGGAACCAGATGTCGCGGTCGTCGCGGGCGTTGGGCGGGGGGGAGCCGCTCTGCTCGAACACCACGTAGAGGTCGCCCGTGGTCGGGTCCACCTCGGCCTCGGGCGTCGTGAGGCAGGGGACGCAGGCCAGTCCGCTGTCGTCGACGACCGAGGCCTCCCAGGTGGCCCCGTCGTCGGTGGACCTGGCCATGAGCAGGCGGGCGCCGGCACCCGGCTGGCCCGGCCCGGGCCGCGCGGTGGTGGTGGTCTGGGGAGCGGCCTCGGTGGCCTCGGGTGCGGCCGTGGTGGTGGTGAAGGCGGCGGAGGTCTGGCAGGTGTTGGCGGGAACGGGGGGCGCCGAGGGGCGCTGCGGCTCCGGGGGGCTCGGGGCGCCGGGGGGCGGGGGCGGGGCGGACGGCGGCCGCTCCTTGGTGAAGGCGTAGATCGTGCCGTCCTCGGCCACGGCCAGGGCGGGCACGTCGGAGCCCTGGACCTCGTCCCGGGAGAAGGTCGCGGCCATGATGTCGGCGGGCTCGGCGAAGCTCCGGCCGCGGTCGGTGGACACCGCCACCAGGCTCCGGGGCGGGGCCTCCCCCTGGGCGTCCCGGTAGCGCCACCCGACGTAGACCCGGTTCGGGTCGGAGGGGTGAACCGCCATGCGGATGTACTCGTACCGCTGCAGAGCGGTGAGGGAGGACCCGTCGCCGGCGGTGAACTCCTCCTCGCTCGAGCGGTCGATGATGGTGAAGTCCCAGCTCTCGCCCAGGTCGGTGCTGCGGGCCAGGAACGCGTCGGTGGGACCCCTGCCACCGCTGGTCTCCGAGCCGGCGCCGGCCACGTACAGGGTGCCGTCGACGCCGAAGCCGGCGGCTTCGAAGGGGCCGAAGGTGGGCCGGGAGCACGCCCGGTACTGCGGCGGGGTGGGCCGCCCGCTGGCCAGGGCCCAGGTCCGACCGCCGTCGCGGCTCACGTGCACCTGGCAGGTGGACGACACGAACTCCGCCTCCACGATCACGACGGTGCCAGGATCCTCGGGATGCACCAGGACCTGGGGCTCGGTGTGGACGCGCCCCGGTGTGACGTCGTCGGTGACCTGGACCGAAGGGGTGACCGTGGGGGCCCCGCTCTCCTGGGCGGGCCCGGGCGTGGCCGCCACCAGGGCCAGCCCGGTGGCCACGGCCACCACGAGGGGCTTCGAGCGTACCCGGGCACGCCTCGCCCTGCCTCCCCGCGCCCACCCGCCCACCCTGCCCTCCCTGGCCGGCCCGGTGCTCATGTCACGCTCCTTCGCTCCCTCGGGCCGGCCATCCCCGGCGGCGCCGTCCGGTCGTGCGGCACGGGATGCTGCCAACTGGACCCCGTGGCAGTCAATAGATGCCGCCCGCATCGACTGGCCCAAGGAGGGCGGCTCCGGCGGGCCAGCGAGGTTGTGGGGGCGGCCACCGTCCCCTACCGTCACCTGCGGACCTGTGAAGCTCACCGAAGTCTCCCTCCAGGCGGTGCCCCTGGCGCGGTTCGAACCGCTGATCGGGGCCGAGCAGACCGAGCAGCTGCGCGCCGCGGCGGCGGCAGCCAGCCGCCTGCTCGACGGCCGCACCGTGTGGAACGTGAACTCCACGGCCACCGGCGGCGGCGTGGCCGAGATGCTCCAACCCCTCCTGGCCTACAGCCGGGGGGCCGGGGTGGACGCCCGCTGGCTGGTGATCGAGGGCGACCCCGAGCTGTTCCGCATCACCAAGCGCCTGCACAACGGGCTGCACGGGATTCCCGGAGACGGGGGACCCCTGGGCCCGACCGAGCACGCCCACTACGAGGAGGTCCTAAAGGCCAACGCCGAGGAGCTGCTGGCCATCGTCCGCCCCGGCGACATCGTGCTGCTGCACGACCCCCAGACGGCGGGGCTGGTGCCGGCCATGCTGGGCACGGGGGCGACCACCGTGTGGCGCAGCCACATCGGCATCGACGTGTCCAACCAGCTGGTCGAGCGCTCCTGGACGTTCCTGCGCCGCTACCTCGACGGGGCCCACGCCTACGTCTTCTCCCGCACCGCCTACGTCCCCAGCTGGCTGACCGAGCGGGTGCACATCATCAGCCCCTCCATCGACCCCTTCTCGGCCAAGAACTCCGAGATGCCGACCTCGACCGTCCAGGGGGTGCTGGCCCACGTGGGCCTTATCCAGGGCGACCCCGCCCGGGCCTCGGCCGCCTTCACCCGCCGGGACGGCTCACCGGGCCGGGTCGACCACCACGCCGACATCGTGCGGGCCGGTCCGGCGCCGATGCCCGACACGCCCCTCGTGGTGCAGGTCTCCCGTTGGGACCGCCTCAAGGACATGCAGGGGGTGATGGCGGGCTTCGCCGAGCACGTGGACGGGGCCAGTCCCGCCCACCTGGTGCTGGTCGGCCCCAACGTGAGCGGGGTGGCCGACGACCCCGAGGGGGCGGAGGTCTTCACCGAGTGCATCCGGGCCTGGCAGGACCTCCCCCATGCCGTACGCACCCGGGTCCAGCTGGTGTGCCTGCCCATGGCCGACATCGAGGAGAACGCGGCCATCGTCAACGCCGTCCAGCGACACGCCACCGTGGTGGTGCAGAAGAGCCTGGCCGAGGGGTTCGGGCTCACCGTGGCCGAGGCCATGTGGAAGTCCCGCCCGATCGTGGCCAGCGCGGTGGGCGGCATCCAGGACCAGATCGTCGACGGAGAGCACGGCCTGCTCATCGCCGACCCGACCGATCTGGCGGCATTCGGGGCGGCCGTCGAGCGGTGCCTGGACGACGTGTCCCTGGCCCGCCAGCTGGGCAAGCAGGCGCGCCAGCGAGCGGCCGAGCTGTTCCTCGGCAGTCGGCACCTCATGCGCTACGAGGCGCTCTTCGCCGAGCTTCTGGGCTCTTGACCAGGGCCGGCGGGCCACGCTGGGCTCTTGACCAGGGCCGGCGGGCCAGGCTGGGCTCGACCGACCACCCCTCGGAGGTCGCCGGTGTTCCTCGGTGAGAACCTGTTGCCACTGCTCGTGCTGGCGCTGGGCGGGGCCATGGCCCTCGGCACCGGCCTGGCCCTGCTGCGCCCACCACCCGGCCAGGATGGCGGGCGGCCGGCGCGGGCCCCCCTGGCCCGCAGCCTGGTGATGATCGGCGTGGGGTCACTGGCGGCCATCTGGGCCCTCGCCACCCTGGTCACCGGCTGAGCGCCCGGCGCCGGTCAGTGCCAGGTGGCCCAGCTGGTCCCGGCGGCGATGCCGGCGGCGAAGATGAGGAACGGGGCCACCGACGCCACCACGACCCACCGGCGCTGGGGCATCCCCAGACGGTGGAGCCCGAGGCGGAAGCCACCGGCGGCGGCGGCCACGGCCAGCCACCACAGGATGCGGAGGGGCCGGGGCCAGGCCAGGGGGACGACGATCTCGGCCCATGCCGGGGCCGGCGAGTTGGCCCCGACGCCGCCGAGCACCTCGCCCGCCACGGCCAGCAGCACGAACCCTGCGCACCCCAGGGTCAGCGCCGCCGCCGAACGGGCCTGTCCGGGGTCCCCCAGCTGGGCGGTCACCGGACCCTCGGTGCAGGGGGTGGGAGGGGCCCCGCCGGCACACCGGTCACCCGCCCGCGCTCACCCACGCGGCGGAGAGCAGCCTGGCCGGGAGCTGCCCGGCCGGGCCCGGCGTCGGCGCGGGAGGTGGATCTCCATGCCTCGGGTGCCTCAGGTCCCCGTCGAGGTGCCCGAGTCGGTGTCGCCAGCCTCGACCTCGCCCCGGGCCAGGCGTGCGGCGAAGGTGCGCAACCGCTCCACCGAGCCGTCGTCGACAAGGTCCCCCCGGCGCCGCAATGCCCGCTTGACCTCGGTGTAGGTCACCGCCTCCAGCCCACAGCGCCGGCAGTCGTCGAGGTGCTGGGCAATCCGGCGGGCAGCCAGCTCGTCGATCTCGCCGTCGAGGTAGAACTGCAGCATCCGGCCGACCTCGCGGCACCCGAGCCGCCCGGACGCCAGCTGCCACCGGTGGCGGTCGATCATCGCTCCACCTTCCTCGGTGCGTGCTCCGTGGCGGCCAGGTGGGCCTGGATCCGGCGGCGGGCCCGGTGGAGGCGGCTCATCACCGTCCCCACGGGGATGCCCAGCGCCTCGGCTGCCTCCTTGTAGCGGAGGCCGTCCACGTCCACCAGCTCCACGACCTGGCGGTAGCGCTCGGGCAGGGACGCCAGGGCGGCGTCGACGGCGGCGTCGAAGCCTCCGGCCACCACGACGCTCTCGGCGCTCTCCTCATGCGGCCTGCCGAGCGGCGGCCGGCGGTGGATCTCCTCGGCGTCGCGGAGCAGCTCGGGCCGCCGGCGCCGGACGCGGTTGATCTGGGCGTTGCGCATTATGGTGAGCACCCACGCCCGGGGGTGGCGGCCGTCGAAGCCACCGATCCCCCGGAACGCACGGAGCAGGGTGTCCTGCACCAGGTCTTCGGCGTCGGAGGGGTTGCGGGTGAGCGACAGGGCCACGCGCCACAGCAGGTCGAGCTCGGGGACGACGTGGTCGGCGAAGGCCTGCTCCTGTGTGGCGTCCAGTCCCTCTGCCGGCTGCTCCACCGTTGTGGCAACCCTCGCCCAACCAGCGGCATTCCCCCGGCGCGCCAGCCCGAAGGCCCGGCGCAACCCACCCCAGCCCACCCTTAGAGATTACCCAGCAGGCGGTCGAACTCGTCGCGGATCACCTGGTAGCACTCGCACGACGAGCCCTCCAGGCCCTCCCGGTCGACGAGGGCGATCTGGCCCCGCCGGTAGCGGATGAACCCGGCCCGCTGGAGGGCGCCAGCCGCCACCGTCACCGAGGCCCGCCGCACCCCCAGCATCTGGGAGAGGAACTCCTGGGTCAGGGGGAACTCGTCGGAGCCCACCCGGTCGTGGGTCAGCAGCAGCCAGCGGCTGCAGCGCTCCTCGACCGAGTGCAGGCCGTTGCAGGCCACCTGCTGGGAGACCTGGCTGAACAGGGCCTGGACGTAGCGCTGGACGATGTCGCGGAAGGGCCCCTCCCGCCCTGCCTCCTCCCCGAACGCGGACGCGTCCATCGTCAGGATGCCCCCGGGGACCTGGACCTGGGCCCACTCCCGCCTGGGCATGAAAGCCGAGCCCAGGAAGAGCGGCGACCCCACCATGCCCTCGCTGCCGATGGTGGCGATCTCCACCCCCGAGCCGTCGTCCATGCCGGTGAGGACCGAGACCACGGCGCTGGCCGGGAAGTGGACGGTCTGGATGCGGGCCCCGGGCTCGAGCAGGACCTGCTTTATCTCCCCCCACTCCTCGGTGACGAGGGGCTTCAGCCGGTCGAAGTCCGGCTCGGGGAGGGTGTCGAGGAGGCGGTTGCCGGTGGCTCGGCTCGGCTCAGGCATGGGCCCTCCGTCACGCCGCCGGCCCGTCGCCGTCCGCTGGCTCGGCCGAGCGCCGCGCTCGTCTTCTGGGTCTCCCGTCGGCTCACGACGTGAGCACCCCGAGGGGCGATCGCTGGGCGCCCGGCGGGGGCCACGTCGCCGGGGGCGGCCCCGGGAGCGGCTGGTGGCTCAACCGCCGCCACCTTTGCAGAAGGGCCCCCTCTTGCGCAACCGTGTGTACGTTGGCGTACTATCGGAGGTGGACATCCCGGGGCCCTGCCGGTCCTCTCAGCAACAGCTCGCACAAGGAAGGGGCCCTTGGAACCACAACCGGACGACCTGGGGGACCTCGTGGCCGAGCTGTCCCAGCTGTTGCTGGCCGAGGAGAGCCTCGACAGCACCCTCCGTCGCACCGCCGACCTGGCGGTGAGGGTCATCCCGACCTGCGACTCCTGTGGCGTCTCGATGGCCGTGGAGGGACGGGTGGGCACCCGCGTCGCCACCAGCGACGTCGCCCGGCGGATCGACGAGCGCCAGTACGCCGCCGACGAGGGCCCCTGCCTCGCCGCCGTCCGCAGCGGCGAGGTGGTGAGGTGCGAGTCCGTCGCCACCGAGGTCCGCTGGCCCCGGTACAGGCAGGAGGCCGCCCTCGAGGGCCTGGTCAGCTCGTACTCGATCCCGCTGCTGGTGCGGGAGAAGGTCGTCGGGGCCCTCAACCTGTACTCGCGCTCGGACCCGTTCGGGGAGGCGGACGAGCGCGCTGCCTACGAGCTGGCCACCCACGCTGCGGTCACCCTGGCCAACGCCCAGGCCTACGCCCAGACCCAGGCGCTGGTGGGGCACCTGAACGAGGCGTTGAAGTCCCGTGACCTCATCGGTCAGGCCAAGGGCATCATCATGGAGCGGGAGCGCTGCAGCCCCGAGCGGGCGTTCGAGATCCTCCGCTCGGTGTCCCAGCGGGCGAACCTGAAGCTCAGGGACGTGGCCCAGGAGGTGGTGGACACCGGCGCCTGGCAGGTGGGCGAGCCCTGAAGGCCGGTCCTGGGGCGAAGCGCCACGTCTCTCGTCTGCTAGCCTTCCCTGATCCATAAGGGGAGCCTTCTACCGCTTAGTACGAGTGCCCTACAGGTTCGCTACGGCTACGTGGTCGCCGTGCCCGAGGTGTCGCTCCAGCTGGAGCCCGGCGCGGTCACGACGCTCGTGGGCCCCAACGGCTCGGGCAAGAGCACGGTGCTCAACGCTCTGGCCCGTCTGGTCAAGCCCGACGGCGGCGCCGTCTACCTCGACGGTCGGGACATCGCCCGGCTCCCGACCAAGGAGGTGGCCAGGAGGCTGGCCCTCCTGCCTCAGGGCCTCTCCGCCCCGGGCGGCGTGAGCGTCCGCGAGCTCGTCGGCTACGGCCGTTACCCCCACCAGGGCCTTCTCGGGACGACCACGGCAGAGGACGCTGACGCGGTGGCTTGGGCCATCTCGGCCACGGGCACCACGCCGTTGGCCGACCGAGCCGTCGACAGCCTCTCCGGCGGTGAGCGGCAGCGGGCATGGATGGCGATGGCGCTGGCCCAGCGGGCCGGTGTGCTCCTCCTCGACGAGCCGACGACCTTCCTCGACATCCGCTACCAGGTCGAGGTGCTGGGGCTGGTCCGCCGGCTGGTCGACGAGGAGGGCATCACGGTCGGGATGGTGCTGCACGACCTCAACCAGGCGGCTTCCGTCTCCGACCGCATGGCGTTCCTGTCCGCCGGCCGCATGGTCACGGTGGGACCACCAGGTGAGGTGATGACCACCGAGACCATCAGCGCCGTGTTCGAGGTCGAGGTCACCGTCCTGACCGATCCCGCCACGGGGCTCCCGACCTGTCTGCCCTACGGACGCCCCGCCCTCCTGCGGTGACCGGCTCAAGCCCCCCAACCGAACGAAAGGACCTCACGCCCATGCGCATGTCCACCGCCGCCCTGATCGCGTCGCTCGTCCTGCTAGCGTCCGGCTGCGGCAGCACCGATGATCCCACCAGCCCCACCGGAGAGGCCACCGAGGCGACCCCGGCCGGGACGATCACGGTCGACCACGCGCTCGGCACCCTCGAGCTCGACGAGGTGCCGGAGAGGGTCGTCGCGCTGGAGCTCGTCTACGCCGAGGACCTGGTCGCCCTCGGCGTCGACCCCGTCGGCGTGGCCGACGTGGAGAGCTACCGCCAGTTCGTCGGCGACCCGGAGCTGCCCCCAGGAGTGACCGACGTCGGCACCCGCCAGGAGCCCAGCCTCGAGGCCATCGCCAGCCTCGAGCCCGATCTGATCATCGGGCCGCAGTTCCGCCACGAGCCAATCTACGACCAGCTGTCCGCCATCGCCCCGACCCTGCTCTTCGACCCCTACCCCGAGGGCTCCGGGGCCATCGGCCAGCTGGAGGAGATGGAGCAGACCTTCCGTCAGATCGCGACCGCCGTCGGCGCCTCGGAGAGGGCCGAGGCCGTGCTGGCGGACATGGAGGAGGCCTTCGACGAGGCGGGGTCCCGCCTCGTCGAGGCCGGGCTGGCCACCCAGGAGTTCGTGGTGGCCCAGGGCTTCACCGCCCAAGAGGTGCCGACGCTGCGGGTCTTCACCGACAACGCCATGGCGGTGGGGATCCTCGAGGAGATCGGGCTCGAGAACGCCTGGGGGGGCGAGCCCGACCGGTTCGGCTTCAACACGGTGGACCTCGAGGCGCTGACCGCCGCCGAACAGGCGAACCTCCTCTACTCGGTGCAGGCCGGCGACGACATCGTCGCCGAGAGCTTCGCCGGCAACCCCCTGTGGCAGGACCTCGCCTTCGTCCAGGAGGACCGCGCCTACCCCCTCGGCGCCGAGACGTGGCTGTTCGGCGGGCCCGTGTCCGCCGAGAAGCTGGTCGAGGTGGTCGCCGACGTGCTGACGGCGTAGCCACCCTGCCGTGGCGTCGGAGCGGGCCGTCGCTCCGGGTGTCGGCCTGGCCCCCCCGCGGTGGACGCGAGGCGTGCTGGTGGTGGGCGTCGGGGTGGCGGCCCTGGTCACCGTGGTCGGGCTGCACGTCACCCAGGGGCGGGCCGACGTCGACCTGGTCGAGCTCTTGCGCGTGCTCGTGGGGGACGCCTCGGAGCGGGCTGAGGCGGTGGTCTACGGGGCCCGGCTGCCCCGGGCCGCCGCCGGTGTCATCGCCGGGGCGGCGCTCGGCATCTCGGGGGCCCTGTGCCAGAGCGTCACCCGCAACCCCCTGGCGGCGCCCGAGACCCTGGGCGTGAACGCCGGTGCCTACCTGGCGGTGGTGGCGACCACGGTCGCCGGGGTGGGCCCGGGCGACACCTCCCAGCTGGGGGCGGCGTTCCTGGGGGGGCTGTCGGCGGCGGCGCTGGTGTACGCCGTCGCCGCCGGCGTCTCGCTCACACCGGTCCGGCTGGTGCTGGCAGGCATGGCGGTCACCTTGGCCCTGTCGGCTCTCGCCGCCGTCCTCCTCCTGCTGTTCCAGCAGAAGACGGCCGGGCTGTTCTTCTGGGGCCAGGGCACGCTCGTGCAGACGGGCTCCTCGGACGTGGTTGCGGCCTGGCCCAGGCTGGTCGCGGCGGGCATGGCTGCCCTCCTCCTGGCCCGGGCCCTCGACGTGCTGTCGCTGGGCGACGACCTGGCGCGCGCCCTCGGGTTGGCGGTAGCCCGCGTACGACTGGGCGCCCTCGCCCTGGCCGTGTTCCTCTCCGCCACCGCGGTGACGCTCACCGGGCCTATCGCCTTCGTCGGCCTGGTGGCGCCCCATCTCGTCCGTCTGTCCGGCGTGACCCGTCACCGCCTGCTCCTGCCCGGCGCGGCGGTCTGGGGCGGGGTGCTCCTGATCGGCGCCGACGCCGTGGCGCGCGGTGTCCGGAACACCTCGCTCAGCAGCGAGCTGCCCGCCGGCGTGGTCACGGCCCTGGTGGGGGCGCCGTTCTTCGTCTGGCTGGCCCGGCGGGCCGGCGACACCCCCCCTGAGGCGCCGTCGTCTCCGGTGCGGACGGCCAGGACCGGCGGTGGGCGAGGGTACGTGACGGCGCTGGTCGGTGCCGGCGCTGCTCTGGCCGCAGCCGGGACGGCCGGCCTGGTCCTCGGGGACGTGAGGGTCCCTCTGGGCGAGCTCACCGCCGTCCTGGGCGGCCACGGCTCACCGCTCGGGACCCAGGTGCTCCTCCAGCTGCGCCTGCCCCGGGTCCTCGTCGCCGCCCTGGCCGGCGCCTCGCTGGCCGTCAGCGGGACCCTGTTGCAGGCGGTGACCCGGAACCCACTGGTCGCCCCCTCCGTCGTCGGCATCAGCGGGGGTGCCGGCCTCGGTGCCCTCGCTGTGCTCCTCGTCCTGCCGGGTGTCCCGGTCGGCCTCCTGCCAGTGGCGGCGTTCATCGGCGGGCTGGCCGCCTTCGGCCTCGTGTACGGCGTATCGTGGCGAGGAGGGATCGCGCCCACCAGGCTGCTGCTCGTGGGCGTCGCCGTCTCCGCCTTCTGTACCTCGGCCATCAACTACCTGGTCGTGGGCGCCGACCTCCGCCTGGCCCAGGCACTGACCTGGCTCTCGGGCAGCACTTACGCCCGCAGCTGGTCCGACCTGGCGGCGCTGCTGGCCTGGCCGGCCCTGCTCCTGCCCCTGGCCTGGCTCGGTGGCCGCCAGCTCGACGTCCTCGCCCTCGGCGAGCGCCTGCCCCGCACGCTCGGGATGCGCCTCGAGCAGGTGCGGGCCGCCCTGCTGGCCCTGGCGGTGCTGCTGGCCTCGGCTGCCGCCTCGGTCGTCGGCACCATCAGCTTCGTCGGGCTGGTCGCGCCCCACGCCACCCGCCTGCTGGTCGGCGGCCGCAACCGCAGGGTGATCCCCCTCGCCGCGCTGCTGGGTGCCACCCTCGTCGTCCTCGCCGACGTGATCGGCCGCGTCGTGCTGGCGCCCAAGGAGGTGCCCTCAGGCCAGGTCACGGCACTGATAGGGGCCCCGTACTTCGTCTGGCTGCGGAGCCGACGTCGGGCGGCGTAGGCGCCTTCAGCCGAAGGCGACGAGCGGGTTGGTCACGGTGCCGTTGGGCTGCAGGGCGTGCCGCCGGGCCCGGTCGGTGTAGCGGATCACAACCAGGCGGTCCCGGTTCAGGGCGTAGCGAGGGAGCTCGGGCGCCAGCAGGTCGTACTCCCGGAACCGACGAGCCAGCCCGGGCCACCGGTCGTGGTAGGCCACCACCGTCTCCCTCACCAGGTGCCAGAACCGCCGCTCTGGCACACCGAGCTGCTCCTCGAGCAGCGGCGCCAGGTACCGGAAGTGGCCGACGAAGACCTGGTCGACGACGTGTTGGCGGATCACCGACGGGTGCTTGCGGGGGAGCACGTGGTCGTGGGCGTCAGGCTCGGGCCCGCGCTCGGGCACGTCGCCGTGGGACACGCACACGTCGTCGATGAGGTCCTTCATGAACAGCCGACGTGGCGCCTCGTCGGCATCGAAGCCGATCAGGGTGTTCTGGCCGTGAGGGTTGAAGGTGATGCCGTAGTTGTAGAGGACGTGCATCAACGGGTCGAGAACGACCCCGAAGAGCCGGCGCAGCCACGTGTCCGGGTCGCTCCCCGACGCTCGTATGAGCTCCGCCACATAGGCCCTCCCGTCGCCGTCGACGTGCAGCAGGGAGGCGAACGTGCGGGCGCGCTCACCTCGGTCGAGGTACGAGGACACCGACTGGCGCCAGATGCAGCCCAGCGTCTCCAGGTGCTGGTAGGGGACGTCCGGAACGCACGACAGGTGCGGGTGGCGGACCGTCACCGACGCCACCTCGCCGAGCAGCACCAGGCCACAGTCGTCGCGCAGCACCGGATCACGCCCGAGCAGGCCCTGCAGCCACTGGGTGACCATGGGCGCGCCGAGGCTGCAGTGCGGGGGTATCCCGCGCCACACCAGGGTGTTGAGGATGCGCAGCGGGAGCTTGACGTCGTGGCGCCGGCAGGTGTGACGTTGGTCAGCGTCCGGATCGACTGCTGCGGCAGGTACTCGTCGGGGCTCTCCCCCAGCGCCAGGATGCGCCGCTGCGCCACCTCTCCGGCGAACAGGATCTGGATGGCGTGGTCCCACTGCCAGGGGTGGACGGGCACCCACACGTAGGCGTCGGGGTCGAGACCGACCTCACGGTGCCGGGCGCGGAAGGCGGCGATGGTCCCCTCGTCGAGCTCGTGCTCCAGCAGCGACCGCTCGCTGCGGTCGGGAGTGGCCCGGAACTCAGCCAGTCCCCGGTGCACGGCGATCCACCAGGGCCGCAACCGTGCGCCGGCCTCAGGGGCGTAGCGGCCGCTGTCGCTGGCGGAGAACCCCAGCCGTCCCTTGTTGGCTACCAGCCAGTTGTGCCCGGTCATGTGGCACTCCAGCTCGGCGTGTCCCCCCTGGCGCAGCTCTGCCGCGCTGGCGCCGCCGGCTTCCAGCCGTAGGGCGTCGGCGGCGAGGGTGGCCGACACCTCGTGGACGTAGGTGGCCAGCGTGGCGGGGTCGGTGCCGATGGTCGTACCGGCGTCGACGAGGAAGGCGAGGGCGTCCCACACCGGAGCCTCGACTCCGTCGCCGAGCAGCCCCGCCGCTCCCCGCGTGATCGAGCCGGGCCTGACCTGCCAGGACCCGAACGCCCCCCGCCGGGCCTCGAAGGCGTAGCTCACGCCGCTGTCCAGGTCGATCCGGTAGCGGTCGCCGCCCAGCGGCACCGGCTCCAGCATCCCCTCGAAGCTCCACTCCGACAGCGCCCTTGCCAGCAGCTGCCGGCCGGCCTCCCGCCACGCCTGCGCTCTCGAGGCGGTGACCGCAAGAGCAGCGGGGGGCGGGGCCGCGGGGCCGAGGGTCCGGACGGGCAGGGCCGAGGCAGGGCTCATCGGGTCCTTCCTGAGGGGGGCGTGGAGGCGGTCACCGCGGCCTACAGGCCGCCGAAGGACTGGAACGCCGTCCGCTTGGGGAGCCGGAAGACCTCCCGACCAGCCACGGCGTTGAGGATCGTGGCGCTGCGATAGGCGCCGATGCCGAGGTCGGGAGAAGCTGCGCCGTGGGTGTGGAGCTCGGCGTTCTGGACGTACATCCCCCCGGTCACCTCCGGGGCGGTGCGAACGCGGTGGTCGACGCTGACGTCGTAGCGGCCCTTAGGGTCCCAGGCCACCAGGTGCCCGACCGGTGCCAGCAGGGATGGCGGCTCGGGCACGTACCCGGTGGCGGCCACCACCGCGTCGGCCTCGACGTTCACCTCCCGACCGGTGTCCCGGTGCCGGCCGGTGAGGCGGACCCCTCCGCCGGCGGGCTCCGCCGCAACGAGCTCGGCACCGGCCAGCAGTCGCACCGGTGGGCGGTGGCCGTCGAGCATGTGCTCGTACAGCTCGGCGTGGACCAGGTCGAGCGTCTCGGTGGAGATTCCCTTGTAGAGCTGCCACTGCGCCGACACCAGCTCGTCGCGCCTCGCCGGTTCGAGTCCGTGGAAGTAGCGCATGTACTCCGGCGTCGTCTGTTCGAGGACCAGCTTGGAGTAGTCGAGCGGGGCGAACGACGGCGTGCGGGTGAGCCAGGTGAGGCTCCAGCCGGCGGCGCGCTGGCGGCGGAGGAGGTCGACGAAGACCTCGGCGCCCGACTGCCCCGAGCCGACGACCGCCACGTGCCGGGCGCGCTGGTCGGCCAGTCGCTCGACGTTGCCCAGGTACTGGGCGGAGTGGAAGACCGGGGGGCCGGCCAACGGACGCAGCACGGTCGGCAGGTGGGGGCGGGTGCCAACGCCGAGCACGACGTTGCGGGCGGCCTGCCGGCGCCCCGTCCCGGTGGACACGTCCCGCAGCACCAGCACCCACACGTGGCGGCGGGCGTCCCAGTGCAGCTCCTCGACACAGGTCCCGAACCGGCAGGGGTCGAGTGAGGCCGCCACCCAGGCGCAGTAGCCGGCGTACTCCCGGCGGGGGATGTGGAAGCGCTCGGCGATGTAGATGGGGTACATCCGGTCGTGGTCGACCAGGTACGACATGAACGACCAGCGGTTGGTGGGACTGACCAGGGATACCAGGTCGGCGAGGAAGCTCACCCTGGAGCGTGGCCCAGTCGAGCAGCAGGCCGGGGTGCCAGGAGAAGGCCGGCCGCCGGTCGTAGGCCTCGACCGCCAGGTCGGGCGCCTCGTCGGCCAGCGCGCACAGGCCCAGGTTGAAGGGCCCGATGCCGACCCCGGCGACGTCGAGGTCTCACTCACCCCGAGGCCTCCACCGCGTCGGCGCGCTCCGCCACCATGAGGGCCGCGGTCTTGCCCCCGAGAGCGACGTCGCCCACTCGGGCGAAGCCGGCACGGGCAAAGGCGCGGATCGACGCCAGGTTGGCCACGTCAGGCTCGGCGACGAGCCGCGAGCAACGCCGGTCGGCGGCGAACAGGGCTCGGCGTACGGCGGAGAGCTGGGCCGTTCCCAGCCCCCGTCCCGTCCGGGCAGCGTCGCCGATCAGCAGGTGGATCCCGATGTCGTGCGGACGGGCCTCGTAGGCCCGAGCCAGCGGGTCGTGGGCGGCGCGGTACAGCTCCCAGTAGGAGATGGGTTCGCCGTCGAGCAGGCCCAGGCAGGGGCGGGAGACCCCGCCCGACAGCTGGTCACGGAGGTACCGGCCCATTCGGGGGCGCGACCACTCCTGGCGCCAGAACGCCGCCACGTGAGGCCGGTGCATCCACCGGTGCACCAGGTCGAGCTCGGCCGGGTCGTCGGCGTCGACGGCGCGCAGCCAGAACAGCCCGAACGGGGTTCGCCACGCCAGCGCCGCCGGGGGGGTCCGGGGTCGAGGTACGACGTCACCTAGCCGTCCCCCGGAGGGGGTTGGGCACGTCGAGGTAGACCGACTGGGCGTCGACGGGGGGCGAGCACCTCGTCGATCCCAGCCATGCGGGTGAGGAAGTTGGCCTTGCAGGGAAGCGTGTCCGCCTCGAGCCAGCGGGCCACCAGGCCCGTGGGGGTATCTCCGCCTCGGGCCACCAGGGCTGCCAGCCGGTCACCCACGGCCTGCAGCAACCGGTCCTCCTCCGCCAGCCCTTCGGCACCGAGCGCGCCGACCACCCCGAGGACGTTGTTGAACAGCAGGTAGTACGTCAGCGGGTCGTCCACCATCTCCTCGGGTGCGACGGCGAGGGATGTCTCGGCCGCTCCGCCGAGGTGGTCGAGCACCCCCGGCAGGCCCCAAGCGGCCAGGTAGAAGCCCTGGTTGTCGCGGAACCAACCCGTCGCCGGCCACCCGTCCCGGTCGAACCGAACCAGGGTGTTCTGCTGGTGAGCCTCCAACCCGATGCCCGTGGTGGCGTAGAGGTGGACCATCGGAGCCAGCACCCCGTCGACGTGGCGCCGGGTCCACTCCACGGCGACGTCGCGGGCGGCCACTCCCGTCCGTGCCGCCAGAGCCCGCACCTCATGGGCCAGCCGGGACGGACCGATGCCGGGCCGGGGGGCGACCAGCCCGGCCAGGCACACTGCCTCGACTAGCCCCTCGGCCACCTCGCGCACGGAGAGGTCCAGGTGGGTGGGAGCGTGGCCGTCGGCATCGTCGGGGGTGTGGACCGCCAGCCACGCCGGGTCGCGCACGATCCGAAAGCCCGGGTAGGCCGCCATGGTGGCGTCGGCCAGCCCGGCGTCCAGCAGCCTGTGCACCTCAGTGCCCCGACGCAGCTCGGCCCGGGTGTGCTCCCGGCGCGAGTTGGTCAACCGCAGGCCGAGCGACAGCTTGAGCATCACCGCCGCGCCCGGTCGGTACACGGTGCGCAGCGAGGAGGTCGGGAACCAGCGCGGCCCCCACCGGGCCCAGGTGCTCCACCAGCCTGCGATCGAGGAGGCGACGCAGCGCCGGTCGGGCGAGCAGGTCGCGCCCCTGCCAGGGGTGGGCGGGCACGAGCACCCGACCCGGGGGGCCCTCGATCCCCGACAGCCCGCAGAGCAGCGCACGGACATCCTGGCCACCGAGCGCACGGTTGCCCTCCACGGTGTCGCTGGCCACCACCCCCGGATCGGCGGCGAACCAGTCCAGCTGGAAGGCGCCCCGCAGCTCGGGGCTCCACGCCGCCGCCTCGTTCTCGGAGATCCCGTCCCGGCTCTTCGGTGCCGGGTGGATGAGGTGGCCGAGCAACAGCGCCTGCTCTGCCTGGAGAAAGGCGTCGGCCCCGGGGGCCGGTCCCGGCTCGGCCTGCCTGGCGGCGAGGAACGTGGCCACCCGACGCATGCTCTCCGCCGCCCGCTCCACCAGGTCGGCACCGGCCCCAACCCTCCGGCGAAGCCCTCCTGCTGCCTCCCGGACCAGGAGCGCGGTCAGGGTCACCGCGTCGAGGGGCGCACCGGGCAGGCCATCGGCGCTCGACAGCTGGGGGGCCCGAAGTGGTGCACACCGGCGGCTGAGCGGTGCAGGACCTCGGTGACGACGGTCACGCCGAGGGTGCCGAGCGGGATCCGCGGCCGCTGTCCCGGCGGCGGGGGGGTCAGGCCGGTCTCCCGGGTCCAGCAGCGCAGGAGGCCGTCGGTGGCGGCGGCGTCGGCCAGGGCTTCGGCGTCGGTGGCGGCGGGGGCGGCGCCGGCCGTCACCTGTCCTCCTCGTCACCGGCCCGGACGACCGCGTCGAGCAACGCGTCGACGTCGTGGGTCTGGGCCCTCGGGTTGAGCAGCGTGAGCTTCAGCTGAACGGTGGGCCGGCCCTGGGCGTCGTCGACCGTGGTCCGCCCTATGAGCACCGCCCCGCTGCGCATCAGCCGGCGGCGCAGCCCCGCGTTCAAGGCGTCGACCCGATCGGGGGCGAGGGCGAGGTGGCGGCGAGGCAGGTAGCGGAAGACGACCGTGGTCGGCAGCGCCCCCGAGGTCAGCTCCAGGCGGGGGTGGGCGCGGACCCGTCGCCCGGCGTAGCTGGCCAGGTCGTGGCAGGTGTCGAGCAGCGCTCCGAGGCCTCGGCGGCCGAGCACGAGGAACGTGGCGGCCACCTTCAGCGCATCGGCGCGACGGGTCGTGGCCAGCGACCGGTTGAGCAGCCCGTCGTAGCCTTCGGCTCCGTCGTCGCACGGGTTCAGATAGGCGACCCTGCGGCCGTGCTCGTCGAGGTCGGCGGCGTGACGCACCAGCAGGGCGCTGGCGGCGGCCGGCTGCCAGGCGGTCTTGTGCAGGTCGAGCGTGATGGTGTCGGCGGCGTAGAGCCCGGCGAGCAGAGGGCGCAGGCGATCCGAGAACAGCGCCCCACCCCCGTAGGCGGCGTCGACGTGCAACCGCACCCCGTGCCGACGGGCGACCTCGGCTATCTCGGGAAGCGGGTCGACCGAGCCGAAGTCGGTCGTGCCGGCGGTCGCGACCACGGCCAGGGGCAAGGCGTCCTCCCCGAGGCCGCCGATGGCGGCTTCCAGGGCGTCGGCTCGCATCCGCCACCGGTCGTCGACCGCAACCGGCATCACCGCGTCCTCTCCGAGCCCGAGCACGCCGCAGGCCTGGGCGACGGAGAAGTGCGCCACCCGGGAGCAGAGCACGACCGCCCTGCGGCCCAGGCCGCTCACCCCGGTGGCGGGGACGTCCCGGGCCAGGCGGGTGCGGGCGGTGACGTCGCGAGCGAGCAGGAGCCCATGGAGGTTGGACGCAGTGCCGCCGGAGGTCAGGACACCGCCGGCCTTGCCGCCGTAGCCGGCGAGGTCGGTCAGCGCGCTCACGACGTGGCGCTCCAGCTCGACGGCGTAGGGGCCGCTGTCCCAGGTGTCGACCGAGGCGTTGAAGACGTTGGCCAGCAGGTCGGCGGCGGCGGCGACCGTGAGGGCAGGCGGCTGCAGATGGGCGGCGGCGGCGGGGTGGGACAGGTCGACGGTCCCTTCGGCGTAGCGCCGAGCGAGGGAGAGCAGGGCGGCCGCACCGCCTCCGCGGTCAGGCAGGACGGCTCCCAGGTCCGTGGCCACGCGCTGGGCCAGGGCGGCGGGGCTGGCGCCCGGGAGCGGCCCTCTCCGCCGACGAAGCCCGGTGGCGGCCGCCGCCGTCACCGCACCGACCAGCCGGGCGACGCCGGCCAGGCCGGCGGGGCCACCGGCGAGCAGGCCTTCTTCGAGGAGGATGTCGTCCGTCCAGGGGGACGGTGGGCTGGCCGAGGAGTCCCTCGTGCTGGGCTCGAGCACGGCCCCGAGACGAGTCACCAAGGCGAGGAGAGTAGGTAAGGTCCGCTGAATCCGTCAAGCTCGGTATACCTAATATCATCTCTGAGGAGAGGCGAATACCATGCGGCGAAGGCTCGTCCGGGCCGCCTACCGTGCTCGGGAGGGAGGGGGCTTGGTGAAGGGCGTCGATGGAAGGGGCAGGCGCGCTCTCTTGACGGCCAGGCGAGCAGCTCGGTCGGCCCGCCACGTCGGGGGCCAGGTCAGGTCACGGCGCCCTCCCGCCCGGGCGCAGGGCGGCCGGTTGGTCACGCCCGGCTTCCTCCTGATCATGGCGGCCACCTTCGCCTACTTCCTCGGCATCGGCGCCCTGCTGCCCACGGTGCCCCGCTACACGGCGGGTCCTCTGGGCGGGGGGAGCCTGGCGGTCGGAGTCGTGGTCGGGTCGTTGAGCCTGACCGCCGTCGTGCTGCGCCCGTGGGCGGGATGGGTGGCCGACCGACGAGGCCGCCGGCTGCTGATGGTCGCGGGGGCGGCCCTGGTGGGCGTCTCGGTGGCGTCCTACGTCGTCGCCCGCTCCCTCGCCGTCCTGGTGCCGCTGCGCCTCGTCACCGGTGCGGGTGAGGCGCTCTTCTTCGTGGGGGCTGCCAGCGCCATCAACGACATCGCTCCGGACGCCCGACGAGGAGAGGCGACCAGTTACTTCTCCCTCTCCCTCTACGGAGGCCTGGCGGCGGGACCGGCGATCGGCGAGCTCGTGCTCGCCGGTGGTCGCTACGGCGCCGTGTGGCTGGTGGCGGCGGGCGGCGCCTTGGTCTCAGCGTTGCTCGCGGCCGGCGTGCGAGAGCCCCGCCCCACCGAGCCGACCCCTTCGCCGTCGAGGCGGCTCGTGCACCCGGCCAGCCTCCCGGCCCGGGACCGTGCTCCTGGCCAGCGTGTGGGGCCTGGCTGCCTTCACCGCCTTCGTGCCGCTCTACGCCCTTGATCTCGGGCTCGGGGGCTCCCGCGCCATCTTCGTCGTGTTCTCCGTGACCGTCCTGGTCATCCGCAGCGTCGGTGCTCGAATCCCCGACCGGCTGGGCTTCCACCGGTCGGCTCGGACGGCGCTGGCGTGCTCGGCTGCCGGCTTGGCCACGATGGGCCTGTGGCGGGCGCCGGCGGGCCTCTTCGCCGGAGCCGGGCTGTTCGGCCTCGGCCAGTCCCTGGCCTTTCCCGCCCTCCTCTCCCTGGCGGTGAGGAGCGCACCGCCCCACGACCGCGGGTCGGTCGTGGGGACTTTCACGGCCTTCTTCGACCTGGGGTTCGCGGTCGGATCCGTGACCCTGGGAGCGGTGGCCGCTGGCTTGGGCTACGCAGGGACGTTCGTGGTCGCGGCCGGGATCACGTTGTCCGGCCTGCTCGTGCTGTCGGGGCGCGGGATGCCCCGGCCCGGGTTCCTGTGCGGTCCACCCCGACAGAGCCGCTCGACCGCACGGAAACCGGCTACGACCGCTCCGGCGCCCCGCGGCCTGGGGGGCGAACCCCCGTGGCGGAGACGCCCCCGTCCGCGAGGGCGGCGGCGATGGTCTGCCCCGCCGGTCGAGCTGCGCCGACAGCACGGGAGTGGTCGAACGTCTCTCGGGTCAGGGCGTTGCGCACCGTGGCCAGCGTCTCCTCGTAACCGGCCGGGTGGGCGGGCGGGAGCAGCATGCCGACCTGCACCCGGACGGCCTCGCGTGCACCGTCCAGCTCGGCAGCACGCTCGTGGTGCCCGCGCCGGGCAGCCACCCCCGCCAGGCCTTCCAGGCACCAGGGCAGGTACATCAGGTTGCCGATGGCATGGAACCCCGTCGCTGCCTCGGCGAACAGCTCCCGCGCCCGCGCGACGTCGTCGTCGGCGAGCTCGACGTGGCCCAGCAAGGTCAACGACATGGCCGAGCTCCAGCGGTCGTCGTATCGCCGGGCCAGCGTCAGGCTCTCCTCCAACAGCGTGCGGGAGCGCGCCACGTCGTCAAGGTTGAGGACGGCGGACCCGAGACCGGCTAGGTCTCTGGCCAGGCGGTGCTCGTCCCCCCGGTCACGGTCCAGCGCCAGGCACTCCTCGAAGATGCTCGACGCACGCTCGTGCTCGCCTCGGAAGAGCGCGACGTTGCCCGACAAGAAGAGCATCTCGGCGGTCTGACCGGTGTCGCCGAGGGTTCGGGAAAGGCCCAGCGCCTCGGTCCCGAGCGCCTCGGCTCGCTCGTACGCGCTCGCGTTGAGGGCTTGCCATGCCACGAGGAAGAGCGCCCGCGCCAGGATGTCTTGGTCCCCGAGCTCCCTCGCCACGGCCAGGCCCTCCTCCGCGAGGGCACACGCGGGGGCTGCATCGCTGGTGAACATCGCCGCGTAGGCCAAGCCGAGCAGCGCCGTGGCCTCACCGGGCCGATCTCCGGCCGACCGCGCCAGGCGGAGCGCCGCCCGGTGATCCCGTGCCGAGTCGACGTAGCGGTCCTGCTCGCGTGCGAGCAGGCCCTGCACGTTGAGGGCGGCGACGAGGTCTGACGGCCCTCCCTGGTCGCGGCCGAGGGCCACGGCGAGCTCGCAGTGCCTCGCCGCTTCGTCGTGGGCAGCCTGTTCGATCGCCAGTGTCGCCGCCCCGACGAGCGCATTGACACGTGTGGACGGGGCGATGGTGCCGGTGGCGACGGGGCGCTCCAGCGCGTCGCGCAGCCACTGACGTCCTTCGCTGAGATGACCCCGCCGATGCCAGAAGCGCCAGAGGACGCTGGCCAGGCGCAGCGCCGTCGCGCCGTCACCTTGCTCCGCCGCCCAACCCAGGCCGGCCCGCAGGTTGCCGTGCTCGCGGTCCAGTCGTGCCAGCCCGGCCGCCGCGTCCGGTCCACCGAGTGCCGGCTCTGCCTCCTCCGCGACGCTCAGATAGTACGCCACGTGCCGCTGCCGCACGGCTTCGGCCTCGGCCTGCGCCTCCAGCTGCTCGAGCCCGTACTCGCGGATGGTCTCGAGCAGGGTCAGGCGCGGCGCTCCAGGCCTGCTGCCGGGGCCTCCCCGTGCGAATGCCTCCTGTACACGGACCAGGCTGCTGTCCACCAGCGCGGTCAGCCCGTCCAGCAGGGCCGGCCCGCCCGCCTCCTCTCCACACACCATCTCCGCCCCCTCCAACGTGCAGCCGCCCACGAACACGCACAGCCGGCGGAAGAGCGCCTGTTCTGATCCCTCCAGCAGGTCGTAGCTCCAGGCGATCGCATCCCGCATGGTCTTCTGACGGGCCGGCAGATCATGGGGCCCGCCGACCAGGAGCGGCAACCGCCGGTCCAGTCGATCGAGCAACGCCGGCGGCGGCAGCAGCCTCGCCCGGGCCGCAGCCAGCTCGATGGCCAAGGGCAGGCCGTCGAGCCGGCGACAGACCTCGGCCACGACAGGCATCGTCTCGGCGTCCAGCCGCAGCTCTGTCCCGGCGGCACGCGCCCGCTCCAGGAACAGCTCCACGGCCGGCGATCGTGCCAGGGCCTCCGGCGGGTCGGCCGGGCCGGGCAGGGCAAGGGGAGCGATCGGGTACTCGCGTGCACCCCGCACGCGCAGCGCGACCCGGCTCGTCGCCAGGACGACCACACCCGGACAGGCCTCCAGCAGGGCGCGCACCGCGTCGCCTGCAGCGAGGACGTGCTCGAAGTTGTCCAGCAACAACAGCAGCCGCTTGCCTCGCAGTGACGCGGTCACGCGGTCGAGCAGCGGCGTGGCGTCCCACTCGTCCACCCCCAGCTGCTGGGCGAGGGAGCCGAACACGAGCGTCGGGTCGCGCAAGGGCGCGAGGTCGACGAAGATGACCCCGTCGGTGAAGTCGTGCGCTGAGCGCCCTGCCACCTCGATGGCGAGGCGGGTCTTGCCCACCCCGCCCGGTCCCGTCAGCGTGAGCAGCTGGGCATCGCCCCGGAGCTCGACCAGCGCGGCGGCGACGCTGGCGCGGCCTATCAGTGGCGTGAGCGGCCGCGGCATGACCGGCCTCGGTGGCGCCGTGACCGGAGCGGTGGCGCCCGCAAGGTCGCCCGGCTGCGCTGCCGCCAGGAGACCCACCCGTACGTCGGGGGCGACGCCCAGCGCGTCGGCGAGCAGCGTCACGGTCCCGAGTCGCGGGGTGCGGTGGGGATCTCGCTCCAGGTCGCTGACCGCCTTCGGGCTCAGCCCGGCGCGCTCGGCGAGGGCCTCCTGGGTCAGGCCCGCCGCCAGACGCTGGCGCTTCAGCAGCGCCCCAAACCTCATCGCCTCCGGGCTCGGCATACGGGCGAACCGCCAAACATCCAGGAAACGGACAGGACTCGGGGAGCGCTCGACCTGGTCAGCCGACCGGGCGCCCCACACCATGAGACCAGACCGCAGGCCGAGAAGACAAGGAGACCGAGCCATGTCCCCCGAAGAGCTGAAAGCTCGTGCCCGGCGACTCGCAGAGGAGGTGTTCAACCAGGGCGACCTCGCTGTCGCCGACGAGCTCATCTCCCCCGATTACATCCACCATGTCCCCGGCGACCAACCGGCGCACGGGCTCGCAGGCATCAGGGAGTGGGTGACGCTCATGCGCCTCACGTTCCCCGACTTCCACGTGATCGTCGAGGACGAGATCGCTGAAGGTGACCGGGTCGTGCAGCGGGTCACGGCCCGCGGCACCCACGAGGGGGAGCTCTTCGGCGTGCCGGCGACCGGCAAGGAGGTCGCCTTCGATGTGATCGAGATCAACCGTGTCGGGCCGGACGGGAAGTTCGCTGAGCACTGGTCCTCGGTCGACCTGCTCGGCCTGCTCCAGCAACTCGGCGCCCTCCCGACACCAGCGCCCGTCGAGGCCTGGCCCGCGACCCGGACAAGGAGCACCTGACCATGACCACCACCGACCAGCCCGGGCGCACCGCCGCCACGCCCACCGACCCGCGACGTTCCTGGATCCGTCTCCTGGTGTGGGCCGTCGCCGTCAGCGCCGGCGTCGACCTGGCTGTGATGGCGCTGCTGGGCGAGGTGATCCCGCCGGTCGCGGCCGGCGCCGTCATCTCGTTCGTCGGGATCGCCCTGCTGGGCCGCTGGCCTGGCGCCGGGATCAGACTGCTCGTCGCTGTCAGCGCCCTGCTGGTGCTGACGAGCGCCCCGTTCGCCCTGCCCCTCGTGGGCCATCCCGAGTCCGCGGTCGGCTTCGGCCAGGCCGTGATCCATCTCGGGGGCCGCCTGGTCGCGATCGCGGCGGCGGTCGGCGCGTGGCGGCACGGCTCCCCCGTCATCGCCCGCCGACTGGGGCGGCTGGCGGCTGGACTGTTGGCTGCGACGGTGATCATCGGCGTCGTCGGCACGGCGCTGACCACCAGCGACACTCCGGCCCACGGTGACGTCAGGGTCGCGGTGAGCGACTTCGAATTCCCCGCCGAGGTTCGGGTGGCCAGCGGCAGCAGCGTGTTCGTCGAGAACGGCGACGTGATCCGCCACACCTTCAGCGTGGAGGGCGCCGACCTGTCCCGCGAGCTCCCGGCGGGCACGGGCGTGCGGCTCAGGATCGCCCTCGATCCCGGGACCTACCGGCTGTTCTGCAACGTGCCGGGCCACGGGTCAATGGAGGGAGCCCTGGTCGTCTACTGACAGCCGTCACCGTCACACGCCAGCCCCGACAGCCCGATCCGACCGAACAGGAGACGAACGAACATGGGCACGACCGATCCATCGACCTTGCGTGGCACCCACGAGGCTCCGGCCACCCGTTGGACGTCAGGCGCGCCCACCTCGTTCGTCCGGACCGCAGGCCTGTCATGCCTGGTCGGCGCCCTCATCGGCGTGGTCAGCGCGCTCGTCACGGCCTTCATCCCACCCTCCGTCTCGTCGGAGCGGTACAGCTATCCGTACACACCGACTGGCTTCGTCATGGCCGAGATGGTCTTCATCGTCAACCACGTGCTGCTGCTCGTGGGGATGCTCGGTCTGGCCCGTTCCGGCGCCGTCGGTACCGGCCGCCTCGGGCGCACCGGCCTGTGGATCTCGATCAGCGGGATGGCCGCGCTCACGCTGTGCGAGGTACGTGCGGCGAGGTTGGCCAATGATCCCTACCCCTCGCCGAGCACCGATGCCCTCGAAGGTCTCTTCGGTGTCGCTTCGGTCCTCATCGGCCTCGGCCTGGTGCTCGCAGGCATCGCGGTCGTGCGAGCGCGCCATTGGGCCGGCTGGCACCGGTTCGTGGCGCTGACCTGCGGCGTCGCCGTCTTCGTCATCGTGATCCCGGGCGTCTTCGGCCCCTTCCTCGCCGGCCGCCTGGTCCTCGCTGTCTGGATGCTGATGTTCGCGGCGCTCGGGGCGGCCCTGCTCCGGGCGCTCCCGTCGCGGCGGCCCTGCTCTCCGGTCACTCGACGTCGGTGGGCGACGCCGGACGACCGGAG
Source organism: Acidimicrobiales bacterium (assembly GCA_050742255.1). Lineage (GTDB taxonomy): Bacteria > Actinomycetota > Acidimicrobiia > Acidimicrobiales > CADCSY01 > JBOGHU01. The sequence goes on from JBOGHU010000024.1 coordinate 25,921, forward strand.
AACAGGACGGCCTGAGCCGCAAGGCGCGCTCAGGGCCGCCATGGGTGGTCCCGTCGCGGATGCGCCGTTACAGTCTGGGCGCCACAGCCTGCTCGCCCGATCGGAGCAGGCCGGCAAGGGGGAGTCTCATGCGCGAGGAGTTGCGGGTCGAGGTCCGGCCCTTCGGCCCGAGCCCGGAGGCCCTCGGCCAGTTGGCGGCACGGCTGACCGACCATCCGCTCGTGCGCGAGACGCTCGGCCGGGCACGCCACCGGGTGCTGGGCTGGGACCTGGTTGAGCCCAGCGCCAAGACCGCTCGAGTCCGGGCGCCGACACGCTGGCGGGCCACGATCTACGACTACATCAACCATCGGACCCTGCTCACGGAGGACGCGCTGGGCGACGAGGACGCCATGACCGTGCGGGAGTCGGGACGCCAACCCCTCCCGAGCCCAGATGAGTTCAACGCCGCAGTGAAGATCCTGACTCGCCGCGACGAGATCGGCCCCGCCCTGCGCGACGGGCGCCTGGTGCCCTACCCGCCGATGCCCCCGCTGGTCAGCTCGGACGACGTCGCCGGCGGCGGTCTCGAGCGCACCCTCGCCGTCGGCCTGCTCCCGGCCGACGGCAAGAGCCGCCACGAGATCGTCGGGGTCAACATGACCCGCCGCAGCGTCGTGCGCTTCGAGGGCGGGGCGCCGTTCCAGTCGGCGGCCCACAACCCGATCTGCGGCCTCCCCTCCGCCTCACAGCCCTCCGCCGCCAAGGGCACCCCGGGCCAGGCCTGGGTCACGGTGAGCCAGGGCGGGACGGTGCTCTGGCGCTTCCTGGTCGTGCGCCCGGCGGCTTCCTCGGGCACCAACGGCTCGGCCGTCGAGCTGCGCTACGTCGACTACAAGGGCAAGCGAGTGCTGTACCGGGCCCATGTGCCGATCCTCAACGTCCGCTACGACGGCAACGCCTGTGGGCCCTATCTCGACTGGCAGTACCAGGAGGGGATGATCCAGGCGACGGGCGCCGACGTGGCCCCCGGCTTCCGACTGTGCCCGTCGCCGGCCACGACCATCCTCGACACCGGCAGCGACACGGGCAACTTCCTCGGCGTCGGCGTCTACGTGCAGGGCCTCGAGGTCGTGCTGGTGAGCGAGATGCAGGCCGGCTGGTACCGCTACGTCAGCGAGTGGCGCCTCCGCGCCGACGGGACGATCCGTCCCCGCTTCGGCTTCGGGGCTACCCAGAGCTCCTGCGTCTGCACGGTCCACCACCACCATGCCTACTGGCGCTTGGACTTCGACCTGCGCACCCCCGGCAACAATCGGGTGCGGGAGTTCAACGACCCACCGCTGTCCGGGTCGGCGAAGTGGCACACCAGGCGGTTCGAGACCCAGCGGCCCCGCAACCCGGCCCGGAGCCGCAGGTGGCGAGTCGGCAACACCGCCACGGGCGAGGCCTACGACATCGTCCCCGGTCCCGACGACGGCGTGGCCACCGCCTCACCCGACTGGCCCTTCCCCCAGGGCGACGTGTGGCTGGTGCGCTACCGGGCGTCGGAGATCGACACCGGCGTGGTCGCCACCGGACCGCCCTACGAGGCCAACATCTCGAGCTTCGTGACGGGCGAGTCGATCGAAGATGCCGACGTGGTGGTCTGGTACGGCGCCCACTCCACCCATGACCTCGCCGCAGAGCCCCCGGGCAGCTTCGGCCACATCGTCGGTCCCGAGCTCAAGGCGGTGAAGTGGTGATCGAGGTCGCCGTGGCGGGGTGATCGCCGTCCCACGGCGACGGCAGACACGACGGGGACGACCGATCAGGGTCCCCGACAGCCGACCGACCAACGAGTCACGAGGAGGAGTCCGATGAGAGACCAGGGCTCGCGCCGGGGCCCCACGCTCGTCGGCCTGTCCGTGGCGGCGCTCGCCCTCGTCCTCGCCGCGTGCGGCGACGGCCAGGACGACGGCGCCACCGAGCCGACGAGCGGTGCCGGCGGTGGCGACGTCACCATCTACTCCAGCCTCCCGCTCCAGGGCGCCTCGCGCCCGATCGGCCAGGCGCTCGTGAACGGGATGACGCTGGCCTTCGAGCAGGCCGGGAACCAGGCAGGCGGCATGGAGGTCACCTACGTCTCGCTCGACGACTCCACCGCCCAGGCCGGCGCCTGGGCCCCCGAGGCCGAGTCGGCCAACGCCCGCAGGGCGATCCAGGACGACTCGGCGGTGGCGTACCTCGGCACCTTCAACTCCGGTGCGGCGGCGATCTCGATCCCGCTGCTCAACGAGGCGGGTATGGCGATGCTGAGCCCCGGCAACACCGCCGTGGGCCTCACCTCCGACGAGCCCGGCGCCGACGAGGGCGAGCCCGAGATCTACTACCCGACCGGGGTGCGCAACTACGCGCGGATCGTCCCCAAGGACACCGTCCAAGGGGCGGCGCTGGCCACCGTGATGGAGCAGGACGGCTGCACCAGGGTGGCCATCCTCAACGACAAGGAGGTCTACGGCATCGGCCTGGCCGCCAACGTCGAGATCGCCTCGGAGGGCCTCGGCTACGAGGTGGTCTCCAACATGGGCATCGATCCGAGGGCCGCCAACTACCGCGCCGTCGCCGCCGGCCTGGCGGCGGACGACGTCGACTGCTTCGTGTTCAGCGGGATCACCGCCAACGGGGCCGTGCAGCTCTTCAAGGACGTCGCCGCGGCCCTGCCCGACGCCAAGCTCTACGGGCCTGACGGGGTGGCCGAGTCGACCTTCTACGACCCGGCCGACGGGGGGCTGCCTGCCGACGTCGGCTCGCGGACCAAGGTCACGGTCGCCACGCTCGACCCCGACCAGTACTCCGAGGCCGGGCGCCAGTTCTTCACCGACTACGAGGAGAAGTACGGCGAAGCCAACCCCAACCCGTACGCGATCTACGGCTACGAGGCCGCCAGCCTGATCCTCGACGTCCTCGAGCGGGCCGAGGACCCGACCGACCGGGAATCGGTGCGCGAGGCGCTGTTCGCCACCGAGGACCGTGACTCGGTGCTCGGCACCTACAGCATCGACGAGAACGGCGACACCACGCTGACCACCTACGGCGTGTACCGGATCGAGGATGGCGAGCTCGTCTTCGACCAGTCGGTGGAGACGGACCCGGGGGAGTGACCACGAGGTACCGGGGTCGGGCCGCACCGTCGGCCGGGCCCCGCGAGGAACCGTCGTCCGGCCCGAGGCCACCCCGGCACGCAGCGATCGGCGGAACGGACGGCGCGGGGGGTGAGGGCGGCGCTCGCCGGGCTCCGTGAGGCCGTCTCCCGACGGGGGCTGGTCGTCGTGCTGGTGGCGACGCTGGTCGCCCTCGGGACGAGCGACCTGGCGAACGAGGGCAACCTCACCCGGCTGGGCAACAACCTCGTCGACGGCCTCTCCAACGGTTCGATCTGGGCCCTGGTCGCGATCGGTTACACCCTGGTGTACGGGATCGTCGAGCTGATCAACTTCGCCCACGGCGAGGTGTTCATGATCGGCTCCTTCGTCGCCGTCGGGCTCTACGGGCTGCTCGGCCTCGGCCTGGCCACGGCCGTCCCGCTGCTGGTCGTCGGCCTGCTCGTCTGCCTGATCGTGGCGGCGCTGGCGAGCGGCGTCCTCAACGTGATGATCGAGCGGGTCGGCTACCGGCCGCTCCGGGAAGCGCCGCGCCTGGCGCCGCTGATCACCGCGGTGGGCTTCTCCTTCATCCTCCAGAACGTCGGCCTGCTCTGGCTCGGCGGCTCCCCCGCGAGCGTTCCCGACCTGATCCGCTCGCAGGCCGGGCTGGTCGAGGTGGCCGGGATCACCGTCAGCCGCGGCGACGCCCTGGCTGTCGTCGTCACCGCGCCGCTGGTGATCGGGCTGACCCTGTTCATCTCCCGCACCCGCCTGGGCAAGGCGATGCGGGCGACCGCCCAGGACCCCGAGGCGGCGCGCCTGATGGGGATCGACGTGGACACCACCATCTCGGTGACGTTCCTCCTGGTCGGGCTCATGGCAGGCGCGGCGGGGCTCGTCTACGCGCTCTACCAGACCACCATCTGGTACTTCCAGGGCTTCACCGCCGGGCTGATCGCCTTCACCGCTGCGGTCATGGGCGGGATCGGCAACGTGCGGGGCGCCCTGCTGGGCGGGCTGATCATCGGGGTCATCCAGCAGACCTCCGACAACCGGCTCGGCTCCGAGTGGACCCCGGCGGTGGTCTTCGGGTTCCTCGTCCTGATCATGGTGCTGCGCCCCGAGGGGCTGCTCGGCGAGAGGACGAGGCAGGCGGCATGAAGCGGTGAGCGCCTCGGGCACCCTCGTGCAGGGCTTGGGGCGCCTGTCCGGCCTGCCCCACCTGCGGCGGGTGGCGGTGGTCGCGGCCGTCGCCGTGGCTGCCATCCTGCCCTTCCTCTTCGACAGCGGCAGCCCGTTCATCGACGACTGCGTGCTGGCGCTCGCCTACGTGGTGATGGCGCTCGGGCTCAACATCATCGTCGGCTATGCCGGCCTGCTCGACCTGGGCTACGTGGCCTTCTTCGCCATCGGCGCCTACACCATGGGCTGGCTGGGCTCGGCGTTCTTCTCCGGCGCCGACGGCGGCGGCGGGTTCCACCTCCTGGTGGGCTCGCCGGTCTCCGAGCTCCCCGGCATCCACCTCAACTTCCTGGTGGTCGCCCTGTTCGCCATGGCCTTCACGACGGTCGCAGGGGTGGCCATCGGCCTGCCGACGCTGCGGCTTCGGGGTGACTACATCGCCATCGTCACCCTCGCGTTCGGCGAGATCATCGGCCGGGTGGCGATCAACGGCGACGAGGTGCGGATCGGCGGCGCCTGGGACGCCACCATCGCCAAGCTCCCGCTTGTCCCTACCATCGGCCCCGAGGCGACGCTGACCGCCGGGCGGCGGGGGATCACGCCGGTCGACCGGATCGACCTGCCCCTGGCGGAGCGGTTCGGCGCCCTCGACCTGCGCCCGTGGTACCTGGTGGCGCTGGCGCTGGTGCTGCTCGTGGTCTTCACCGACCGGCGGCTCCGCGAGTCCCGCCACGGCCGTGCCTGGGTCGCCCTGCGTGAGGACGAGGTCGCCGCCGCCACCATGGGGATCCCGCTGGTCCGCACCAAGCTCCTGGCCTACGGGATCGGCGCGGCCTTCGGCGGGCTGTCGGGTGCCTTCCTCGGCTCCTACCTGAACACGGTCAACGCCGACCAGTTCCAGTTCTCCTTCTCCATCTTCATCCTCGCCATGGTGATCCTCGGCGGCCTGGGGTCGGCCCGCGGCGTGATCGTCGGAGCCGTGGCGCTGGCGTTCGTGAACAACCGCCTGATCCCCGACGTGCTGAACCCGCTGCCTCGCCAGCTGGGGCTCGACCTCGACCTCACCCAGCTCAGCTTCGGGATCTTCGGCTTCCTGCTCGTGATCATGATGGTGCTCCGCCCCGAGGGGTTGCTCCCCGAGCGGCGTCGGCGACTCGAGATGAAGGGTGTGGGTGCGGGGCGCGGCGAGCTGGCCGGGTCGGCCGGGACCGAGGAGCAGGTGACATGAGCACCGCCGCTCCGCTCCTGGAGGTGCAGGAGGTCGGCAAGGCGTTCGGGGGCCTCGTCGCGCTGCAGCGGGTGACCTTCTCGGTGCCGGAGCGTTCGATCGTCTCGGTCATCGGCCCCAACGGGGCAGGCAAGACCACCCTCTTCAACCTGTTGACCGGCCTCTACCGCCCCTCGGCCGGTCGCGTGCTCCTTCGTGGCCGCGACATCACCCGGGCGCGCCCGGACCGGATCCTGGCCATGGGGATCGCGCGGACCTTCCAGAACATCCGCCTGTTCCCGACGATGACGGCGCTGGAGAACGTGCTGATCGGCTGCCACGCCCGGCTCCGCGCGAGCCTCTTCGGCTCGATCCTCCGTCCCCCCTGGGTCCGGCGGGAGGAAGCTGCGGCGCGCCAGCGGGCGCGCCAGGAGCTGGACTACGTCGGTATCGCCGAGCGGCTCTTCGAGCAGCCGGTCACCGGCCTGTCCTACGGCGACCAGCGGCGGGTGGAGGTCGCCCGCGCCCTCGCCTCCGGTCCGGAGGTGCTCCTGCTGGACGAGCCGACGGCCGGGATGAACCCGAACGAGTCGGCGACCCTCACGGCCTTCATGCGCACGCTGCGAGACGAGCGGGACGTGGCGATCCTGCTCATCGAGCACGACATGAAGGTCGTGATGGGCGTCTCCGAGCACATCACCGTGCTCGACCACGGCGAGAAGATCGCCGAGGGAGCGCCTCGGGAGATCCGCGACGATCCCCGGGTGATCGAGGCCTACCTCGGCACCGGGCAACGGAGCGAGCCGGGCCGGCGGGGGGAGGCCGGGGACGAGGGTTAGCTTGGTCGGCGTGGCCCTGCTCGAGGTGTGCGACATACACACCCGCTACGGCTCGATCAAGGCCCTGCACGGGGTGTCGCTGGCGGTCGAGGAGGGCGAGGTGGTGACGATCATCGGCTCCAACGGGGCCGGCAAGTCGACCACGCTGCGCTCGATCTCGGGCTTGAACCCCCCGACCTCCGGGTCGATCCGCTTCGCCGGCCGCCGCATCGACCGGCTGGCACCGCAGGAGATCGTCGCCCTCGGGGTCTCCCACGTCCCCGAGGGCCGGCGCTGCTTCCAGCGGATGACCGTCCGCGAGAACCTCGAGGTGGGGGGTTACCTGCGGCATGGCGACGCGGTCAGGGCCGACCTCGAGCGCGTCTTCGAGCTCTTCCCGCGGCTGCGCGAGCGCGAGAGCCAGCCGGCAGGGACGATGTCGGGCGGTGAGCAGCAGATGCTGGCGATCGGCCGGGCGCTGATGGCCGACCCGAAGCTGCTGCTGCTCGACGAGCCTTCGATGGGCCTCGCCCCGATCCTCGTCGACCGCATCTACGAGACGATCGCCGAGATCAGCGAGCGGGGCACGACCATCCTCTTGGTCGAGCAGAACGCCAACTACGCGCTCGGCGCCTCGAGCCGGGGGTACGTCCTGGAGAGCGGGGCGGTCGCGCTCGCCGACGAGGCTCGAGCGCTCCGCGAGAGCCCCGAGGTGCAACGGTCCTACCTGGGCATATGAGCGTCGGAACGGCGATCCTGAACCTCCTCCCGGTGGCGCTGATCGGGCCCACGGGACTGCTGCTCCTCTACCTGTGGCTCGGCTCCGCCATCGCCGCGTCGTGGATCTCCGCCCGCAAGGGCTACGGCGAGCGCCCCGGCCTGGCCGCGGGCCTGCTGCTGGCCCCGATCGGGGTCGCCCTGTGGCTCTTGTGGCCGGCGAAGCCAGGGTCGCGCTGGCGCACCGGGAGAGCAGTCGGCCGCCCTCGGCGGTGAGCTCGGACCCGGGTCGGATGGGGACGTGGAGGTCGCGCCGGCGAGCTACAGGCTCGGCAGTTGCTGTTGGTGCCCGACGAGCGGGCCCAGGGGATCGCCGACCGTCCCCATCCGCTCGAGCACCGTTCGGACCGTCCAGCGGTCGGGCCGGAGGTCGGGATCGTCGAGCTCCTCCCACTGGATGGGGACAGACACGGGCGCGCCAGGGGCGGGCCGAGCGCTGAACGGAGCCACCAGCGTCTTGTTGATGGCGTTCTGGGTGTAGTCGAGGCGAGCCAGCCCTTCCCGACGGTCTTTCTGCCACTCCCAGCTGACCAGCTCGGGAACGGTGTGGCCGACGGCGCGGGAGACCTTCTCGACCCACGCCCTGGTGTCGTCGAACGTGTACGCCGAGGCGATGGGAACCCAGATCTGAACGCCTCGCTTGCCGGTGACCTTCGGCATGGCGACGACACCGAGGTGCTCGAGGGCCACCCGGTACAGCCGAGCCAGCACGAGGACGTCGTCGAAGGTGCTGCGGGAGCCGGGGTCGATGTCGATCAGGGCCCACGTGGGCCGGTGCACCTCGGGGAGCCGTGACGTCCAGGGGTGCAGCTCCACCGCCGCGTGGTTCGCCATCCACACCAGGGCGGGCACGCTGTCGACGACGGCGTACCACTTGGTCTCCCCCGGGTCGGCTCCCACGTTGCGCCACCGAGCCAGCCAAGCCGGCGCATAGCTGGGGACCTCCTTGTGCCAGAAGCCGGGGCCGTCGACCCCGTCGGGGTACCGGTGGAGGTTCACCGGGCGGTCGACGAGGTAGGGGAGCATGAACGGGGCGATCACCGCGTGGTAGCGGACGAGGTCGCGCTTGGTGACCGGGCTCTCGCCCTCGCGAGGGGGGAAGAGCACCTTGTCCAGGTTGGTCAGCTTCAGCTCACGGCCCTGGACGACCCACCGACCGGCTGCGCCCATCTCGTCGGCCGCGACGAGCTCGTCCTCCGTCGGCGGGTCCCATGAAGGCCCTGGTCCCCGGCCCAGCCGGATGGTGGCTTCGCCGGCCGGCACGTCACTTCGCCACAGCGCCTCGGGAGCTGTCGCCACCTCGTCGTTGGTGCGCCCGCTCTTGACCGACCGCGGATGGTCCTCGGGGTCCCACCCGGGCCGGGCGTGATCATCGTCCTTGTGGAGCAGCAGCCACTGCTCCTTCCCCGACTGCTCTCGGTCCCGACGGACGAGCACGAAGCGACCAGCCAGCTTCTCGCCCTGGAGGTCGAAGTGCAGCTCCCCGCGCTCGATCGCCCGGGCCGGGTCGTCGGTCCCCGCCGGCTGCCACGTCCCCCGGTCCCACACGATGACGTCGCCGCCGCCGTACTCGCCCCTCGGGATGACGCCCTCGAAGTCGACGTACTCGATGGGGTGATCCTCGACGTGGACGGCCAGTTGCCTCGCCTTCGGATCGAGCGTCGGGCCCTTGGGCACGGCCCAGCTGGCCAGCACGCCCTCCACCTCGAGGCGGACGTCGTAGTGAAGACGCCGGGCTCGGTGTCGTTGCACCACGAACCGCCCGGACCCCGCCGCCATGTCCGATCCGGCCGGCTCTGCCGTCACCGAGAAGTCGCGCTTGGCCCGGTAGGCCTCGAGACGCTCCCTCATGGCGCCCTACCGTCGGCCATGCGGCAGGTATACCTGCTCCGGTCCGGATGGCAACGTCCTCGGCCCAGCAGCCGGGGCGGGGCGTGGCGTGGGCGGCTCGTCGCCGGCGGCGGCAGCGAGGAGGACCGGCGGTCCGCGTGGATGCGGGGCTCAGCGGCGGAAGGGCCCCGCTCGTGGGTTCGACGGTGTGTGGGCACCCGGCACCCGCGGCGACAAGCACGTGGCCTGGGTGAGGGATGCGTGGAAGCGGATCCGGCAGTTCTCGACTGGCGGGAGCTACGTCAACTTCCAGCTGGCTGAGGACGGCACTGCTCGAACCGCCGAGGCCCACGGAGAGAACCACGAGCGTCTCCGACGGATCAAGATGAACGGGTAGGCGGCCACCGTAGTGGGAGGTAGCGCTACCAGCCCGTCAGGTGTCGCGCTCCGATGATGGCGGCGCCGGCGGCCAGCATCCCGACGCAGGTCGTCACTGCGGCCTACGGGAGCAACGGGACATCGTCGCTCGCGACGGGTGCCCCCCTCCGACGGCCCCGCTCGACCACAGCTCCCCCTACCGCCGGCCAGCGCACACCACGTTGTGCCGGGTCGCGGTCGATCAACCCAGGGGCAGGAGGTCAACGTCGTAGTCCGAGAACCGGCGATCGACGGTCACAAGCGTGAGACCGCCTGCTTGGGCCTGCGCGATCAGCATCCGGTCGAAGGGGTCGGCGTGGTGCGCAGGGAGGTGCGCGGCGACGATGGCGTGGGGGACCGTGATGGCGAGCGTCTCGAAGTCGTTCGCGGCCAATGCGTCGAGGAGGTCGTGGGGCGCTGCCAGCCGCCCGGCGGCCTGCTTGATGGCGATCTCCCACGCGGTAGCTGCGGAGACGGCGACCTCGGTGGCCGCGTCGGCGATGGCGGCCGCCGCACGCTCCGGCAGGAGCCGGTCGTCGGCGAGCCACCAGAGCAAGACATGCGTGTCGAGGAGGATCCTCATTCCCGCTCGCCGCGAAAGGCGGCCGCCACATCGTCGGGTAGCTCGTCAAAGTCGGGATGCATGCAGACACGTCCGGCCCAGTAGCCGGGGCGGCGCGCCGAACGGGCCCGAGGCGGGACAATCCTGGCAACCACGTGCCCCGAGCGGGCGATCTCGACCTCGTCCGTCTCGCCCGACTCGACAGCCGCCACCAGGCGCGACAGGTTCGTCTTGGCGTCATGCATGTTCACGCGCACAGGACGACTATAGCTAGGTTAGCTAAGGGACGCAACGGTGTCCCCTAGCGCCGGGTCAGGGGCTGGCGCGGCCCGAGATCGGAGGCTCCTTGCTCCTTCGCTCGGCGAGTGGCCAGGGGCGACCAATGCGCCGCCTCGGCCGTCCGCCTCACCGAGAGCCGCTTCGTCAGGTCACGATGGGCTCTGACCAGGACCTTTCCGAAGAGCGGGTGAGGGGAATCGAACCCCCGTTCTCAGCTTGGGAAGCTGATGTTCTGCCTCTGAACTACACCCGCGGCGGCGCTCACTCTAACGCGTGGGGCCTGCCGGTAGCCTCCCGGCGGTGATCCTCTCCGACCGCACCATCCGCAAGGAGCTGGAGGCCGGGCGAATCGTGATCGACCCTCTCGGGGAGGGGTGCATCCAGCCCTCGTCGGTCGACCTGCACGTCGACCGCCTCTTCCGCCTCTTCCGGAACCACACCATGGGCCTGATCGACGTCAAGGAGGAGCTGGAGGAGCTAACCGAGCTGGTCGAGATCGGCACCCACGACGTGCTCATCCTCCACCCCGGCGAGTTCGTGCTGGGCTCCACCGCCGAGCGGGTGGCCCTCCCCGACGACCTGGTGGCCCGCCTCGAGGGGAAGTCGAGCCTGGGCCGGCTGGGCCTGCTCATCCACTCCACCGCCGGCTTCGTGGACGCCGGGTGGGACGGCCACCTGACCCTGGAGCTCTCCAACGTGGCCAACCTGCCCATCACCCTGTACCCGGGCATGAAGATCGGCCAGATCAGCTTCCTGCAGATGACCACCCCCGCCGACCAGCCCTACGGGTCGGGGCGCCTGGGCTCGAAGTACCGGGGACAGCGCGGCCCCACGCCGAGCCGGTACTTCGAGAACTTCCGGCGCTGACCCGTCGGGCGGGACGGCGCCCCGACGTTCACGGAGCGGAAACAGAGCGGCAACACAGCCCTCCTACCGTCCCTGAGGATGGAGGTCGCGGTCCTGCGCTGGCCGTCCCAGCGTCACCGCCGGGGACGCCTGCGCCGCCAGCGGCACCCCCGCCTCCTCCTGGTCGAGGGGGGATCGCCGCCACCGGAGCCGTCCGACTGCCTGGAGGACTGGATCCGGGTCCCAGCCGACGAGGCCGACGTGCGGGCCCGGGTGGAGGCCCTGGAGGTCCGGGCCCGCCACCACCGGCCCCCGGCGCCGGTGCTCGACAACGACGGGGTGCTCCGGGTCGGCGAGGCCTGGGTGGCCCTCCCCCCCGTCGAGGCCAGGCTGGCGGCGGCGCTGGTCGCCCGGATGGGCACGGTCGCTCCCCGGGAGACCCTCGGCCGGGTGGGCTGGCCCGAGGGGCTGCCGGACCGCAACGCCCTGGACGTGCACGTCATGAGATTGCGCCGGCGGTTGGGCCCCCTCGGGCTGGCGATCCGGACCGTCCGCTCCCGGGGGTACCTGCTGGAGCGGTCAGATACGTGTCAGCAAGGCGTGCAGCAAGCGTAACACGGCGACAACGGACCGGAAACCCGCTCCTGCCAAGGTCGGTCAGGTCCCGTTCACAATCCCCCCCAAAGGAGGGCACGTGAGGAAGAGGCTCACCACCGGGGCGGTGCTCGTCGCGCTCCTCACCTTGGGGACGGCCACGCCGGCGCTGGCCTTCGGCCAGCCCTCCGAGCCCGACACCCAGTACATCCTCGACAACATCTACGTCTTCATCGCCGCGGTGCTGGTGCTGTTCATGCAGGCCGGCTTCGCCCTGGTCGAGGCCGGGCTCACCCGGGCCAAGAGCGTGGCCAACATCATGATGAAGAACCTCATGGACCTCACCATTGGCGTGCTCGCCTTCGCCGCCATCGGGTTCTCCGTCGCCTACGGCCCCGGGGGCAGCGACCGGTTCTTCGGCCTGGGCGGGTGGTTCCTCAACCCCGCCGGCTACGACGAGTCCAGCCTCACCCTTCCGACCCAGTTCATCTTCCAGGTGGCCTTCGCCGCCACCGCCGCCACCATCGTGTCGGGCGCCATGGCCGAGCGGACCCGGTTCAAGGCCTACGCCATCTACAGCTTCTTCATCACCGCCCTGATCTACCCGGTCGTGGTCCGCTGGATGTGGGGCGGGGGTTGGCTCTCCCAGCTGGATGTCCCCTTCGGCGACTTCGCCGGGTCCACCGTCGTGCACAGCGTCGGGGGGTGGGCCGCCATGATGGGCGCCATCACCCTCGGCCCGCGACTCGGCAAGTACGGTCCTGACGGAAGGCCCCGGGCCATCCCCGGCCACTCCATGCCCTTCGTGGTGCTGGGCGCGTTCATCCTGTTCATCGGCTGGTTCGGGTTCAACCCCGGCTCCGAGCTGGCCGCCGACCTGGCGGTGGGCGCCATCGCCGTGACCACCCTGATCGCCGCCGCCGCCGGCGCCGTGGCCGCCACCCTCACCGTCTGGATCCGCAGCGGCTACCCTGACGTGGGCATGGCCGCCAACGGCCTGCTGGCCGGCCTGGTCAGCATCACCGCCGGCACCGCCGCCCTCGACAACTGGGGCGCGCTCGTCGCCGGACTGGTCGGCGGGGTCATCGTGGTGCTCGCCGTCGCCCTGTTCGACCGCTCCCGCATCGACGACCCGGTCGGCGCCATCTCGGTGCACGGGGTCTGCGGGGCCTGGGGCACCCTGGCGGTGGGGCTGTTCGCCACCAAGGCCGACGGGTTCGTCGCCACCGAGGACGCCGGCCTCTTCTACGGCGGCGGCCTGGGGCAGCTCGGCACCCAGGCCATCGGCGTGGGCGCGGTGTTCCTCTTCGTGGTGGTCACCTCGGGGATTATCTTCCTCGCCATCAAGGCCCTGGTCGGTCTGCGGGTCAGCCCCGACGAGGAGCTGGAGGGCCTCGACATCCGCGAGCACGGCGGGCCCGGCTACGGGATCGACGTGGTGACCAGCGAGGGGTACGCCGTCCCGGTGACGTCCGGGCTGAGGGCCGAGGTCTAGCGGACTAGGAGGAGCAGCCATGCAACTGGTGACCGCCATCATCAAGCCGCACGTCCTCGACGGGACCAAGGACGCCCTCAAGCGGATCGGGGTCGCGGGGCTGACGGTGAGCGAGGTCAGGGGCTTCGGTCGCCAGAGCGGCCACACGGAGACCTACCGGGGGACCGAGTACACGGTCGACTTCGTGCCCAAGGCCAAGATCGAGGTCCTGGTCGACGACGCCGAGGCCGCCGAGGTGGTGCAGACCATCACCACGGCTGCGGCGACGGGCAAGATCGGCGACGGGAAGATCTGGGTCACCGAGGTCGGCCGGGCGGTGCGGATCCGCACCGGCGAGGAGGGCGTGGACGCCATCTGAGGGACGGCTGGGACCGGAGCGGCGGGCCCCCAACTACGCTCGGTCAGAAAACGTAGCCTTCTGACCGCCGCCGGGGCCGGGTGCTCGACCACCCCGGCCGGCCGCCGTGATCCTCAGCAAGGAGCGCCTGCATGCCGCACGTACTGGCCGCCGAAGGCGGCTACCAGGACTTCACCCTCGCCGGGGGCGAGTGGTTCTGGCTGGTCTTCTCCGCCCTGACCGCAGCGGTGGCGATCTGGGTCGGGTTCTCGCTCAGGAGCAGCGTCCTGGCCGCCGACCAGGGGACGCCCAAGATGATCGACATCGCCCGGGCCATCCAGCAGGGGGCCTCCGCCTACCTGCGCCGGCAGTTCCGCACCATCGGAGTCATCCTCGTCCCTCTGACGGTGATCGTGTTCATCACCTCCACCGCGGTCGTGCGCCCCGACGGCTCCACCGCGCTGACCTTCGCCCAGTCCGGGCTGTTCCGGACCCTCGCCTTCCTCGCCGGCTGCCTCATGTCCGGCCTGACCGGGTTCATAGGCATGAGCCTGGCGGTGCGGGCCAACGTCCGCACCGCCGCCGCCGCCCGCTCCGGCTCGCTCCCCGCCGCCCTCCGGGTGGCCTTCCGGGCCGGCGGGGTGGCCGGGATGTTCACCGTCGGCCTGGGCCTGCTGGGCGCCACCCTCATCATCATCCTGTTCCAGAACACCAGCTCGGCCATCCTCATCGGCTTCGGCTTCGGGGGTTCGCTGCTGGCCCTGTTCCTGCGGGTCGGCGGCGGCATCTTCACCAAGGCCGCCGACGTGGGCGCCGACCTGGTGGGCAAGGTGGAGGCGGGCATCCCCGAGGACGACCCCCGCAACCCCGCCACCATCGCCGACAACGTGGGCGACAACGTGGGCGACTGCGCCGGCATGGCCGCCGACCTGTTCGAGAGCTACGAGGTGACCCTGGTGGCGTCGATCATCCTCGGCGTGGCCGCGTTCGACTCCATCGGTGCCAACCCGGCCCTGGGGCTGATCTTCCCGGTGATCGCCCGCGCCGTGGGCGTGCTGGCCTCCATCGCCGGGGTCTACGCGGTGCGGGCCGGCGACCACGACCGCACGGCGATGGCGCCCATCAACCGGGGGTTCCTCACCGCCGGGATCCTCACCATCGTGGGTACCGGTGTCGTCGCCCTCGCCTACGTCGGCAACGACAACGGCAACGAAGGGTGGAGGGTCTTCGCCGCCGTGGTCACCGGGCTGGTGCTGGCCCAGGTGGTGAGCCGCCTCACCGAGTACTTCACCTCGACCGAGAGGGCTCCGGTCCGCGAGATCGCCGAGTCGGCCCGGACCGGACCGGCCACCACCGTGCTGTCGGGCATCAGCTCCGGCCTCGAGTCGACGGTCTGGGCCATCATCGCCATCGCCACCGCCATCGCCACCGCCATCGCCCTGGGCGGGGGCAACATCCAGTTCTCCCTCTACCTGGTGGCCCTGACCGGCATGGGCATGCTGGCCACCACCGGCGTGGTCGTCTCCGAGGACACCTTCGGCCCGGTGGCCGACAACGCCGCGGGGATCGCGGAGATGTCGGACGAGTTCGACGGCGAGTCCGAACGGATCATGGTGAGCCTGGACGCGGTGGGCAACACCACCAAGGCGGTCACCAAGGGCTTCGCCATCGGATCGGCGGTCATCGCCGCCGTGGCCCTCTTCGCCAGCTTCATCGAGACCATCGGGACCGAGCTGGCCCTGGACCTGGAGGGCTCCGAGCTGTTCCGCTCGCCGCTGGCCGCCATCAACGTCGCCGACCCCAAGGCCTTCATAGGCCTGCTGATCGGCGGGTCGGTGGCCTTCCTGTTCAGCTCCCTGGCCATCAGGGCCGTCAGCCGCACGGCCTCGGTGGTGGTGCAGGAGGTCCGTTCCCAGTTCCGGGAGCGCCCCGGCATCATGGACTACACCGAGGCGCCCGACCACGGCGCGGTCATCGACATCTGCACCGCCGCCTCGCTGCGGGAGCTGGCCACCCCGGCCCTGCTGGCGGTGCTCACCCCGGTGATCATCGGGTTCGGCATCAACTACTTCGCCCTGGGCGCCTTCCTCGCCGCCGTCATCCT
Organism: Acidimicrobiales bacterium; assembly: GCA_050742255.1. Lineage (GTDB taxonomy): Bacteria > Actinomycetota > Acidimicrobiia > Acidimicrobiales > CADCSY01 > JBOGHU01. Next base: position 41,473 of record JBOGHU010000024.1, read on the forward strand.
CACCGGCCAGCTCATGGCCAACTTCCTCTCCAACTCCGGGGGGGCGTGGGACAACGCCAAGAAGTACATCGAGGACGGGCACGAGGGGGGGAAGGGCTCCGACGCCCACAAGGCGGCGGTCATCGGCGACACCGTGGGGGACCCGTTCAAGGACACCGCCGGCCCTGCCCTCAACCCCCTCATCAAGGTCATGAACCTGGTGTCCCTGCTGATACTCCCGGTGGTCATCGACCTCCAGGACAGCGGCGCCCGGTTCGCCATCGCCGCCCTGGCCCTGGCCGTGCTGGGCGGGGCGGTCGCCTTCTCCAAGCGCAAGGCCCTGGCCATGGACGCCGGGCCACCGGTCAGCCAGCCCGCCCCCGGGCACGCCGTCAACGCCGGGGACCCCCCGGCCAAGCTGGCCATCGACGCCCTCGACCGCTGGATCGGCGACCTCGGCGACGACGACGCCGACCTACGGTCCCAGCTCCGGGGGGCCAAGGCGTCGCTGCAGACCGACTCCGGCGACGGCGCCGCCAGGGGAACGGTAAGTTCGTGACCAGATGAGCCGGGAGGTTCCCGTGTCGACCAGGTCCTCGGCGCCCCTCCCCGGCCGTCGCCTGCCCCGTCCGGTCCGCGAGTTCCTCGACACCGAGGCGTCGGGGGGGATCGTCCTCCTGGCGGGCGCGGTGGTGGCCCTGCTGTGGGCCAACTCACCCTGGGACAGCTCCTACGACCAGCTCTGGCGCACCGAGCTGCTGGTCGAGGTGGGGCGGTTCACCCTGGCCGAGGACCTCCGCAGCTGGGTGAACGACGCCCTGATGGCGGTCTTCTTCTTCACCGTGGGCCTGGAGATCAAACAGGAGCTGGTCCACGGGGAGCTGCGCCAGTGGCGGACGGCGGCGCTGCCCGCCCTGGCCGCCATGGGCGGCATGGTGGTGCCCGCCCTGCTCTACGCCGCCCTCAACACCGGAGGGCCGGGCCAGAGGGGGTGGGGCATCCCCATGGTGACCGACATCGCCTTCGCCGTGGGGGTGGTGGCCCTGCTGGGGAACCGGGTCCCGTCGTCCCTGAAGCTCTTCCTCCTCACCCTGGCCATCGTCGACGACATCGGGGCCATCGCCGTGATCGCCGTCTTCTACTCCGAGGGCATCGACGTGGCCGCGCTGGGGGCGGCCGTGGCCCTGCTCGTGACCATGGTCGTCCTGCGGCGGAGCGAGATCACCTGGGCCCCCCTCTACGGGATGCTCGGCATCGCCGTCTGGCTGGCCGCGTTCGTCTCGGGCGTGCACGCCACCATCGCCGGGGTGGCGCTGGCCCTCATCACCCCGGCCCGCTCCATGGGGGCGGCCACGGTGGCCCGGGAGTGGGCGTCCGACCTCACCCACGACCTCAACCCGGCCGACCTGCGCACCATGACCAGGCTGGCCAGGGCCAGCGTCTCCCCCGCGGCGAGGCTCCAGCACCGCCTGCACCCGGTGACCAGCTTCGTCATCGTGCCCCTGTTCGCCCTGGCCAACGCCGGGGTGGCCCTCGAGGCCGATGCGCTGGACGCCCCCGGCGCAGGGGCGGTGGCCGCCGGCGTGGCCCTGGGCCTGGTGGCGGGCAAGGCCATCGGCATCACCGGGTTCTCGTGGGCGGCGGTGCGCCTGGGCCTCGGGAGCCTTCCCGCCGAGTCCCGGTGGGTCCAGGTGGCGGGGGTCGCCACGGTGGCGGGCATCGGCTTCACCGTGTCGCTGTTCATCGCCGGCCTGGCCTTCGCCGACGCCGACCTCCAGGAGGCGGCCAAGATCGGCATCCTCGGCGCGTCGATCCTCGCCGCCGGGTTGGGGACGGTGCTGGTGCGAGCGACGAGCCGGCACGGGACGGGGTTGGCGTCCGAAGGTGCCCCGGCGGGCGCCGCCCGGTCGAGCGAGGTCGGGAGCGGCTAGGGGCCCAGGCGGCGGCTCTCTGGTCATGGGGCGGCGGTGGGCGACGTCTGGCGACCGGAGAAGGGGGGCCCGGGGCAGGCTCGGGGGCCCCGGGGCAGCCCGAGGGGGCGGGCCGGGGGCCAGCGGCGAAAGGGGGGACCGGGGTGTTAAGGGCGCAACGATTCTCGCGATCTGCGATCAACGAAATTCGCGGTTGAGGGGGCTCTGCCGCTCCTCCTGAAAGACCATCCACCGGCCGGTGACACGGTCCCTCCAGCCTCTCGGGCGACCAAGCAGCAAGAGCACTGGAGGAGCCGTCGGCATGATGACCCAGGAGGAGTACGTGAACGGAGTGCTGGCGTTGAAGCGCCAAGGCAAGACCATCGCCGAGATCGCCACTGAGCTCGGCTATCACCCAGCGACCATCTCGAGTTGGCTCAAGAACGGCGGGCCTCCACCGGCGCGCACCATCGAGGCTTCCGTGGCGGTCATTGATGAGCGTTGGGCCGCCCGCGTCCGCGAGCTCATTCAGCCCCCCGCCGAGAAGCTGCTGGCCACCAGCGTGTTCCACATCATCGCGGCGGAGGGCTTCGAGGGCAGCTATGCCACCGTGGTCCGCCACCTGCGCGAGTTGCGTGGTCCCCGGTTCCGAGGGGGCCCGGCGGTGAGCATGCCCATCGAGACGGCGCCGGGCGAGGAGTGTCAGTTCGACTGGTCGGACTGCTCGGACTGGACCGAGCGCTGGGGGCTGGGCGAGGTGTGGTGTCTGGGTTGCATCCTGTGCTGGAGCCGCTGGCGACGGTGGTGGTTCAGCGCCTCGATCGACCGCGAGCACACCTTCGAGGGCCTCGTCGCGTTCTTCGAGGCCGCCGGCGGTGTGCCCCGAGTCGCTCGCACCGACCGCATGGGCGCCCTCGGTCAATCACAGGGCCGCCGCTTCCGCCTCCATCCCCCTGCCATCGACTTCGCCCGCCACCACAGCGTCGAGTTCGCCATGTGCCAGAGCGGCGATGCCGCTCGCAAGGGGAAGGTCGAGCGTCCGTTTCGGGACCTCAAGGAGACCTACCTCACCGAGTGCGACGCCCTGGGAGCACCTCGCAGCATCGCTGAGCTCAACGCCCGGGCCGAGGTCTTCCTCGCCGAGCGCGTCCATGCCCGCCCGCACACCAGCACCGGGGTGCCGCCGGCTGAGCGCCTCCAGATCGAGCGGCGCCTTCTCGGCGCTCTGCCCCGGCGTCGCTTCGACACCGCCTATGTCGAGACCCGTCGCGTCCATCCCCGCTTCGCCTTGGTGGAGTGGGGCGGCGTTCCCTACTCGGTGCCCCCCGAGGTGGTGGGCTCGGTGGTGACCTGTCGGGTCGAAGTCGACTCCGACGAGTTGCAGATCTGCTGGGGGGCCCGCCTCGTCGCCCGCCATCGCCTCTCCCCGGACGCAACCGAGCCGGTGTGGGATCCCGTCCATCGCGGCGCGGCGGAGGCCATCGCCATGGGGCGGTCCCGACCCCAGCTGGTGGTCGTCCCGCCGTGCGCCGACGATGTGGACGACGACGACCACGAGGGATCGGGACGCCTCGATCTGGGCGAGGGTGACTACGACGTCGACGAGCCCAACCTCGAGGCCCGCTACGGCGGCTGTGGCTGCACGGGGGCGGGGGCATGAGCGGGCCCCCGCCCTACGAGTCGCTCAAGGACGACCTGGGTTATCTCCAGCTCGGCCGGGCGGCGGAGATCTTCGCCTCCCTGGCCGATCAGGCCAAGGCCGAGGGCTGGAGCCATGTCGAGTACCTGGCCCGGGTCATGGCCGAGCAGGCCGCGGCCACCACCAACCGGCGCCTGGCCGCCCGCATGCGCTATGCCCGCTTTCCCTACCGGCGCACCGTGGAGGACTTCGACTTCGAGTTCCAGCCCTCCATCGACGCCAAGCTCGTCGAGGACTTGTCCAGCCTGCGCTTCATCGCCGAGGGCCGGTCCATCTTGTTCTTGGGCCAACCCGGCTGTGGCAAGACGCATCTGGCGGTGGCGCTAGCCATCCGAGCAGTGGAGGCCGGCTACCGGGGCTACTTCACCACCGCCGATGACCTGGTGGTCACCCTGGGCCGGGCCCGGGTGGAGGGCACCTGGGCCGCCAAGCTGCGCACCTACACCGCCCCCACCATCTTGGTCATCGACGACGTGGGGCTCCTGCCCATGGCACGCGACGGCGCCAGCGCCCTGTTCCACGTCATCAGCCACCGCTACGAGAAGCACGCCCCCACGCTTGTCACGACCAACAGGGGCCTGCCCGGCTGGGGTTCGGTCTTCGGGGACGATGTCGTGGCCTCGGCCGTCTTGGACCGTTTGTTGCACCGGGCCGTGGTGTTCAACATCCGCGGCCCGTCCTGGCGCACGCGGGAGCACCCGCTGCTCAGCGACGGCCCTGACGACGACGGGAGCGGCGTCAACGGCAAGCGACGGGGACGGTGAGGGCGATGGGCGACCACGACGCCACCTCCCCCGAAGAACCCCAGGCTGCCGCCGGGGCCCCCTACGACGGCGATGAGTGGGCCGAACCCGACGATCGCTGCTCCTGCGGCCGGCCCGCCCTGATCGTCTACCTCACCGAGCAGTGGGGCCGGGTCGGGTTCTGCGGCATCCCGAACGCCCAGCCCCCCTCAGGCGACTGGGGCGACGCATTGATCGAGACAGGAGACGACGTGCGAAGGCAGGCGCGACGAGGCGGTGGTCGACGACGAGGCGGTGGTGGTCGACGACGTGGCGGTGGTCGACGACGTGGCGGTGGCCGGTGATGGCCGACGCCAACGATGGCGGCGAGTCGGGGAGCCCGGCGCTGAACGCGCCGCTCTCGGCGCGTCAACAGATGTTGGCAACCACGGTGCGCTGCCACGCGGAGGGCACCACCAACGTCAAGCGTCCTCATTGCCAGGCAGTGGCCGTGGTCGCCTACGGCCCCATTGCCCTGTGTGGCATCTGCGACAAGATGCGCTCCGCAGTGGGCCGCACCCATGGTCCCCGCCGCCTACCCGGAGCCGAGCTCACCACGCTCATCGACGCTGCCCGAGCACTGGCTCAAGCCGAGGCCGAAGTGGCCATCGCTGTTGGCCTCGCTCGGGCGGCCGGGGCTTCATGGAGCCAGATCGGCGACGCCGTCGGCGTCAGTCGCCAAGGGGCGCAGCAGCGGTGGGGCGATGTCGTTGATCGCGCCAGCGGGCTGCCAACTCGCGTTGACGCCGTCACCGACCCGGTCGGTGAGGAGGTGAGCGCTACGAGCTGACTACCATTGCGACATCCCATCCGACGAGGAGTGGCAGGAACCTCCGACCGCGAACCTCTGTGATCCTGGATCGCGAATTTCGTTGATCCTGGAACGCGAGATTCGTTGATCCTGGAACGCGAATTTCGGTGATCGCCAACAGGCCGCTTGGTGGCCTTGGGGGGACGAACCGCCACCACGACGCACTCGTCGTCCTCGTCGAACTCGACGCCTTCGACGACTGCCTTCACCAGCCCCAGGAGGCGAGCCCATAGCCTTGTCGATCGCACGCCGTGTCTCCTCCCTGCGAATCCAGCCCTCGAACAGCCGGAAACGTAGGCAGGAGGCGGCGTGCGGCCGCGGATGGGCTACTCAGGCGCCCACGGATACGGATCGGGCACAAGAGCCGAAAATGTTGAGCACCACGAGCCTGACTTCCGCAGATGATGGGCACACGAGATGGGCAGAAGTAGGCCCTGACCAGGGAGTTTGGGCGCGCGGCAACGTAGGGGTCGTGTTACTACAGCCGGGAGGTCGGCCTACTCTTCAGCAGGGG
>JBOGHU010000025.1:0-11267 GCA_050742255.1 Acidimicrobiales bacterium
TCCTACCACGGCCACCGACGTCTGATCTGCCCCCACGCCCTCGGCTGGAAAGCCGGCAGGCCCATGGTCCTCGGCTACCAGACCGGCGGACAGACCAGCACCGGAGCCCTCGACGCCGATCCTCGCAGACGCTGGCGGTGCATGTTCGTCGACGAGATCGACCAGGTCGTCACGGCTGGGCCCGCCAGCCGCTGGGGGACCGCCGACAACCACAACCACGTGCATCCCTTCTCCGCCATCGACCACGTCGCCATCGCCATCACTCCATGAGCGTCAACAACAGCGGCGACGAAGAAATACAGCCGGAGGGCTCACGCGACCTGCGGAACGTAGGGTCGATCACTCGGACGACCTCCAATTCGACCCGCGATGGCAGGACGTCGAACTGTCGTCGGCCGCCGCCGAAGAGCACTGGGATCTGATGGATCACCAGCTCGTCGAGCACGCCGGCCTCGAGCGCCCACTGCGCCGTGTACGCGCCTGCACCAGCACGTATCGGTCCCCGGCGGCGGCCTTCGCCCGGGCCATCGCGCTGGCGATTCCGGCGCTCACGTATGTCACCAACGGATAGTTCGCGACCGGACGGGCCGGGCGGCCGGTGACTGGGCACGAAGATCCGGACACCCTGACGATCTCCGCCCCAGTGATCGATCTGCTCCGCGGTGCGCCGACCCACGACGATCGCACCGAACGCGTGCATCTCGTCGAACAATTCCCCGACCGGCCCGGACGGCCGCGAGAAGTCCCCGAACCAGTCGTGCAGCCGGTCGAAGCCGTCGCCGCCGGGGTTGTCCGGTTCGTCGTTGGGCCCGGCGATGTACCCGTCGAGTGACATCGACATGTCGAGCACTGATGCAGGCATTTCGACCTTCAGCTTGCCCAGTCGGCCGCAGTGATGCCGGCGGCGTGGCCGGCTGGCCACTGAGCCAACTCGATCCGGTTGCCGTCGGGGTCGACGATCCAGGTCGTCAGAAAGTCGTCTGAGCCATCCGGTGATGCGGGCACGTCGGCGTCGATGCCGTGGGCGGCGAGCTCGGTGATGGTTGCGTCCATGGACTTGACCTTGATGACCATGTGGGTGAGACGGGTGTCGCCGTCGACGTCGCCTCGGTTTGGATCGTTGACGAGTTCGATGGTGACGAACTCGTCGCCGGGGAGTGCGACACATGCGACTCCAACCCTAGGTGACCCGAGGCCCCGGTGGGCCGGCTGCGACCGGTGGAGCGCCGGCAGCCCTGGCAGAGTGGCCTGTCAGGTGGAGCAGGTGGCGACTAGAGAGGGCGGGTGGGGTAACCGCCGCCTGGGAGACGTAACGGACCTTTTGCCCGTGTCCGCCGTTGGGCGAGTTCTCGACCCATTTTTGGCCCATTTTCGAGCCTGTTTCGGGAGCCACTCCCAACTTAGAAAGTCTTTACCTCTCTGACCAGCACTTCCTCCGTGGGCGATGCTGGTTTCGAACCAGCGACCTCTGCCGTGTGAAGGCAGCGCTCTACCGCTGAGCTAATCGCCCCAGGGCAGGTTCGACCCGAACCATAGCGCGGGCTCGGGGGCCCGCAACGGTGCCCGCAGCGGTGCCCGCAGGCTCGAGGCCAGGCCGACCGGTCGCCGGGCCGGGCGCACCTGGAGGCGGCCGCCGGCCACGTGCAGGCCGAGATGGCGCCCGGCCAGGGGTGCCAGCTCGTCGTCGTCGGCCACCACCACCTCGACGCGGGCGACCCGGGCCCGGCCCCGGAGGCGCCCGGGCACGATCACCGGCCCGTCGCCCCGCCGCTGGAGGGCCCGGACCGGGGCCAGCACCGGGAGGGGCGGGCCGAGGGGCCGCCCTCGGACCACCAGCCCGCGCTCGACCCAGCGCAGCTCCCGCTCGTCACCGTCCTCGCGCCACACCAGGGTGCCCAGCTGCTTGGGAAACCCCCAGTTGAGGGTCCCGGCGGTTCTGGACCGGGGCGAGTCCACGACCATGGTGACCACGCACCACCCCGGGCGCAGGCCCAACCGGGCCGGCTGCGCCAGCGCCAGCTCGAGGTACGGGCCCACCGGCGAGCCCCGGTAGGAGACGGCCAGGACGAGGGTGGGCCCGGGCACCCGGTGGAGGCCCGCCGGGACTTCCATCACCTCGGTGCGACCACGCGCCAGGGCGACCAGCGACTCCCCGCTCAGGGTCCACGGAGCCGTGGGCACCGTCACGGCTCCACGCTACCGGGCCACCACGGGCCGGGCTTCCCTGTGCGGGCTCTCCCTAGGGGGAGCCACCACCGGGGCCCAGGCACAGCCAGCGCTCCTCGCCCTCGGCGGGGGTGGCGGTCGAGCCGCTCGGGCACTGCGCCGGGGTGCTCGTCACCATCTCGACCCGACCCAGGTTGGGCTCCCCGCAGGGGACCTGCACCACTCCCACGGCCGGCTGCACAGACACGCAGCGGCCCACGAGCTGGGACACGTCGGCCCGGTTGCCCTGTCGGTCCCCGCCGGCGAAGGCGGTGAAGACGAAGATGGCTCCCAACACCACGAGGACCACCACCCATGGCAGCGCCCGCACGATGGAGATGCCCACGTCGCCGGGCCGGGCTCGGGCGTGCACGTACGGTCGGTCATCGTCATCGAGACCCAGGTCGTCACCGAGGGGGGGAGCCTGGTCCCGCCCGTTGCCACCGGCCGGCACCGGGGTGGAGCCGGCGACGAGCCGGGCATCGTAGGCGGCCCGGCTGGTCGGGTCGCCCAGCACCCGCCACGCCTCGTTGACCTCCTGCATGGCCCGGGACGACCGGGCCACCGCCGCCGGGGCGCCGCCGAAGGTGTGATCGGGGTGGAGCCGGCGAGCCTGGCGGCGGTAGGCGCGCCGGATCTCCTCGGGCGTGGCCCGGGAGGAGACGCCGAGGACCTCGTAGTGCGAGGGCACCGACATCAGGGTAGATCGGGACGGGGTGGGGTCGTGGCCGCTACAAACGCCCGCCACTACCCGGCGTCGAGCCGGCGCCGCAGCTCGCCCACGAACGCCCCCGCCTCCCGGGGACCCCCGCCGTCGAGGAGGCGGCGGAGCAGGGCCGAGGCCACCACCACGCCATCGGCCTCGGCGCACACCTCGACCGCCTGCTCCGGGGTGGACACACCGAACCCGATCAGAACCGGTCTCTCGGTGGCCGCCTTCAGCCGCTTGGCCAGGATCGCGGCCGAGGCAGCCACGCTGGACCGCTCGCCGGTAACGCCCATGCGGCTGACGCCGTAGACGAAGCCTCGGGACCGTGAAACGATCCGCTCCAGGCGGTCGTCGGGCGTCACCGGGGCCACCAGCAGCACCGACGCCACCCCGGCGTCGGCCGACTCCCGCTCCCACCCAGCCGACTCCTCGAGGGGCAGGTCGGCCAGGACGGCCCCCACCACCCCGGCCTCGGCCAGGGACCGGGCGAAGACGCCCTCGCCCCTCCGGAAGACCAGGTTGTAGTAGGTCATGGCCACGAGGGGGACGCCGACGTCGACCCCGGCGAGGGCGTCGAGGATGGACGTCGGGGTTGCCCCCCGCCCCAGCGCCCGGGCCGAGGCGGCCTGGATGGTGGGCCCGTCCATGACCGGGTCGGAGAAGGGGATGCCCACCTCGATGGCGTCGGGCCCGGCGTCGGCCACGGCCCCCAACACGTCGAGCCAGTCGGGCGACAGCCCGCCGGTGACATAGGGGACGCACAGCTTGCGCCCCCGGTCCCGCCGGGTGCGCAGGGTCGTCTCGAGGGCGGCGCTCACAGCGGTCACGGCTTCGACAGCATGGCCATGACCGACGCGGCGTCCTTGTCGCCCCGCCCGCACAGGTTGACCAGGACAGTTGACCCCGTGGGTATCCCCCGACCCGCCTCCTGGGCCACCCACGCCAGGGCGTGGGCAGGCTCGAGGGCGGGGATGATGCCCTCGCAGCGGCTCAGGAGCCGGAAGGCCTCGATGACCTCGTCGTCGCCCACCGAGGGGTACTCGGCCCGACCGACGGCGGCCAGGTGGGCGTGCTCGGGACCGACGCCGGGGTAGTCGAGACCGGCCGCCACCGAGTGGGCCTCGCGGACCTGGCCGTGCTCGTCCTGGAGCAGGAGGCTCTTGGAGCCGTGGACCACCCCGGGCGCGCCCCTCCCGATGGCGGCGCCTCCGTCGGGCTGGACCCCCACCAGGCGGGCCTCGGTGTCGACGAAGCCAGAGAAGATCCCCGCGGCGTTGGAACCCCCGCCCACGCAGGCCACCACCACGTCGGGGGCGCCGCCGAGGAGGGCCTGGCACTGCTGGCGGGCCTCGGTGCCGATCACCCGCTGCAGCTCCCGGACCATCCAGGGGTAGGGGTGGGGGCCCATGACCGAGCCCAGGCAGTAGTGGGTGGTGTCCACGGTCGCCACCCAGTCCCGCATGGCCTCGTTGATGGCGTCCTTGAGGGTCCGGCTCCCCGACGAGACCGGCCGCACCTCGGCGCCGAGCAGCTCCATCCGGAACACGTTGAGGCCCTGGCGCTCGACGTCGACCTCGCCCATGTAGACCGTGCACTCCAGGCCGAAGGCGGCGGCGGCGGTGGCGGTGGCCACCCCGTGCTGGCCGGCGCCGGTCTCGGCCACCAGCCTCCGCTTGCCCATGCGACGGGCCAGCAGCGCCTGCCCCACGACGTTGTTGATCTTGTGGGAGCCGGTGTGGCACAGCTCGTCCCGCTTGAGCAGGACCCGCAGGCCCAGGCGCCGGGAGAGGTTGCGGGCCTCGGTGAGGGGCGAGGGCCGGCCCGCGTAGTCGCGGAGCACCCCGTCCAGCTCCCGGTGGAACCCAGGGTCGGCCCACGCCTGACGGAAGGCGACCTCGAGCTCCCGGCACGCCGGGACCAGGGCCTCGGGGAGGAAGCACCCGCCAAAGTCGCCGAAGCGCCCCCGCCCGTCGGGCTCGACCATGAGCCCGGTCGGGACCAGCTCCTCCGGCACCGCCTCGCCCCCCCCTCTCATCCGTCGAGCTGCCAGTCGTACGGCTCGGGACCGGCCGCGGCAGCCACGTCGCGCCGGCTCAGGGACTTGGCCACCCCCAGGAAGGCGCGGAGCAGGCGGGGGTCCTTGCGGCCCGGCTCCACCTCGACCCCGCTCACCACGTCGACTCCCCAGGGGCGGACCCGGGCGACGGCGTCGGCGACGTTGCCGGCGTGCAGCCCGCCCGCCAGCACCAGGCGCGGGCCCGACGGCACGTCCTCGGCCAGCGACCAGTCGAACACCTTGCCCGAGCCCGGCCTGGCGCTGTCGAGGACCAGGGCGTCGGCGCCGTGGTCGGCGGCGCGGGCGACCGTGGCGTCGCCGGCGGCGAAGGCCTTGAAGACGATCCGCACCCTGGCCTTCACCCACTGGGTGTCCTCGGGTGACTCGTGGCCGTGGAGCTGGGCTCCCCCGAGGTCGGCCCGGTTGACGATGTCCACCACCCGCTCGGGCGCCTGGTCCCGGAAGACGCCCATCGTGAGCACCTCGGGGGGCAGCCGGCGGACGATGTCGCGCACCCGCTGGGGCGCCACCTGGCGGGGCGAGGGGGCGAAGACGAAACCCACCGCGTCCGCGCCCAGGGCCACCGCCAGCAGGGCGTCCTCCTCGCTGGTCGTGCCGCAGACCTTGACGAACATCAGCCGCCCACCGCCCGCAGGGCCCCGACCGCGGCGGCGGGGTCGGCGCTGGTGAGGAGGGCCTCCCCGACGAGCACCGCGTCGTAGCCCGCTGCCGCCAGCCCCTTGGCGTCGGCCTGCCCCCCGACCCCCGACTCTGCCACCCACACCGCCTCCGGCGGCAGCCGGGGCGCCAGGCGCTCGGCCAGGCCCCCGTCGACGGCGAAGGTGCGCAGGTCCCGCTGGTTGACGCCGATCACGCCGGCGCCGGCCGCCGCCGCCCGGTCGATCTCCACCTCGTCGTGGACCTCGACCAGGGCCCCCAGCCCCAGCCCGGCGGCCAGGGCGATGCACCGACCGAGGAGGCGGTCGTCGAGCACGGCGGCGATGAGCAGGACGGCGTCGGCGCCCATCAGGCGGGCATCGGCCACGTCCCGCTCGTCGACCGTGAAGTCCTTGCGCAGCACCGGCAGCGGGCACGCCTCCCGGGCCGCGGCCAGGTCGGCGGGCGCCCCACCGAAGAACTCGCCGTCGGTCAGCACCGACACGCAGGCGGCGCCGCCGGCGTGGTACGCCCGGCACAGGGCGGTCGGGTCGAGATCGAGGGCGAGATCGCCCCGGGAGGGTGAGCGCCGCTTCACCTCGGCGATGACCGCCAGGCCGTCGTCGCCGACCAGGGCCGAGGCGAAGGGGCGGGGGGGCGGCGTCGACCCGGCCGCCGCGACCAGGGTGTCGAGGTCACGGTCGTCGGCGGCGGCGGCGGCACGGTGGGCGGCCACGATCGTGTCGAGGAGGGTCCCCACGACCGGCGATCCTACCGGCCCTTCCCCCTCCCACCGGGGTTCTTCGGTCAGCGCCCTCGGTCAGCCCTCGTCGCGGGTGGCCCGGCTCATGGCGACGAGCAGGACGACCACGACGGCCAGGCAGGACGCCACCGCGACCACCAGCGACACGGCGATGAGGGGGAACGACCCCATGACCAGACCCAGCGAGAGCGCGCCCACGGCCACCGCCAAGAGGGTGGCCGGCAACACCGAGGCCAGGGAGCCTCGGGCGGCCCGACCCGGCGACGTCGCCCGGTAGGGCCGGTCGGCCACCTGGCGAGGGTCGAAGCCGTCGTCGGTGGGGTCGTGGGGCCTGAACCCCGAGTCCCCCCCGGTGGCGCCCCGGCGGTCGTACACCTCCCGGCGGGAGCGGTCCCCGAGGACTGCCCAGGCCTGGTTTATGGCCCGCATGCGGCGCTCGGCCTCGGCCTGCGCCGCCGCCCCGGCGGTGGCCGACATGTCGGGGTGGTAACGACGGGCCAACCGCAGGTAGGCCCGTCGGATCTCGGCGACGGAGGCGTCGGGCGGCACGCCCAGCACCTCGTAGTGCGTCACGGCCCGATGCTATGGCGTGGGGGGGGCGGCAGCGGGCGGCGTCAGGGGACCAGCGGCAGGGCCTCGACCCTCGCCGGCGCCTCCCCGCCCTCCCAGCGGATCGTGGCCTCGGTGGGCGGGTCGACGTCACGCCGGACGTACGCCAGGGCCACCGGGGCGCCGATCTCGATGGACTCCCCCACGCTGGTCAGCGCCCCCACCTCCCGGTCATCGACCACCACCACGGCGCCGGTGGGAGGGAGCACGTTGGCGGCCACCACCACGCCCCGGAGCCTCTGGGGGACCTTGCCGCCGCGCGCCTCGATGCGGGCCACCAGCTCCTGGCCGGTGAAGCAGCCCTTGGTGAAGCTCACCGTCCGCCCCACCACCCCTGCGGCCTCGGGTATGGTCCGCTCATCCAGCTCGGCGCCCATCCGGGGCACGCCGGTCTCTATGCGGAGGGCGTCGTAGGCCTCGGGGCTGACCCGCACCGCTCCCTCGGGGACCGCCGGGTCGGGGCCGATCAGGTCGAAGCCGGCCACCCCGGGCGTCTCGGGTGCCACCCGCCAGGTCCCCGGGGGCGGGGGCCCCACAGCGACGCTGCCCTCCCCCCGCACCGCCACGCAGCGCCAGTCGAGGGGCTCGAGGTCACAGCGCACCCGCAGCTTGAAGCGGGCCAGCCGGGCCAGGAGCGGCTCCCCCCAGCCGGCGTCGGTGTCGAGGACCGCCTCCTCGTCACCCAGCCGGGCCAGCCGCACCAGGGCGTCTACCTTGCCCTGGGGCTGGAGCACCAGGGAGAACGTCGACTCCCCCACGGCCAGGCCGGACACGTCCTGGCTGAGCTGGCCCTGGAGGTAGGCCCAGGTGTCGGGGCCTGCCGCCCGCACGAAGTCCCTCGGCACCTCGGCGGCGCCGATCTCCCGCCGCAGGGCCCAGGCGTCGGCGGTGCTGACCATCTCAGTGGGCCTCCCCGCCGCGCTTGACCCGCATGCGCCGGGCGGCGGGGACGGCGGCCAGCAGCGCCGCCGCCTTGCTGCGGCACTCCCGGTCCTCGGCCGACGGGTCGCTGTCGGCGACGATCCCCGCGCCCGCCTGCACCGAGGCCACACCGCCGGCGATCACCATGGTGCGGATGGCGATGGCCGTGTCGAGGTTGCCGGAGAAGTCGACGTAGCCCACCACCCCGGCGTAGGGCCCTCGCTTGGTCGGCTCCAGGGCGTCGATGATCTCCATGGCCGACACCTTGGGGGCACCCGACACCGTGCCCGCCGGCAGGGTGGCCCGCAGCACGTCGACTGGCCCCCGGCCCGGTCGCAGCCGCCCCGAGACCTGGGAGGTGAGGTGCATGACGTGGCTGTAGCGCTCCAGGGTCATGAGCTCGTCGACCTGGACCGTGCCGAAGGTGGCCACCCGGCCCACGTCGTTGCGGGCCAGGTCGACCAGCATGACGTGCTCGGCCACCTCCTTCGGGTCCCGGGCCAGCTCCGCCGCCAGCCGCCGGTCCTCGGCGTCGGTGGCGCCCCGCCCGCGGGTGCCGGCGATGGGCCGGGAGCGCACCTCACCGTCGAGGAGCTGAACCATGGGCTCGGGCGAGGACCCCACCACGGTGACCTCGGGGTGGCGCAGGAAGTACATGTACGGGCTGGGGTTGACCTGGCGGAGGACCCGGTACACGTCGAAGGGGTCGGCGTCGAGCTGCAGATCGAAGCGCTGGGAGACCACCACCTGGAAGGCGTCCCCCTCGAGGATGCGCTCCTTGGCCGCCTCGACCGCCCGGCAGTACTCCTCGGTGCCCATGGACGCCCGGGCCTCGGGGAGGGCGTCGGCGGGATCGGGGGGGTCCACCACCGGCTCCTCCAGGGGCCGGGCGGCGGTGTGGGCGAGCTCGTCGATGCGGGCCGCGGCCGCGTCGTAGGCGGCGTCGAGCTCCGATGGGCCCGCATCGGGCTCGACCACCACGTTGTCGATGAGCACCACCCGCTGGCGCCAGTGGTCGAACGCCGCCAGCTGGCCGATGACGCTGAGCACGGCGTCGGGGACGCCACGGTCGTCGGGAGGGACATGGGGGAGGCGCTCGACCTCCCGCACCACGTCGTAGCCCAGGTACCCGACCACCCCCCCGTGCAGGGGCGGGAGGTCGGGTAGCGCCGGCGAGCGATAGGCGGCCAGCAGGGCCTCCACCGCCGCCAGCACGCCCCCGTCACGGGGCACAGAGGGGGGCAGGTAGCCGTCGACCTCGAGTCGCCCGCCCCGGGCCACCAGCGTCGCGCTGGGGCGCCGCCCCACGAAGGAGAAGCGGCTCCACCGCTCCCCGTGCTCCACCGACTCGAGGAGGAAGCCGGGCCCTTCCCCCACCACCCGGGAGTAGGCGGCCACCGGGGTGGTGAGGTCGCCCAGCACCTCCCGCCACACCGGAACCACCGAGTGGTGGGCGGCCAGGGAGTGGAACTCCGCCCTAGCGGGCCGCAGCACGGCGCACCCCCGACCCCCTCACCCGCCGCCGAAGCGGCGGTGGAAGCAGCTGCGCTCGCCGGTGTGGCAGGCGCCGGCCCCGTCCTGGTGGACGACGAACAGCAGGGTGTCGCCGTCGCAGTCGTAGTGGGCGCCGTGGATCCACTGGCGGTTCCCCGAGGTCTCCCCCTTGGCCCACGCCTCCTGGCGGGACCGGCTCCAGAAGACGGTCCGGCCGCTGCTCAGGCTCTGGCGGAGCGTGTCGGCGTTCATCCACGCCATCATCAGCACCTGGCCGCTGCCCTCGTCCTGGACGATGGCGGGGACCAGGCCGTCGGCGTCGTAGCGGATGGCGGCCAGGTCGTCCTCGGTGGCCGGGATGGGGGCGGCGGCGGGCATGCCCCCAGGTTAGGGCGGGCCGAGGCGGGCCGTTCGGGGCCGCTCAGAGGTACAGCCCGGTGCTGCCCTCGTCCAGCCGGGTCGAGGCGGCGGCGTGGATGTCGCGCTCCCGCAGGATCAGGTAGTCCTCTCCCCGCACGTCGACCTCGAAGCGGTCCTCGGGGTGGAAGAGGACGTGGTCGCCCGGCTCCAGGTTCCGCACGTTGGGCCCGACCCCCACCACCTCGGCCCACGCCAAGCGCCTGCCGAGCTGGGCGGTGGCAGGGATCAGGATCCCGGCCCGGGACCGGCGCTCGGCGTCGCCCTGGGGGAGCTGGACCAGCACCCGGTCGTTGAGCACCTTGATCGGCAGCTTGTCGCGCTCGACCACGCCCCCGACGGTACCGGCTCCGCGGGGGAGGCGGTCGTCGTGGCCGGGGCAGGCGGTACCCTCGGCTGGTGGCGTGGTCCGTGCTCGCCGACCTGGTCGTGGTCGTCCACTTCGGGTTCATCCTCTTCGTCGCCCTGGGGGGTCTCCTGTCCTGGCCGTGGCCCCAGCTGGCGTGGGCCCACCTGCCGGCGGTGGCGTGGGCGGCGGGGATCGTCACCGTCGGGTACGACTGCCCCCTCACCCCCCTCGAGCGGCACCTGCGCCGCCTCGGCGGTGAGCAGGGCTACGCCGGCGGGTTCGTCGACCGCTACATCGAGGGCGTGATCTACCCCGACCGCTACACCCCCCTGGTGCGAGGGGTCGTGGCCGCGGCCGTGCTCGTGGGCTGGGCCGGTGTGGCGCTCCGTTCCCACCAGCGCTCCCAGCTCGCCCCCCGGACCGCCGTCGGTCGAGCGCCCTGACTCGCAGTACGGTCTCGCCGTGGAGCACTGCGAGGAGTGCGGCTTCACCTACGACGAGCTGCCGGCCCCGGCGGTGCCGGAGGCACTGCGCTCCCTGGCCCCCCGCTACCGAGACCGGCTGACCGCCCCGGTGGCGGCCGGGGACCTCGACGCCCGGCTGCGTGCCCACCCGTTTCCCGGTGTGTGGTCGGAGCTCGAGTACGCCTGCCATCTCCGCGACGTCCTGTCGGTGCAGCGGGACCGGCTGCGCCTGGCTCTGGCCGAGCACCGACCGACCTTCGCCCCCATGGGCCGGGAGGAACGGGTCGGGCGGGACCGCTACAACCACCAGGAGCCGGCGGCGGTGGCCCAGGAGATCGACGCCGCCGCCGAGGACCTCGCCGCCGCGCTGGCATCGCTGGACGACGACCAGTGGCAGCGGGTCGCCGTGTACAACTGGCCCGCCCCCGCGCCCCGCACCATGGCCTGGTTGGCCCGCCACACCGTCCACGAGGGGGAGCACCACCTGGCCGACATGGACCGCCTGCGCGCCGCCTCCGGTGGGCCGGGGGGCGGGCCCGGGGGCGGGCCCCGGACCGGCGGGCCCCGAGCCCGGAGGGCGGGGGGCAGCGGGTCCCGACCACTCTCCGGTCGCCCACCGTCGC
>JBOGHU010000026.1:0-18053 GCA_050742255.1 Acidimicrobiales bacterium
CCGCCGATCCGTCGGGGGGGCGGAGGGAGCTCGGGGGGGAGGACTCGAACCCCCAATAACAGGGCCAGAACCTGTCGTGTTGCCGATTACACCACCCCCGAACGGGCAGGGGACAGGCTAGCCGCGGCTCACCTCGCTGCGCACCCGCTCCACCCGGTCGTCGAGGATGCCCAGCCGGCGGTACCCGATGATGCGGCCCAGGCCCACAGCGAGGGTCTCCCGGCCCATCCTGACCAGCTCGCCGACCGTGCTCTCGGGGCTCTCGGGCGCCGGCGAGGCGTGGCCGTGCAGGCCGACCTCGGTAGCGATGCGTTCGGTGCGCAGGGCGTGGTAGGGGCTGGACACCAGCAGCACCTCCTCGATCCCCTCGCGGCGCAGGAAGCGGGCGGTGGCGGCCAGGCTCTGCCATGAGCTCGCCCCCGACGTCTCCAGCCGCAGCGCCGACTCCGGCACCCCCTGGCCGATGAGGTAGCCGGCGGCGGCCGAGGCCTCGGTGGCCCGGTCGCCCTCCCGGCGCCCCCCGGTGACCGCGACCACCGGCGCCAGCCCCCGCTGGTAGAGGTCGGCGGCGTGGTCGAGGCGGGCCCGGAGCACCCGGGACGGGGTCCCGTCGTACTGGGCCGCACCCAGCACCACGATGGCCTGGGCCGCCCGGGCACCGTCGTGGCGGGACGCCCACCACACCTGGGCGAACGTGACCCCTATGTACCCCACCACCAGGACCCCGACCGCCACACCGGCCCTGGCCACCCGACCGGTCAGAAGCCGCATCACACCCGGGCCCGGGCCGCCCGCAGCCGGCGCAGCGTGCGCTCCCTGCCCAGAACCGCCAGCGACTCGAACAGCGGCGGACCGACGGATCGACCGGTGACCGCCACCCGCACCGGTGCCTGGGCCTTGCGCAGGCTCAGACCCAGCCCCTCCCCCACCCCGACCAGGGCGCGCCGGAGGGGCTCGTCGACCTCGGGCCGGTGGACCCACTCCCCCACTTCCTCGAAGGCGGCGATGGCCCCGTCCAGCACGGCGGGCGCATCACCGGCCATGGCCCTGCGCCAGGAGGCGTCGTCGACCACCGGCTCGTCCAGGAAGACGAAGTCCACCATCCCCGGCACCTCGGCGAGGGTGGCGACCCGGGTCTGCACCAGCGGGGCCAGGGGCGCGAAGGCGTCGGGGTCGAAGCGCCCCCGCTCCCACGGTCCCCGCTCGAGGAAGGGACGGGCGGCGGCCACGAAGTCGGTGGTGGGGAGCGCCCGGAGGGCGTCGCCGTTGAAGGCCCGCAGCTTGGCGAGGTCGAAGAAGGCGGGCGAGGTGCCGATGTCCTCCAGGCGGAACGCCGCCACCATCTCGGCCACGGTGAGCCGCTCCCGGCCGTCGGGCGGCGACCACCCCAGCAGGGCCAGGTAGTTGAGCAGCACCTCGGGCAGGAACCCCTCGTCGCGGTAGTGCTCCAGGGCCACCGGGTCCCGCCGCTTGGACAGCTTCTGGCGGGCGGCGTTGACGATCGTCGGCGCGTGGGCGAAGACCGGCACCTCCCCGCCCCCCAGCGCCTCCCACACCAGGACGTACTTGGGGGTGGTGGGCAGGTGCTCCTCGGCCCGGACCACGTGGGTGATGGCCATGTCGAGGTCGTCCACCACGTTGGCCAGCACGAACACGGCCCGGCCGCTGGAGCGGACGATCACGAAGTCCTCGATGGCGCTGTGGTCGAACCGGGGCTGGCCCCGCACCACGTCGTGCACCACGGTCGCGCCCTGGTCGGGCGTGCGGAACCGCAGCGCCCGGCCGGGACCGGGCCCCAGGCCCCGGTCCCGGCAGTGCCCGTCGTAGCCCAGGGCGCCCTCCCCGGCACCGGCCCGGCCCACCACGTCGTCGCGGGTGCACCCGCACCAGTAGGCGTGACCGGCGGCCACCAGCTTGTCCGCCGCCTCGGCGTAGCGATGGGCCCGACGCGAGCTGCGGTAGGGCCCCTCGTCCCAGTCCAGGCCCACCCAGCGGAGGCAGGACTGGATCCCCGCCACCCACTCCTCCCGGTCCCGGGCCTCGTCGGTGTCCTCGATGCGCAGCACGAAGGTGCCCCCGGCGTGGCGGGCCAGCAGCCAGTTGTACAGGGCGGTGCGCACGCTGCCCACGTGGAGGAACCCCGTGGGCGAGGGGGCGAAGCGCACCCGGACGACGGGCGAGGCAGGCACAGCCCGAGGGTACCGAGCCACGTCCGGCCGGCGGCCGATGCCTGGTCCGTCCCTGCGCAGCAAGGACCCCGTCAGCGCCCGAGGAGGGCCCTCCAGCCGTCGGGGAAGCGCTGGCTCACCTCGGCGGGGCTGAGCCGCAGGGTCTCCTCGGGGACCTGGTCGACGATGGCCCGCTGGTCCCAGTAGCCGTGGGAGGCGGCCTGGAACAGGGGTCGGCGCAGGGCGACCAGCTCGTCGGGGGCGTCGCCCAGGAAGCCCCACGCGGTGAAGGCGATGGCCAAGTCGTGGACCACCGGCGCCCGGCCGAAGATCGAGGCCCGCCTGAGCGCCACGCCGATGCACCCGGCCATGGCGTCGGCCACGTGCTCTCCCTCGGTCACCACCATGCGCTCCTCGAACCGCCCGGCCAGCACCAGGGCGTAGCCCTGGTCGGGGCCGGGACTGCCCAGGCCGGCCCCGAGGGGCTGGGCCGGCCCCAGGTCGGCGGGACGGGTGGCGGTCCACGGTCGGGGCGGCGGCAGGGGCAGCCCCCGGCGGGGCTGCTGGTCGAGGTGGGTGGGGACGTACTCCGGCGCGGCCATGCTCACCCCTCCCCGGGCCGGCGGCGGGAGTCCTCCAGCAGCCCGTAGACCAGCGAGTCGGCGAGGGCCTGCCAGGACGCCTCGATGACGTTCTCCGACACCCCGATCGTCGACCACACCCGGTCGCCGTCGGTGGTGTCGAGGAGGACCCGGGTCACCGCCCCGGTCCCCTTGTCGGTGTCGAGGACCCGCACCTTGTAGTCGGTGAGGTGCAGGCCGCCCAGGGCGGGGTGCTTGGAGCCGATGGCCTCCCGCACGGCCAGGTCCAAGGCGTTCACCGGCCCGTTGCCCTCGGCGGTGCGGATCACCCGCTCCCCGTCGATGTGGACCTTGACCGTGGCCTCGGTGACCAGCTCACCGCTGGGGCGGCGCTCCACCGAGACCCGGAACGACTCCAGCTCGAAGAACGGCTGCTTCCACCCCCCCGCGCCCCGCATGAGCAGCTCGAGGGACCCGTCGGCCACCTCGAAGTGGAAGCCCCGGTGCTCGAGCACCTTCAGCTCCTCCACCACGTCGGAGAGGGCCATGTCGTCGAGGTGGAGGCCCAGCTCCTCGGCCTTGAGGGCCAGGGTGGACCTGCCGGCCAGCTCGGAGACCCCGAAGCGGGTGCTGTTGCCCACCAGGGTCGGGTCCACGTGGGCGTAGGCGTCGGGCGCCCGGGCGATGGCGCTGGTGTGGAGACCGGCCTTGGTGGCGAAGGCCGACGTCCCGACGTAGGGCTGCTGGGGGTCGGGGGTGACGTTGACCAGCTCGGCCACGTGGTGGGACACCGGGGTGACGCGCTCCAGGCGCTCGGCGGGGATCGTCCGGACGCCCATCTTCAACGACAGGTCGGGGATGGTCGCCGACAGGTCGGCGTTGCCGGTGCGCTCCCCGTAGCCGTTCACGCAGCCCTGCACGTGGGTGGCGCCCCTGCGCACGGCGGTGAGGGTGTTGGCCACCGCGCAGCCGCCGTCGTTGTGGAAGTGCACCCCCACCTGGGCTGACACCGCCGGCACCACCTCTCCCACGACCCGCTCGACCTCGTGGGGCAGGGTCCCCCCGTTGGTGTCGCACAGCACCAGGGTCCCGGCCCCGGCCTCCTCGGCCGCCCGCAGCACCGCCAGGCTGAAGGCGGGGTTGGCCCGGTAGCCGTCGAAGAAGTGCTCGGCGTCGAGGAAGACCGACAGCCCCGCCTCCCGTAGGAACGCCACCGACTCCCCCGCCATCCGCACCGCCTCGTCGAGATCGGTGCGCAGGGCCTCGGTGACGTGGTAGTCCCACGCCTTGGCCACGATGCACACCGCGGTGGTCCCGGCCTCCACCAGGCGGCGCAGGTTGAGGTCGGTCGCGGCCCGGCCCCGGGGGCGACGGGTCGAGCCGAAGGCCACCAGGGTGGCGGCGCCCAGGTCGAGCTCGGTCGGCGCCCGCCGGAAGAACTCGTCGTCCTTGGGGTTGGCCCCCGGCCAGCCCCCCTCGATGAACTGAACCCCGAGGTGGTCGAGCTGCTCGGCCACCCGCAGCTTGTCGTCGACGGTGAGCGAGAGCCCCTCCTGCTGGCTCCCGTCCCGCAGGGTGGTGTCGTAGACGTCGACGGCCTCGGGGAGGCCGGTAGGGCGGTCAGCGGACATGCTCGCACCAGTCCTTGTAGCGGTCGAGGTGGCCGCGCACGGCGGCGAAGTAGGTCTCCTGCACCTGCTTGGTGACGGGCCCGGGCGGGCCCAGCTCACGGTCGTCGACCGACCGTATGGGGACCACCTCGGCGGCGGTGCCGGTGAGGAAGGCCTCCTCGGCGGTGTACAGGTCGGAGCGCAGCAGGTTGGCCACCTCGCAGTCGATGTCGAGGTCGGCGGCGATGGTCATGACCGAGCGCTGGGTGATGCCCTCCAGGGCGCCGGCGCTCACCGGGGGGGTCGTGAGACGGCCGCCGCGCACCACGAAGAGGTTCTCGCCGGTGCACTCGCTCACGTAACCCTGGGGCGAGAGGAGGATGGCCTCGTCGTAGCCGGCCTTGAGCGCCTCCAGCTTGGCCATGGACGAGTTGAGGTACATGCCGGTGGCCTTGGCCGCGGGGGGCACGGCGTTGGGGTCGTGGCGCTGCCAGCTCGAGATCTTGGTGCGCACGCCGTTGCTGACCCCGTCGTCGCCCAGGTAGGTCCCCCACGGCCACACCGCGATGGAGACCTGGACCGGGCAGGACAGGGTGTTGAGGCCCATCTCCCCGTAGCCCAGGTAGACGATGGGGCGCACGTAGCAGCTCTCCAGGCGGTTGACCCGCACCGTCTCCTTGGTGGCCTCCACCAGCTCCTCGACGGTGTAGGGGATGTCGATCAGGTAGATCCGGGCGCTGGCGAACAGCCGGTTGACGTGGTCGGTGAGGCGGAAGACCGCCGGCCCCTCGGAGGTGGGGTAGGTGCGGATGCCCTCGAAGACCCCACAGCCGTAGTGGAGGGTGTGGGTGAGCACGTGGATCTTGGCGTCGTCCCAGTCGACGAGCTCGCCGTCCATCCAGATCTTCTCGCTCTTGGTGAGGGGCACTTGGTCACACCCTTTCTGCGATTGCGTCGCCGATCTCGGCGGTCGAGCCCGGTGACCTCCCCAGCTCGGCCACGGCCTTGGTGATGCGGGCGGCGGCCTCGGCCTCGCCCAGGAACTCCAGCATCATGGCGGCCGAGCGCACGGCGGCGACGGGGTTGGCCGTCCCGGTCCCGGCGATGTCGGGCGCCGAGCCGTGCACCGGCTCGAACAGCGACGGCCCGGTGCGGGCCGGGTTGAGGCTGGCCGAGGGGGCCAGGCCGATGCCCCCCGCCACGGCTCCGCCCAGGTCGGCGAGGATGTCGCCGAAGAGGTTGTCGGTGACGATGACGTCGTAGCGCTCGGGCGACTCCACCAGGTACATGCAGGCGGCGTCGACGTGGTGGTAGCCGGTGGCCACGTCGGGGTGCTCGGCCGCCACCTCGGCGACGGTCCGCTGCCACAGGTCGCCTGCGTAGGTGAGGACGTTGGTCTTGTGCACCAGGGTCAGGTGCCGCCGGGGACGGCGCTGGGCCAGCTCGAAGGCGAAGCGCACCGCCCGCTCCACCCCGTGGCGGGTGTTCACCGAGCCCTGGGTGGCCACCTCCAGGGGGGTGCCCCGCCGCAGGTGGCCCCCCTCCCCCACGTAGGGCCCCTCGGTCCCCTCCCGCACCAGCTGGGCGTCGATCCGGGGGGTCAGCACCAGGGGGCGGAGGTTGACGTAGAGGTCGAGCTCGAAGCGCAGCCGCAGCAGGAGGCCCCGCTCCAGCACGCCCGCCGGCACCTCGGGGGTCCCCACCGCCCCGAGGAGCAGGGCGTCGAGGCCGGCCAGCTCGTCGAGGACGCCGTCAGGCAGGACCTCCCCGGTGCGCAGGTAGCGCGCCCCGCCCAGGTCGTGGGGGAACGTCTCCAGCTCGACCCCGGTGGCGTCGAGCACCTTGAGGGCCTCGGCCACGACCTCGGGCCCGATGCCGTCGCCGGGGATCACCCCGACCCGGTGGCCCATCGACCTGCCTCCTCTGCGCGGTTGTGTGCGGACAAATGAAAGACCGCCCACGAAGGTGGACGGTCGGGGAGCGCACGCCGGGGACGGCGTGCGCTAGGTGATGACGATGGCGGCGAAGCGGGCGCGCACGACACCAGTCTCGACCAGGACGAGCGACGCCGTCAACTTCGGTCCCCCCGGGTGTCGGCGCCGGCGCTCCGGCGCGGTAGCCTTGCCCCCATGGCTGAGGTTCACGAGCTGTCCCGTGCCGCGTACGAGCGGCTGCACGCCGAGCTGGAGGCGTTGACCACCGAGGGCCGGGTCGAGATCGCCAGGAAGATCGAGGCGGCCCGGGCCCTCGGCGACCTCACCGAGAACGGCGACTACCAGGCGGCCAAGGAGGAGCAGGGCAAGATGGAGGCCCGGATCCGCCAGGTCCGGGGAATGCTCAAGGACGCGGTGGTGGTCGACGAGCAAGCCGGCGGCGACGCCGTCACCGTGGGCAGCGTGGTGACGCTGCGCTTCGACGAGGACGGCGACCAGACCGAGCGGTTCCTGGTGGGCTCCATCGAGGAGCGCCACCACGACCTCGAGGTCATCTCCCCCGGGTCGCCGCTGGGCCAGGCCCTGCTGGGGGCGGCGGCGGGCGAGACCCGCTCCTACGAGGTCAACGGGACCAGCCTCGACGTGGGGATCGTCTCCATCGAGCCCTGAGGGGCCCGCCGTCACCGACCCCGGCCCTGAGGGGCCCGCCGTCACCGACCCCGGCCCTGACCCGGCGGTCGTCCGGCCGCCCCTGCCGCCGGGCCGGGCCGTGGCCCTGCCGGGACGGGGCACCGTCTTCGTCCGGGAGCGGACGGGGCCGTCCGGGGCGCCGGCGCTGCTGCTCCTCCACGGCTGGACGGCGAGCGCCGACCTCAACTGGTTCGCCGCCTACGAGCCCCTGGGCCGGGGCTTCTCGGTGGTGGCCGCCGACCACCGGGGCCACGGGCGGGGGCTGCCCCTACGCCGGCGCTTCCGCCTCGACCAGTGCGCCGACGACGCTGCCGCCCTGGTGGCCTCCCTCGGCCTGGGCTCGGTGGTCGTGGTGGGCTACTCCCTGGGCGGCGCCGTGGCCCAGGTCCTGTGGCGCCGCCATCGGGGCCTGGTCGACGGCCTGGTCCTGTGCGCCACCGCCCACCGCTTCATCGACCGGCCCCGGGAGCGCCTCGGCTTCGCCGCCCTGGGCGGGCTGGCCCTGGTGTCCCGGGCCGTGGGCTCCCCGCTGCGCCGCCACCTCGCCCACCGTCTCCTCGGCACCCGGGCCAACGGCTGTCGCCCCCTCGACGGGTGGGCCCTCGACCAGATGAGCCGCCACGACTGGACCGCGGTCCTGAGCGCGGGCGCCGCCATCGGCCGCTTCGACTCCCGGTCCTGGGTGGGCGAGATCGACGTGCCCACGGCGGTGGTGGCCACCACCGGCGACCGCACCGTGGCCGCCCACCGCCAGCTCGCCCTGGCCGGCGCCATCCCCGGCGCCACCCTGCACCTCGTCGACGGCGACCACACCGTCTGCGCCCGGGCTCCCGACCGCTTCGTGCCGGTGCTGGTCGAGGCGTGCCGGTCGGTGGTGGGCCGGGTGACGGCCGCCGGGCCGGGCTGAGGCCGCCCGCCGGTCAGGGGACGGTGGCGAGGAGCGCCCCGCTGCCGGCGTCGGCGCCGGCGAGCCGGGCTCTGGTCGCCACCACGTCGCCCACCACCAGCACCACGGGAGCGGGCAGCGCCGTACCCCGGGTGGCCAGGGTGCCCAGGTCGGTGACCTCCACCTGCTGGTGGGCGGTGGTGCCCGAAGCCACCACCGCCGCCCCCTGGCCGGGGGGACGGCCGGCCTCGACCAGCCGGCGGGCCACCGTGGCGGCCGTAGCCGCCCCCATCAGCACCACCACCGTGTCGACGCCGGCGGCCAGGCTCTCCCAGGGGTAGTCCTCGCCTCCGGCCCGGTGGCCGCTGATCACCGCGAACGACGACGCCACCCCCCGGCGGGTGAGGGGGATGCCGGCCACCTCGGGGACCGCCGTGGCGGCAGAGACGCCAGGGACCACCTCCACCGGTATCCCCGCGCCCAGCACCGCCGCCACCTCCTCGGCGCCGCGACCGAACACGTAGGGGTCGCCCCCCTTGAGCCGGACCACGTGGGCGCCGGCCCGGGCGTGGGCCACCGCCAGCTCCTCGATGCGGGCCTGGTCGGTGCCCGAGCCCGGGCCCTTGCCCACCGGTACCCGCACCGCCGCCGGCGGGGCGGACGCCACCACCTCCGGTGCCACCAGGCGGTCGTAGAGGACCACGTCGGCCCGGCTCAGCACCGCCGCGCCTCGCACGGTGATGAGGCCGGGGTCGCCGGGCCCCGCCCCCACCAGGCTCACCCGCCCGCTGCGCAGGGGCGTGGGCGAGTGGGCGAAGCCGGCCACGAGGCGGCGGGCCAGCTCCTCTATCGCAGCCGTCCCGCCACCCGTCGCCAGCGCCTCCCAGCCGGGCTCGAAGAACCGCTGGCGCCAGGCGTAGTAGTCGTAGCGGTACTCGCCCCGGCGCCGGAGCTGGCGGCGGGCCTGGGCCGCCCTCGCCACCAGCTCGCCCGTCCCGGGAGGGAGGTGGCGGTCCAGCTCCTCGCGCAGGAAACGGGCCGCGGCCGGGCTGTGGCCGTCGGTGGTCACGGCCACGGTGGCGGGGCCCCGACGCACCACGGCGGGGACGGTCACGTCGCAGCGGGCCGGGTCGTCGACGCAGTTGACCAGCGCCCCCGCCCGGTGGGCACGACGCCACACCCAGTCGTTCACCGACCGGTCCCCGGTGGCCGCCACCACCAGGGCGGCTCCCCGCAGGTCGGACCGTCGCACCCTGCGCCGTACCCAGCGCAGCGCTCCCCCGGCCTCCAGCCACGCCAGCTGATCGGTGAGCCGGGGGCTGACCACGACCAGCTCCGCCCCGGAGTCGAGCAGGCCGGCCACCTTCCCCTCCGCCACCGGCCCACCGCCGACGACGACCACCCGCTTCCCCGCCAGGCGCCAGCACACCAGGTAGCCTCGGTGCCCGCTCACCGCCCCCCCGCCCGCGCCCTCACCGGCGACCGTCGTCGCGCCCACGGGAAGCATCCTACGGGTCGGGGAAAAAACCCGCAAAAGTTGATCAGAAAACTCATGATTCGCTACGCTCGGAGGCTGACCGCACGAGGAGCCAGCCTGCGATGCCCGTCCCCGCCACCGCCGTCACCGTCAGCCGCCGGGCCGCCCCTCGCCCCGGGCCGGTGCCCGACCGCCGGGAGCTGGCAGCCGCCGCCCGCAGCCTGGAGGGGGCGCCGGCGGCCGAGGTGGTGAGCTGGGCGTGGCAGCGGTTCGGGTCGGGGCTGGTGCTGGCGGCGTCCTTCCAGGACTGCGTGCTCATCGACGTGGTGGCCTCGGCCGCCCCCGAGGTCGAGGTGGTCTTCCTCGACACCCAGTACCACTTCCCCGAGACGCTCGCCTACCTCGACGAGGTGCGCGACCGCTACGACCTGTCCCTCTCGGTGGTGAGGCCCGAGGTGGAGCCGGACGACCGCTGGCGCACCGATCCCGAGGGCTGCTGCCGCGTGCGCAAGTCCGAGCCCCTCAGCCGGGCGCTGGCGGCCCGCACGGCGTGGATGAGCGGGCTGCGCCGGGTGGAGACGCCCGCCCGGTCGAACGCACCGGTCGTCGGCTACGACTCGGCCCGCGGGGTGGTCAAGGTCAACCCGATCGCCGCCTGGACCGACGACGACGTGGCCGACTACGCCCGCCGTCACCGCCTCCCCGTGCACCCCCTCGCCGGCCAGGGCTACGTCTCCATCGGCTGCTGGCCCTGCACCCGTGCGGTGGCCGACGGGGAGGACCCCCGGGCCGGGCGGTGGGCGGGCACGGACCGGACCGAGTGCGGCCTACACCTCTAGGCAAGGAGCGAGGCCCCATGGCCGACACCGCACCCTCCAAGGTGGAGATCGTCAAGCGCGAGAGCCACCACCTGCGGGGCAGCATCGCCGAGGAGCTGAGCGGCGACGAGCCCTTCCCCCACGACAGCTACCAGCTCCTCAAGTTCCACGGCATCTACCAGCAGGACGACCGCGACGTGCGCGCCGAGCGGGCCCGTCGGGGACTGGGCCTCGACTACATCTGCATGGTGCGGGTTGCCATCCCCGGGGGGACGCTGACGGGCGAGCAGTACCTGGCCCTCGACGCCCTGGCCGACACCATCGGCAACGGGACGCTCCGGGTCACCACCCGCCAGGGCCTCCAGTACCACTTCGTGCGCAAGGGCGACCTGCGGCCCCTCCTGGCCGGGCTGAACGCCCGCCTGCTGACCACGCTCGGCGCTTGCGGTGACGTGGTGCGCAACACCATGTGCTGCCCCGCGCCCCTCGCCGACCGGAGCCGGGCCGACGTGGCGTCCTGGGCGGCGGCGGTGGCCCGCCGCTTCCGGCCCCGGACCCGCGCCTACTGGCAGCTGTGGGTCGACGGTGAGCGGGCGGTGAGCGCCGAGGACGCCGACGAGGAGCCGATCTACGGGGTCACCTACCTGCCCCGGAAGTTCAAGGTGGGCTTCGCCTTCCCCGGCGACAACTGCATCGACCTCTACACCCAGGACGTGGGGATCGTCCCCGTCCTCGAAGGGGGCCGGATCACCGCCTTCACCCTGGCGGTGGGGGGTGGCATGGGCAAGAGCCACACCAACCCCGGCACCTTCCCCCGCCTGGCCGATCCCCTGGCCACGGTGGCGCCCGAGGAGCTGCTGGAGGTGCTGGAGGCCATCGTCGGGGTCCAGCGCGACCACGGCGACCGGTCCGACCGGGAGCACGCCCGAATGAAGTACCTGGTGCACGACTGGGGCGTGGCCCGCTTCCGGGCCGAGGTGGAGGCCAGGCTGGGCCGGGGCCTGGCCGAGCCCGAGATCGTCGGGCTGGACGCCGCCGACGACCACCTGGGCTGGCACGCCCAGGGTGACGGGCGGTGGTTCCTCGGCGTCAAGGTGGAGAACGGTCGCATCGCCGACCGGGGCGACGAACGGGTGCGCGCCGGCCTGCGCACGGTGGTGGAGAGCCTGGGCGTGGGGGTGCGCTTCACCCCCCGGGAGGACGTGCTGCTCACCGACGTGGCCGAGCCCGACCGGGACCAGGTCGACGCCGTGCTGGTCGACCACGGCGTGGTCCCCGCCGAGCGGTGGGTGCCGGTCAAGCGGAACTCCTTCGCCTGCCCGGCCCTCCCCACCTGCGGCCTGGCCCTCACCGAGTCGGAGCGGGCCCTGCCGGGTGTGCTGAACGAGCTGGCCGGCGCGCTCGACGGCCTGGGCCTGGGCGACCTCGACGCCCACGTGCGGATGACGGGCTGCCCCAACGGCTGCGCCCGTCCCTACACGGCCGAGATCGGCTTGGTCGGCCGGGGCAAGCGCGGCTACGACATCCACCTCGGGGGTGAGCCCGTCGGGATCCGCCTCAACGCCGTCTTCGCCGAGAACGTCCCCCGCAACGAGCTGGTGAACGTGGTCCGGCCGGTGCTGGCCCACTACCGGGACCACCGCCACGAGGGCGAGGGGTTCGGTGACTTCTGCCACCGCCTGGGCGTGGACCGGCTGCGGGCCCAGTTCGGCAACGAGACCTGGAACCGGCGGGCCCGGGCCAGCTAGGGCCGGGGCCCTCCCCGCCGGCGCCCGAACCGGGCCAGCAGCACCGTCTGGGCGTCGCCTCCCTCGGGCACCTCGACGGGGGGCCCGACGACCCCCGCCTCCCGGTACTGGCCCTCCCGGGAGCTGAACCAGGCCCAGCAGGCATCCACCAGCTCGGGGTCGAGGCTGTCGTCGGCACCGATGGCGACGGCCAGGTCCCAGCTGTGGACCAGGTGGTCGGCGTAGAGCTGCATGGCGTACTCCTCGGCCGGCGTCTCCCCGAAGGAGAGGTGCACGGTGCGAGCCATGGCCCCGGCCCGGCCCATGGCCGCCACCGCCTCGGCGACGGCCTGGTCCCAGGCCCGTACCGGGTCGTCACCCAGCAGGTCGCCCTCGAAGCGGTCGCCCACCTCCTCGATGGTCGACCCCGCCATCAGGGGCGGGGTCCAGCGGTCCTCGGAGACGAGGTGGTTGACCAGCGCCCACACGTCCCACGCCTCGCACGGGGTGTCGAGGTGCCACTGGTCGTGCCCCACGGCGTGGACCCGGGCCCCGAAGGACTCGCACGCCCGGCGGTGGAGGTGGGCGACGTCAGGGGCGGCCACGGCGCCATCATCCCACGGCGCCGGGCCGCGGTCAGGCACCGGCACCGACTCCACCGCCGGGTCCGCCGGTATCATCGAGCATCTTGGGTAGCTGGGTGCCGGAAGGCGGGACCCAGCTACCCGAGGACACCTCGAGGAGGGCCGTGACGAGGACGCTCAGCCAGAAGGTATGGGACCGCCACGTGGTGCGGTCGGCCGAGGGCGAGCCGGACCTGCTCTACATCGACCTCCACCTGGTCCACGAGGTCACCTCGCCCCAGGCGTTCGAGGCGCTGCGCCTGGCTGGGCGGGCGGTGCGCCGGCCCGACCTCACCCTGGCCACCACCGACCACAACGTCCCCACCGCCGACCTGGACCAGCCGGTGGCCGACCCCACCTCGGCCACCCAGATGGCGGTGCTGGCCCGCAACTGCGCCGACAACGGGATCCGCCTCCACCCCATGGGCGACCCCGGCCAGGGCATCGTCCACGTCATCGGCCCCGAGCTGGGGCTCACCCAGCCGGGGATGACCATCGTGTGCGGCGACAGCCACACCTCCACCCACGGGGCCTTCGGGGCCCTGGCCTTCGGGATCGGGACCAGCGAGGTGGAGCACGTCCTGGCCACCCAGACCCTGCCCCAGGCCCGGCCGGGCGCCATGGCCATCACCGTGGAGGGGGCCCTGGGCCCCGGAGCGACGGCCAAGGACCTCATCCTCGCCGTCATCGGCCGCGTCGGCACCGGCGGCGGGGTGGGCTCGGTCGTCGAGTACCGGGGCGCGGCCGTCCGCTCCCTCTCCATGGAGGGTCGCATGACGGTGTGCAACATGTCGATCGAGGCCGGTGCCCGGGCCGGTATGGTGGCTCCCGACGACACCACCATCGCCTACCTCGAGGGCCGCCCCCACGCCCCCCGGGGCCGGGCCTGGGAGGAGGCCCTCGACGAGTGGCGCCAGCTGGCCACCGACGAGGGGGCGGTCTTCGACAAGGAGGTCCACCTCGACGCCGCCACCGTGGCGCCCCACGTGTCGTGGGGCACCAACCCCTCCCAGGTGGTGCCCATCGACGGCGCCGTCCCCGATCCCGACGCCATGGTCGACCCCGGCGCCCGGGAGGCGGCCCGCCGGGCGCTCACCTACATGGACCTGCTCCCCGGCACCGCCATGCGCGACGTGGCGGTGGACACCGTCTTCCTCGGCTCCTGCACCAACAGCCGCCTCGAGGACCTGCGGGCGGCGGCGGCGGTGGCCGCGGGCCGGCGGGTGCGGCCGGGGGTGCGGGCCCTGGTGGTCCCCGGCTCCATGCGGGTCAAGGCCGAGGCCGAGGCCGAGGGCCTGGACCAGGTCTTCACCGCCGCCGGCTTCGAGTGGCGGGCGGCGGGGTGCTCGATGTGCCTGGGCATGAACCCCGACAGGCTCCGACCGGGCGAGCGCTGCGCCTCGACCAGCAACCGCAACTTCGAGGGCCGCCAGGGCCGGGGCGGCCGCACCCACCTGGTGTCGCCGGCGGTGGCGGCGGCCACCGCGGTGGCCGGCCACCTGGCCACCCCCGCCGACGTGGGGTACGAGGGCTGATGCGGCCCGTGCGGGTCATCACCGGGACGGCGGTGCCCCTCGAGCGCAGCGACGTGGACACCGACCAGATCATCCCCGCCGAGTGGCTCAAGCGGGTGGAGCGCAGCGGCTTCGGGGCGGGGCTGTTCGCAGCCTGGCGGGCCGCCGACCCCGACTTCCCCCTCGACCGCCCCGAGCACGCCGGGGCCACCATCCTGGTCACCGGGCCCAACTTCGGGATCGGGTCCTCCCGGGAGCACGCGGTGTGGGCCCTGACCGACCACGGGTTCCGGGCCGTGGTCTCGCCCCGCTTCGCCGACATCTTCCGCACCAACGCCACCAAGGCGGGGCTGGTCCCCGTCACGGTCGACCCCGCCGTGGCCGAGGCCCTGCTGGCGGCGGTGCGGGCCGACCCCGCCACCGAGATCACCGTCGACGTGGCCGAGGGGCGGGTGGCGGCTCCGGCGGCGGGGGTGGAGGCGCCCTTCGAGCTCGACGACTTCACCCGCCACCGCCTGCTGGCCGGGCTCCACGACATCGACCTCACCCTGGCTCACGAGCACGCCATCGCCGCCTTCGAGGCCGCCCGCCCGGCCTGGCTGCCCACCACGAGCGACCCCGGCTAGCCTCCCCGCCGCCGGGGGTCAAGCTCTCGTCCCGCCCCCGTCGTCGTGACCTATCCGTCACACGGGGTTCACACCGCCACAAAGCGGGCGAAACCGGCCCGTGGTGTGCTGGGCCCATGGCCGGACCCGACATCCCCGCCGCCAAGCGGGCCGGGTTGCCCGTCGACCTCGACCGTCTCACCGCCCACGGCGACGACTGGCTCAGCCCCGAGGAGCGCTACGCGCTGAAGATGCACGGGGTCTGCGCCCAGGGCCAGCCCGGGGTGTTCATGATCCGCGTCCGCACCGGGGGCGGGGTCCTCACCACCGCCATGGCCGGGGGGCTGGCCGACCTGGCCGACGAGCACAGCGGCGGTTGGCTCCACGTCACCGCTCGCCAGCAGGTCGAGCTCCACCACGTTCCCGCCCGGGACGTCACCGCGGTGCTGGCGGCGGTCCGGGCTCTGGGCCTCACCAGCCGCTCCACCTGCGGGCACACCATGCGGGGGGTGATGGCCTGCGCCGACGCCGGGGTGGGCCTGGACGAGCCGTTCGACTGCTACCCCGACGCCCGCTGCGTCTCCGAGTCGGTCCTGGCCCGGACCCCCGAGCTCGACACCCAGCTCCCGTCCCGGGTGAACATCCTCTTCGGGGGCTGCGCCGCCTGCCGGGAGCACGCCAAGACCAACGACGCAGGCTTCGTCTCGGTCATACGCCCCGACGGCGAGCTCGGCTACGAGCTGTGGGTGGGCGGCAGCCTGGGCAAGGCCTACCCCGCCCTGGCGGTCAAGGCCCTCGACTTCGTGGGCCGGGCCGACGTGCTGCCCGCCGTCCACGCCCTCTTCGACACCTACGTCGTCCACGGCGACCTCGACACCCCCAACAAGGCCAGGATGAAGCACCTCGTCGCCCGGCTGGGGGCCGAGGAGTTCCTCGGGCTCTTCCGGGCCGCCTACGAGGACGCCCGCGCCCTGCCCTGGCCCGAGCCGGTCCCCCTCTCCCCTCCCCTCACCGCCTCGGTAGCCGAGGTGCTGGCCTGCTCCCCCGACGGGGGATGGGGCAGCGGCATCCGCCCCCAGCGGGTCCCCGGGATGGCGATGGTGACCGTCAACGTCCCCCTGGGCGACCTCGACAGCGAGGACCTGGCGGCCCTGGCCAGGCTCGCCGACGACTTCGGCGACGAGCACCTGTACCTGACCAAGAACCAGAACGTCATGCTCCGCTACGTCCCGGTGACGGCGGTGCCCACGGTGCGGGCGGTGCTGGCCGAGCTCGGGCTCACCCTGGAGGGCTCGGACCAGTCCCGCGACGTGCGGGCCTGCACCGGGGGACCAGTGTGCAGCCTGGCCGTGACCCCTGCCCAGTCCCTGGGCGCCGAGCTCCTCGACCACCCGGCCCTGGTGCGCAACTCCGGCCTCCGGGTCCACGTCTCGGGCTGCCCCAACGCCTGCGTGCAGCACCAGATCGCCGACCTCGGGCTCTCGGGGGGCAAGGTGAAGGTCCACGCCGAGTCGGTGCTCGGGTACCAGGTCTGGCTCGGCGGCGACCTGGCCACCGACACCATCGGCCAGGTGGCGGGCCGGGTGGCCCAGAGCGACGTGGGCGCCATCGTCGAGGCCATCGTCGGCATCTGGGAGGCCCTCCGGGAACGGGGCGAGACCCTGTCCGAGACGGTCAACCGCCTGGGCCTCGAGGCGTTCCGGGCCCAGATCTCCGCCGTCTTCCAGGGCCGCTGGGAGCCCGGGCCCGAGCCCGAGGAGCCGTACCCGGTCCGCCTCGACCCGGGGCGGGACCGCTCGCTCCCCCTCGTGGCGGCCCGGTCGTGAGGCCCGTCAGCCCCCTCGCCCGACCCCACGAGGAGGGAGCGGCGCCGGCGCCCTTCGTCCCGGTGGCCTCGGTGGGCGACGTCCCCCCGGGCTGGGTGCTGGCGGTGCAGGTGGGAGGGCGCCGGGTGGCCCTGGCCAACAGCGGCGGGACGCTCCTCGCACTCGACCACGACTGCAGCCACGCCGGCGGCCCCCTCGGCGACAACCGCCTCCACGACGGGTGCTACCTGGAGTGCCCCTGGCACAACGCCGTCTTCGACGTGCGGACCGGGGAGGTGTGCCGGGGCCCGGCCCGCAAGCCCCAGGCCCGGTACCCGGTGCGGGTCGAGGGCGACACCGTGCTGGTCGGCCTGGCCCCACTCCCCCACCAGCCCGGGACGGACGGGCCCTGAGCCCTCCGCCCTGCCCACCGCCGGCGCGGCGGTGGGCGGTGGGCTAGCCTCCCGGCGTCACCCCCCACGCAGCGAAGTCCGGTGCGAACCCGGCGCTGTCCCGTAACTGTGTTGGCCCTCGGGCCGAGCCAGGTCGCCTGCTTGGGCGGTGACGAGCCGAGGTCTCGAGGAAGGGCGGTTCGTCGCCGGCAGCACCTCTGGTCGACTCGATCCCCGACCTCGACCACAGGAGGTGCTGCACATGCGAAACCTGGGCCTGGCCCTGCTCCTCGCCACCGCCCTGGCGGCGGCCTGCGGGACCGGTGGCGGCGACGGGGAGGGCGCCCCCGAGGGGGGCGGCGGGGAGGGGGCCTTCCCCGTCACCATCGCCAACGGCGACCGCCCGGTGACCGTCGAGCGCCGGCCCCAGCGGGTGGTGTCGCTGTCCCCCACGGCCACCGAGATGCTCTTCGCCCTCGGCGCCGGCGACCAGGTCGTCGCCGTCGACGACAACTCCGACTTCCCCCCCGAGGCCCCATCCACCGACCTGAGGGGCTTCCAGCCCAGCGTCGAGGCGGTGGCCGGCCTCGAACCCGACCTGGTGGTGCTGTCGTTCGACCCCGGGGCCGTGGTGGCCGGCCTGGAGGCCCTCGACGTCCCCACGCTGCTGCACCCCCCGGCGACCACCCTCGATGACGCCTACACCCAGATGGAGCAGCTGGGGGCGGCCACCGGGAACGTGGGCGAAGCCGCCGAGGTGGCGGCGAGCATCCGGGCGGACCTCGACCGGGTCGCCGACTCGTCGCCCGCGCGGCCCGACCCCCTCACCTACTACTACGAGCTGGACGACACCTTCTTCACCGTCACCTCGGCCACCTTCACCGCCGAGGTCCTGGGCCTGGTCGGGCTCGAGAACATCGCCGACGCGACCGGGGCCGGGGGTTCCGGCTCCACCCAGCTCTCGGCCGAGCTCATCATCGACCAGGACCCCGAGATCATCTTCCTGGCCGACACCAGGTGCTGTGGCCAGAGCGCGGAGACGGTGGCGGCCCGGCCCGGCTGGGACCAGATCACGGCGGTGCGGGAGGGGCGGGTCATCGAGCTGGACGACGACATCGCCTCCCGCTGGGGCCCCCGGGTCGTGGACCTGGCCCGGGCCGCGGCCGACGCCGCCGAGGCGGTCCCGGTGGGCACCGGGCGGTGACCGCCGCCGCCGGGGAGGT
>JBOGHU010000027.1:0-12856 GCA_050742255.1 Acidimicrobiales bacterium
TCGGGGGCCCGGTCCGGCAGCGACAGGGCGGCGCGCAGGCCCTCGACCCGGCCGGGCTCCAGCTCGAGGGGCGTCGTCACCTCAGCTCCCCCCGCCGGCCGGCGTGCCCGCGAAGGGGGCGACCGCGCCCCGGGCCCGCTGGGCCACCGCCGCCAGGGGCGGGGTCCACAGCTCGTCCAGCCGTCCCTCGACGATGCCCAGGGCGTCGGCGCAGGCGATGATGCCGAGCCGGCGGGCCACCTCGGTGGCGGGCGAACGATGGTCGTTGCGCCGCTCGATCAGCCTGCGCCCGGCCCGCCCGAGCGCGGCGGCACGGCGGACGTCGGTGGCCAGGGACTCCGCCGCCGGGAGGGCGTCGGCACCTTCGGCCACGACCAGCTCCTGCCCGGGGGTGGCGCCCACGCCGAGGGCGGAGCGGCGGTCGGCCACCACCGGCGTCCCCAGGGCCAGCGCCGGCTCCAGCCAGCGCCCGTCGACCACGGCTGCGCCGGCCAACGCCAAGGCGGTGGGGACGAGCCCGGCGGGCACGAGATGGCGGGTGGTCCGCAGGTCGACCACGAGGTGGGCGGGGAACCCGAGCCGCCGCCGCCACCTGGCCCTCACGAACGGGGGGAGGGGGTGGTGGCCGTGAGGGTCGACGGCGCCCCGCGGGAACAGCACCGCCACCTCGCCCAGGCGATCCGCCACGACGGGATGGGCGGTCGCCGCCACCGCGCAGTCGGCGATGACGGCCCGGGCCGGTCCGACGTCGCCCGGGTCGTCGACCCACAGCCCCAGGGGTCGGCGGCGGTCCCGCCGGGCCCCGTCGATCCCCGCCGCCCGCCAGGAGCAGGCCAGGCGGGCCACCGGCTCACCCAGGCCGGCGTCGGCGGCGCGTGGGTCGCACCAGCGGCTCAGCTCCCGTACCAGGTGACCGACGTGGCGCGCTGCGCCCGGGGCGGCCAGGAGCTCCAGGACAGGGCGCGTCATCCGCCCACCAGGCGCTCCACCACCACGTCCCAGCTCACCTCGGCCACCCGGGCCCGCCCCGCCTCACCCAGCCGGCGGGCGAGGGCGGGATCGCCGGCCAGCTTGTCGATGGCGGCGGCGGTGGCCTCGGGCGACCCGTCGGTGACCAGACCGGTCTCGCCGTCCTCCACCCACTCCAGCACACCGCCGCTGTCGTTGGCGGTGATGACCGGCTTGGCCGCGTAGAAGGCCTGCAGCGTGACGTACCCGTAGTCCTCGTCGAAGGGGGCGTAGAGGACGGCGAGGGCGCCGGAGAACCGTCGCACCAGCTCGTCGTCGCTCAAGTGGCCCGGCATCTCCAGGCGGCCGGCCACCCCCAGGGCCTCCGCCCGGGCGCGGAGCTCGCCGGCGAGCGAGCCCCGTCCGGCCAGCACCCCCCGGGGGCCCGACGTCGAGCACGCCAGGGCCTCGGCCAGGAGCTCGGGCCGCTTGTTGTGCTCGAGACGGCTGGCGGACAGCACGTAGTCGCCGAAGGGGCCGGGGCGGAGGCGGTCGTGCAGCGGTGGCGGGTGGTACAGGGGCTCACCGCGGAGGCCGTTGAAGCGGGCCAGACGGTCGGCCACGGTCCGGGAGGTCGTGAAGATGCGCTCCGCCTCCTCCAGGGCACGGACGTCCCAGTCGGCCAGCAGGCGCTGCGCCTCGAGGGAGTGGTCGTCGAGCCCGATGTCGGACCAGGCCGTGTCGGCGCAGTCGTAGGCGCCACGGTGCTGGTGGAACAGCCAGACCACCTTCCGGCGGTGGCGCACGTAGTACGAGGGGAAGTTGGTGGCGATGACCAGGTCGCCGTCGAGAGGGACCAGGCGCCAGGCCAGGGCGGCCTCGAAGAGCCGCTCCCGCTCCCAGGCCACCGGCAGCCGCACCAGCTCCGCCCGGTGGTGGCGACCCAGGGCTGCGACCAGGTTCTCCATGTGGAGCTCGGCGCCGCCCCACGTGAAGGGGACCTGGGCGCCGCAGACGCAGATGTCCATCGGCTGTGGGGCCTCTCGTCCGGTCGGTCGCTGCTATCGGAGCGGTGGAGTCCTACACTCGTGACGCTCTCGGAGGTCATGCTAGTGGCGCGCGTCTGGAGGGAGGGGAGTTGGGACGGGTGAGCGATCGGGCCGGGCGCCTGGCCCTGGTCCCGCCGAGGTTCGGGCCCGAGATCGTCGGTGGCGCCGAGCTGGTGCTGCGCGAGCTGGCCCAGGGCCTGGCGGCGCGAGGATGGTCGGTCGAGGTCCTCACCACCTGCGCCCGTGACCACTTCACCTGGGCCAACGAGTACGAGCCTGGTGTGGAGGACCTGGACGGGGTGACCGTCCGGCGGTTCCCGGCGGCGCCCCCGGCCGGACCGGCGGAGCGGGCCGGGCTGGAGGCGGCCATCCTGGCCGGTGCCCGGCTGTCCCTGGGAGAGCAGGAGCGGTGGATGAACGCCGGCGTGCGGGCACCCGGGCTCTACCACCACCTGCTGGAGCGCGCCGGCGACTACCGCGCCATCGTCTGCTCGCCCTACCTGTCCTGGACCACCTTCGCCTGTGCCCAGATCGCCCCCGAGCGGACGATCCTGCGACCGTGCCTCCACGACGAGCCCTACGCCTCGTTGGAGCTGTTCCAACCGGTGTTCTCGGGCGTGGCCGGCATGTGGCTCCAGACCGACCCCGAGCACGAGCTGGCCCACCGGCTGTTCTCCCTCCCCCGGCGCCACCGGGTCGTCGGCGAGGGCGTGCCGGTGGCCGAGACCTACGACCCGTCGGGGTTCCGCCGCCGGTACGGGATCGAAGGGGACTTCGTCCTCTACGCCGGCCGCCGGGAGGGCGCCAAGGGCTGGGAGCAGCTCCTGGAGGGTTACGCCCGGGCGGTCCGGCGCCGGCGCCTGCCGCTGTCGCTGGTCACCGTGGGTGTCGGCGAGGTGCGCCCACCCGCCGACATCGCCGACCGGGTGATCGATCTGGGCCTGGTCCCCGACCGTGATCGCGACGGTGCCCTCGCCGCCGCCGCCGCCTACGTGCAGCCGTCACGGTACGAGAGCTTCTCGCGGACGGTCATGGAGGCCTGGCTGGCGGGGACCCCGGTGATCGCCAACGGCGAGAGCGCGGTCGTCAGCTGGCACTGCGAGCGCTCCGACGCTGGCCTCCTCTACACCGACCCCTATGAGCTGGAGCAGTGCCTGGCCTTCGTGGCCGAGGCACCGGAGGATGCCGCCAAGCTGGCCGCCCCTGGGCGCCAGTACGTGCTCGAGCACTACACCTGGCCGGCGGTGATGGACCGCATGGAGCAGACGATCGGGGAGTGGACGTGCGCGTCCTGATGGTGGGCCCCTACCCGCCGGCGCGCGACGGCATCGCCAACTACGCCGTGCAGGAGGTCATCCGGTTGCGCCGGGACGGTCACGACGTCGAGGTGCTCTCGCCGGGGCCCTCCGCCGCCCACCACCACCTTGACCTGCGGAGCCGGCGAGGGCCCCTCGCCCTGGGCCAGCGCCTGGGCTCCTACGACCGCGTGATCGTGCAGTTCCATCCCGACGTGTTCTATCCGGCCGGGGCGGGCACGGCCCGCCACGTGGCCACCAGCCTGGGCCTGGCGGCCGCCTTCAGCAGGGGGCCCGACGTCGAGGTGCGGGTGCACGAGGCCGACTACTCGCTCCGGCCGGGATCGGCCCGGGCCCTGGCCATGGGGGCGATGTGGCGCCGGGCACGGCGGGTGGCGGTCCACACCGAGGACGAGCGGCGCGCCCTCACCGCCGTGTTCAGGGTCGACCCGGGGTCGGTCGAGGTCGCCGGGCACGGGTCGCACTTCTTCCCGCGCACGCGCCTGGACCGGTCGGGGGCCCGGTCACGCGTCGGTCTGCCGGCCGACTCGTTCGTGTTCCTCGCCATCGGCTTCATCCAGCCCCACAAGGGCTTCGACCGGGCCATCCGTGCCTTGGGGACCTTCGAGAGCAGCTGCCGGCTGGAGGTGGTGGGGTCCGTCCGCCTCGAGGCACCCGAGTACCTCGACCACCTCGACGAGCTGAGGGCGCTGGCGGCGGCGACCCCGGGGGTCACCTTGCGGGAGGGGTACGTGAGCGACGAGCTCTTCGACGTGTGGCTCGTCGCCGCCGACGTGGTCGTCCTCCCCTACCGTCACATCTGGTCGTCGGGGGTGGCCGAGCGGGCGGCGCTGTTCGACCGCCCGGTGATCGCCACCAGGGT
This sequence comes from Acidimicrobiales bacterium, assembly GCA_050742255.1. Taxonomy (GTDB): domain Bacteria; phylum Actinomycetota; class Acidimicrobiia; order Acidimicrobiales; family CADCSY01; genus JBOGHU01. The sequence goes on from JBOGHU010000027.1 coordinate 4,176, forward strand.
GGGCGGCCTGGCGTCCCAGGGAGGGGCGAGGATGGTCCTGGTCGATGACGACGTTGAGCTGGCGGCGGCCATGCAACGGGTGGCCGCCGCCCACGTGGCTCCCCTCCCCGCCGCCGAGGCCGACTGGCCGGTGGAGCGGGGGCAGGTGATGGCCGAGGTCCGGTCCCGGGCGGCGGTCGCCCGTCGCCGTGAGGGGTTCCACCGGCCCCTGCGGGAACCCTTCGCGGGGGCGTCCGCACCCCCCGACGGCTCCACCGAGGGGGTGGCGCTGTCGAGGATGGCGCCCCTCCACCTGCCCGCCCCCGCCGGGCGGCCGGTGCGCCGGGCGGTGAAGCGCCTGGTCCGCCGCCTCACGGCGTGGCAGGTCGACCCGATCGTCGCCCACGTGAACCGCCTGCACCGCGCCAGCCTCCAAGCCGTCCAGCGCCTCGGGCGCCAGGAGGACGGTGGGCACGACCGGGGCGGTCCCCCGGCGACCCTCGGCGACGGCTCCACCAGCCACCGACCGCCAGCACGAGGACCGCAGACCCCGTGACCGAGGCGCCGAGGGGGAGCCCGGGGGGGCGGTAGCGCAACTCGACCCGGTGCCGGCCGGGATCGACGGGTACGCCCAGGACCAGGCCATCGGCCCGTACCACCGGCGTGGGCTCCCCGTCGACGGTCGCCGACCACCCCGGGAACCACGCCTCGCTGACCACGAGCAGGCCGGGGCGTCGGGCTCGGACCGTCACGACGATGGACTGGGTGCCGGGACGGGACACCCGGGCCGTGCCGGCGGACCCCGGGCGGTCCATCCCCTCGCAGGGCCCGCAGCCGGTCTGAAGGAGAGCCTTCGACCCGGGGTCGAAGTCGACCTGACCGGCGATGGCGGCGAGCACCTCCTCCCGGGAGGAGCGCTCCACCGATCCCACCACGAACGCCTCGGGGAGCGCTGGGCGACGTTCGTACCGGGCCACCCCCAGCCCGGGGAGGCGCTGGCCACCCCCGAGCGCCCGCCGCACGTCGAGGTCCTCCTCCCCGTCAGCCACCACGACCGACACCCGGAGCAGGTCGAGGAGGTCGCTGCCCTCCCGCCACAGGTGGACGGGCCGGATGATGTCCCCGTAGTAGGTCATGTTGCCGGTCGCCTCGAGGTAGGAGCCGGGCGCCAGAGGGTCGAAGCCGTTGACCGAGCGCAGCCCCCGCGCCGCGGTCATGTTGGGCACCAGGGTGACACCCTTCAGCTCGAGGGTGCCGAGAAGGAACCGGTCGATCCCCCCTGGCGCGTCGGGCACGTCGCCCCAGGGAGGAGGCCGGTCCGGGGCCAGGTCGGCCTCCAGCGTCTCGGCCGAGGGGAAGCCCCAGCGCCACTCGTAGAAAGCGCCGAAGGAGAGCACGGCGTCGGCGGCGACCACGAGGCACGCCAGCGCCGGCAGGGACCGGGGGAGCTTGCGTGCGAGGACGCACATGGCCGCCGCCGCCAGCCCGAAGCCGGTGGGGATGGCGATGGCCAGGAGCTGAGCGGAGCCGTCGGGGGTGAAGCGGCGGACCGCTCCCAGTTGGGGTACCACGACGGCCGCGGCGAGGACGAGGCCGGCCACCGCCGTGGCGCGGGCGGCGGCCACGCGGCGGGCGCGGTGGTCACCTTGGCGCAGGGCGGCGATGCCGTAGCCGGCCAGCACGGCGACGGCCAGGTCGAGGACCACGACGAACCGTCCCCAGTCCCGGAACTGGCCGTAGACGGGGAGCTGGTAGACGACCCGGCCCAAGGGTGTCGACGCCCCCAGGGAGATGAGCACGCTGATGCCAGCTGCGGCCGCCAGCGCCACCGCCCGGCTGTCCCGGCGGAGGGCGCCGAGCCCTGCCCCCGCCAGGCACAGGGCGGCGACGCCGGGATAGCCGGCCAGCTCGGTGAGGTTGCCGAGGCCCTGGTAGGGCAGGGTGAACAGGCCCACGGGCGCCGTGTTCCCGAACAGGTAGGGGAAGACCAGGAGCGTCAGGTGCGTCTCGGTGAAGGAGAGGCTGGTGGCCGCCTCGTAGCTGAAGGTGGACCGCTCGGTGGCCGACAGGACCAGCGCGGTGGGCACGAGCTGGACCGCGGCCAGAGCCAGGGCGGCACCCACGACCACGACCAGGACGCCTGCCGGCCTGCCCGGCGAGCGCCGGTCGAGCACGGTGAGGGTGGCGGCGTAGACGCCGAGCGCCAGCAGGGCGATGAAGAACACCTGGCCGTGCCCGGCCAGCAGCGCCAGGGCCAGGGCACCGCCAGCGCCGAGCAGCCGCATCGGCGTGAACCGGTGCCGTACCGCCTCGTAGCCGAGCAGCGCCCACGGCAGCCAGGCGGCGCTGGCGATCATGCTGTGGTGCCCGAGGTGCCCGAACATGAAGCCCGACAGCCCGAAGGCCAGACCGGCCACCGCCGCCCCGACGGGATCGGCGCAGAGCCGGCGGGCCAGCAGGAACGTGCCCGCGCCGGCGATGACGAAGCTCAGCACCACCGTCACGTTGGTGGCGGTCACGGCGGGAAGGACGGTGAAGAGGAGGTTGGGGGGGTAGAAGACCCCTGGCTGGTTGAGAGCGAGGAGGGGCGAGCCCGAGAAGACGTAGGGGTTCCACCCCGGGATCTCACCGGCTCTCTGGATGCGGGCGACCACCAGGTGGAGGGGGAGGTAGTAGCTGTAGCCGTCCCCGGGGGCGAGGAGGCGTCGACCGGTCAGGGCGTTGCCGAAGACGACCAGGGGCGCCAGGGTGGGCGCCAGCACCCACCAGCTCCGGCGCCGGCGGGTCGGGCCGGGGCCGGGCGGGTCCGAGCGGCGACCGGCGGTCGGGGCGGTCTCCGCCAGCGACATGGGGCCACTGCTTAGCCGGAGCGGGGTGCGAGCGTCAGGCGGGGGGCGGGCGACCGGCCACCGCCGGCCCGACCGGATCAGCGATCCTTGGGGAGGTACACCGAGACCGTCGCCCTTCCCTGGCCGACGTGGTCCTTGGTGTAGGCCAGCCGGTAGTTGGCCTGGAGCGCCTCACGGGCCGGGGCCGGGTCCCTCGCCCGTCGGCTCAGGGTGCCGGCTCGGCTGAGGAGCGTCCAGTCCCAGTCCGACAGCACCACGGCCCTGGGCCGCGCCTGGTCGAGGTAGCGGAGGACGAGGTCGCCGTTCACCAGGTGGTACTCCTCCGCCTCGGGAGCGGTGACGTCCTGGTAGGAGAACTGGGCCATGCTGACGCCGGGGACCATGGGCCGGTCGGCGGCCACGGCCACCAGCTGGGACTCGAGGGCGAGGACCTCCTCCTCCGGAGCGGTGTGGGCGGCCACGAAGTCGCCGACGTCCTGGAGCTTGTCGATGGGCCCCTGGCCGCCTGACCGGTCGAGTAGGGGGATGTAGCCCTGGCTGACCGGGACCACGAGCGTCACCGCGCCGACCAGGCTGGCGACGACGGCCCACAGGTGGGGGGAGGTCGCCGCCGCCCGGGTCAGACCGATGGCGCTGAGCGTGACCAGGCCGGGGATGGCGGGGGTGAGCCAGTGGAGCTGCCACTCGCCCGAGCCCAGATGAGCCGCCACGAACAGTCCCAGGCCGAGCGTGGACACCGCCAGCTCGGGGCGTCGGCGCACGAGGTGCCGGAGCTCGGGGAGGGCCAGCGCCGCCCCCACCGCCACCAGGAGGAGCACCCAGTGGGGCAGGAAGAAGTCGACACCCGTGGGGATGCGCTCCGTGACGATCGCCCTGAGCTTGGCGCCCAGGGTCGCCGCGTCCCACGTCCCGGCGTGGTAGGCGACGAGGTTGTAGGCGGCGGCATCGCCGGCGGGGACGATGAACGCGGCGTTGACCGCAACCAGGGCCAGGGCGGTGGAGACCACGGCCAGTCGCGCTCTGGCCCCCCGGACGGCGGTGACGCAGTAGACGGCGATGACGGCGGCGAAGGCCATCGCCGACAGGCGCACCATCCCTGCGGCCACAGCCAGCGCCAGCGCGGTCGGGTACCGGACCGTCGGCCGCAGGCCGGACGCCAGGGTCGCCATGGTGGCGGCGATGAGGAAGATGAGGAGCGCGTAGCTCTTGGCCACCGTGAAGCCGTAGATCCCGTAGGGGTAGGACGCGAGGAGCACGGCCACCACGGCGCCGGCCCGGGGACCGGCGTAGCGCCGGGCGGTCCAGACCAGCAGCAGGACCGAGGCCACCGAGAACAGCGCCGAGGTGACCCGTCCCAGGGCCAGGCCGGGACCGAGCACCAGCTGTGGCAGCCCGTACACGTAGGGCAGCAGCGGCATCTGGGTGAAGGCGAAGTCCCGCCAGGGGAGCTGGCCCTCGTAGACCAGCCGGCTGGCGTAGAGGTAGAAGCCCTCATCGGCGTTGGGCAGGCCCAGCCCCACGTAGACCGCGGTGAGGGCGGCGTAGGCGGACAGCCCGACCGCGGTGACCACCGCTGCCGCCCGCCCCGAGGGTCCCGGCGGGGAGCCGGCACGGGGGCGCGACGGGGACGGTCGGGCGCGAGCCGGAGACACGACGACCTCGGTCCCCACCGCGCTACGCCGCCAGCTCCCTGACCAGCCGTTCCAGCGACTCCCGGTAGTGGGGGAGCAGGGGCAGGCCGCAGAGGCGGAGAGCGGCGTTGTCGAGCACGGAGTTGGCCGGGCGGGGGGCCCGGCGGGGCGGCCGGAGCTCGGCGGTGGCGATCGGACGCACCCGATCGGGGTCGAGGCCGGCCGCCGCCAGCACGGCCTGGGCCAGCTCGAACCAGGTCGCCACCCCCTGGTTGGTCACGTGGAAGACGCCCGGGAGGTGCCCCACCACCAGGCCTCGCACCGCCTGGGCCAGGTCGGCGGCGACGGTGGGGTGGCCGCGCTGGTCGTCGACGAAGGCCAGGGGCTGGCCCTGGGCGGCCAGGCGCAGGACGGTCCTGGCCACGTTGCTCCCGTGGCGACCGCACACCCAGGAGGTGCGCACGGTGGTGGAGCCGGGGCCCAGCTCCGCCTCGCCGGCCAGCTTGGACCGGCCGTAGACAGAGCGGGGCCGGGGCTGGTCCCACTCGAGGTAGGGCCCGGGCTTCTCCCCGTCGAAGACGTGGTCGGTGGACAGGTAGCACAGGTGGGCACCCACCCGGCGGGCGCCGTCGGCGACGTGGCGGGTCCCGAGGGCGTTGACCCGGAACGCCCGGTCAGGGTCGTCCTCGCAGGCGTCCACCGCGGTCCAGGCGGCGGCGTGTACCACGGTGTGGGGGCGGAGGGCGGTGATGGCGCCCAGGACGGCGTCACGGTCGCCGACGTCGAGGGCCGAGCGGTCGGCGCCGACCACGTCGTGGCCGGCGAAGGCCGCCACCAGCTCCCGGCCGACCTGTCCGCCGGCCCCGGTGATCAGGACGCGCACGGCCTCAGAGCCGCCCGCCGTGGGGCCGCCACCGGGGATCGATGTCGGCCCGGCGGGGGTTGCGGCGGTCACGCTCGGAGAGGACCGGTTCGGCGACGCCCCAGTCGGCGCCGACCTCGGGGTCGTCCCACGCCAGCCCCAGCTCGTCGGCGGGGTCGTGGTAGCCGTCCACCAGGTAGGTGATCGTCACGTCGGTGAGGGCGGCGAACCCATGGGCCACCCCGGGGGGGATGAGCACCCCCCGGTGGCGCTGCTCCTCGTCGGGGCCGGCCCCCAGGTCCAGAGCCTCCAGGTCCAGAGCCTCCAGGTCCGGGGCCTCCAGGTCCGGGGCCTCCTCGTCGGGGCCGGCCCCCAGGTCCAGGGCCACCGTGGCCCCGTCTGTGGGCGAGCCCACCCGCAGGTCATGGAGCACCACCCGGGCCCTCCCGGAGGGGACGTACCAGTAGTCGGCCTGGCGGAGGTGGTAGTGGAGCCCTACCACCGACCCCCGCCGCCGGTCGGCCCGGTTGGCCTGCACCATCTCCCGGGCCTGGGGGAACCAGCGGCGACGGTAGGTCTCCACCAGGAGCCCCCGGTCGTCCCGGTGGACCTCGGGCTGGACGACCACCACACCGGCGATGGCCTCCGAGGCGGCGACGGTGACCACGGCCCTACTCCAGGTCCACCCGGGAGTGGTCGCCCAGCACCAGCCGGGTGGCACGGGGCCGGGAGCCGGACCGGGTCACCTCCACGCCCTTGCCGATGAGGGAGCCCTCCAGGCGGGGGATCCCCACGATCCTGCTCTGCTCCAGCACGATGGAGTGCTCGATCTCCGAGTCGAGGATCTCGCAGTCGAAGTAGACCGACGTGTAGGGGCCGACGTAGCTCCCCACCACCCGGGTGCGCTCACCGATGATGGCCGGGCCCCGGACCGTCGAGTCGATGATCTGGGCGCCGGCCTGGACCACCACCCGCCCGTGGATGCGGGAGCGGAGGTCGACCGAGCCCTCCATACGGGGCTCGATGGCGTCCATCACCAGCCGGTTCCCCTCCAGCAGGAGGTCCATCTTGCCGGTGTCGATCCAGAAGCCGTCGATGACCTCGTGGCGGACGCGGTGCCCGTGGTCGATCAGCCACTGGATGGCGTCGGTGATCTCCAGCTCGCCCCGATCCGAGGGCTTGATGGCCCGGACCGCCTGGTGGATGTGGTGGTCGAAGAGGTAGACGCCCACGAGGGCCAGGTCCGAGGGGGGGACCGCCGGCTTCTCCACCAGGCGCACCACCGCCCCCCCGGCGCTGACCTCGGCCACGCCGAAGCGCTCGGGGTCGGGCACCTTGGCCAGGAGGATCTGGGCGCTGGGCGGGGGCCCGGCGCCGTCGAACCGGTCGACGAACCTCCCCACCCCGTGCTGGAGCAGGTTGTCGCCCAGGTACATCACGAACCGCTCGCGGCCCAGGAACCCGCCCGCGATCAGCACGCAGTGGGCCAAGCCCCTCGGCTCGTCCTGGGGCAGGTAGGTCACGTGAAGGCCCCAGCGGGAGCCGTCCTCGACGGCGGCCATGATCTCGGCCCGGGTGTCGCCCACCACCACCCCCACCTCGGTGATGCCGGCCGCGGCCAGGTCCTCCAGGCCGTAGAACAGCACGGGCTTGTTGGCCACCGGCAGCAGCTGCTTGGCGCTGGTGTAGGTGATGGGACGGAGCCGGGTCCCGGCCCCGCCGGCGAGGATGAGCCCCTTCATCTCCACCGGGTTCTAGCAGGCGGGCGTGACAGGCTCTCCCCACGCCGTCGTCGGGTGGTCGGCGGCGACCTCCGGCCGGCCGCCCGGCGCCGAGGCAGGGTCAGGGCGACCGGTCGCCGTCGCCGCCGGCCGCCGCCCGAGCCGCCCGGCGGGCCGAGGCCACCAGGTCCCGGGCCGGGTCCGGCAGTCGCCCCTCCAGGCCCTCCAGCGCCGAGCCCACCTGGGCGGCCAGCCCCTCCAGGCGCTCCTCGACCACCTTCAGGCGCTCCTCGAAGCCCTCGCCGAGGTCGCCAGCCCGGCGCCTGGCCTCCTCCAGGCCGGCGTCGAGGTGGCGTCGCAGCTCCTGGCGCCGCACCTGCGCCCGTTGGAAGGCCAGGACCCCGAAGCCCACGGCGACGTGGGCGGCGTCCCGCAGCTGCTCCTTGACATCGGCCATCTCGGCCTCCTGTTACGCGACCCGGTCACCACCAGTATGGCGCCGGCAGCATGGCGCCGGCGCCCTGGCTCGACCGCTGACGGCGGCCGGGCGGGTTCACCGGGCCGGACTAGCCTCCCCCGGTGGTGGTCGTCGAGGATCCCACATCCGGCGTGAAGCCGGCGCCCCCGGCCCCTCCATCATCGGAGCGCCTGGCCCCGCCGGTGGTCGCGGTCGTGGTGACCCACGACCCCGGTCCCTGGCTGGAGGAGATGCTGGCGTCCCTGGGGGCGCAGGACTACCCGAACCTGTCAGTGCTGGTGGTCGACGCCGCCAGCGCCGTCGACCCCCTCCCCCGGGTCCGGTCGGTGCTCCCCGGCGCCTACGTCCGCCGGCTGGACCGCAACCCCGGCTTCGGGGTCGCGGCCAACGAGGTGCTGGACGAGGTGGAGGGGGCGTCCTTCTTCGCCCTCTGCCACGACGACGTGCTGCTCGAGCCCACGGTGGTGCGGGCCCTGGTCGAGGAGGCGTACCGCTCCAACGCCGGGGTGGTCGGCCCCAAGGTCGTCACCTGGGGCTCGCCCCGCCACCTCCTCCAGGTCGGGCTGCTGGCCGACAAGACCGGGGTGCCCACGCCGGTGGTGGAGCGGGGCGAGCTGGACCAGGAGCAGCACGACCGGGTCCGGGACGTGTTCAGCCTTCCCGGCGGCTGCACGCTGGTTCGGGCCGACCTGTTCGAGGTCATCGGCGGGTTCGACCCGGCCATCGACATGTTCGGTGAGGATCTCGACCTGTGCTGGCGCGCCCACGTGGCCGGCGCCCGGGTGGTGGTCGTCCCCGTGGCGAGGATCCAGCACCGGGAGTCCACGGCGACCCAGGTTGGGGCCGACCGGCGCCGCCGCCTCCTGGCCCGCCACCGGGTGCGGACCATGCTGAGCTGCTACGGGCTCCTCCACCTGGTCCGGGTCCTGCCCCAGGCGTGGCTGCTCACCCTGGTGGAGGCGGCGTACGCGGTGGCGACGGGGGACCGGGGCCGGGCCCGGGCCGGGCTCGGCGCGTGGTGGTGGAACGCCCGCCGCCTGGGTGGGCTGCTGCGGCGGCGGCGTCAGGTGCGTGCCACCCGCCGGCTCCCCGACCGGGAGGTGCGGCGGCTGCAGGTGCGGGGGAGCGCGGTGGTGGCGGCGTTGACCCGAGGGGAGGTGG
>JBOGHU010000028.1:0-13902 GCA_050742255.1 Acidimicrobiales bacterium
CAATCGACCTGGACAGCCTCAGATAGCGAGCGTTCGTACCAGCGGGTTGGTGAGCGCCGGGACAGGTGGCTGGCGACACACCTCGGGTGCTCGATGGGAGGAAGCCATCACTACAGCCCCAGTCCCAGATCCGGCCCGAGGTCTCGCACCGCCGGTCGCTCGATGGCCCGGGCCATGGCGTCACGGGTTGCGTCCTGGCTGAAGGCGCCCCGTAGGGGCTCGGGGAACGAGCGCACCAGCGACGGGGCTCAGCTGGGGGGACCTTCTCCGGTCACCCACCGTCGCCTGGCGCCGCCAGGTGACCGGAGAGCAGGCGCGACCTACCAGTGGCCCCGGTGCACGACCTCGTGGAGGGGGCGGCGGCGGCGGCCGGCGGAGCGGCCGGGGCGGTCCGGTGCGGGGTGGCCCAGGGCCAGGGTGCCCAGGATCAGGTGCCCCTCGGGGACCCCGAGCAGGGCCCGGACCGCCCCGGTCCGCTCGAAGGTGGAGAAGAACGCCGCCCCCAGGCCCTCGTCCACCGCCGCCAGGAGCATGGCCATGACGCCCATGCCCCCGTCGACCAGCCAGTACGGGACCGGCCAGCGCCCGGGCCCGCCCCTGCCCACCTTGTCGGGCTCGGCGTAGCGGGCCTGGTACGCCGCCGGGGAGACCACGACCACCACCAGCACCGGCGCCCGCCCCAGGCCCCCCCAGGGGAACCGCCCCCGGGCGGCCGGGTCGGGGACGGTCGCGTCCCAGTACCGCCCGGTCTGGGACGGTCCCTCCATCACCACCAGCTCCAGCCCCTGGCTGAACCCGGCCGAGGGCGCCCGGCGGGCGGCGTCGAGCACCCGGTCGAGGGTCCCGGACGGCAACGCCGCCCGGTCGAAGGACCGGACCATCCGTCGCCGGCGGATGACCTCCTGGAGCTCCACGATCCCAGCCGGGACGGCCCGGCGGCCGGGTCAGGCCAGCGGGGCCAGGTCCTCGGCCATGGCCCAGCCGAAGGCGATGAGGGAGTCGCCCCGGGAGGCATCGAGGCCGGCGAAGAGCGCCGCCACCTCGGGGTCGTCAGGCTGGAGGCTCTCGTGGTCGAGGACGCAGGGCGGGGTCCCGTCGCCCCGGGCGATGAGCTCCCGGTCCTGGTACCCGGACTCGACACCGAAGCGCTTGGCCAGGCGCCGGCCCCACGCCCGCTCCTCCCCCGTGGCCTTGCGCCCGGGCTGGGGCACGATGTCGTGGAGCTGGGTGAAGGCGCTGAACGCCTCGAACCCGGCAGGGTCGGTGAGGCGGGTCCCGACGACGACGTCCTCGTCGGGGAAGGCCAGCACCGCCCGCCGGAACTGGTCGCCGACCATGGCCTTGAGGACCTCGGCCCGCTTGAGCGTGCGCTTCACCGACGCCACGCCGACGAGGACGCTGGGGGTGCCCCCGATCCGCTCCAGGGTGCAGAACGAGAAGCCCTGCAGCACGCCGCTGCTGCGGGCCCGGGTCACCAGCACCCACTCCTCCCGCTGCTTGGACAGCAGGCCGATCGAGAACCGGGCCGGCCCGTCGGTGCAGATGTCACCCATCTCGGCCAGCTCGGCATCGCTGAGCGCCGTGCAGTCCTTGGTCTCGACGTCGATCGCCATCTGTCTTCCCGTCCCCCCGATCTCTCGATCCGGCCCTACCAGTCCACAGGCTGGGACCGCCCTGCGCAACTCGATCGCCGGCCTCACGGCCGGGCCGAGGTCGGCGGGGACAGGAGGACGTCGGCGCCGAGCAGCACCCGCAACTCGCCCGCCAGGCCGTTGGAGGTGTCGACGTTGCACGAGGCGGGCAGGCGCACCGTCTTGCCGTCGACGTGGAGGAGGACGGGCGAGTCTCCGGGGTGCTCGGCGAGGAGCCGCCGCAGGGCGCCGGCGCAGCGCTGGTCGAGGACCGACGGCGGCACCACCAGGTGCAGCGGCCTGGCCCCGTCCCCGCCCACCTCCACCGGGATGATCTCCGAGCAGACCAGCTTGGGGGCGTCGTCCCGGGTGTCGACCCGGCCCCGGACGCACACCACCGCGTCCTCCACCAGCTTGGCGCCGTTCTCGGCCATGGCCTTGGGGAAGACCATCACCTCGACCGCCGCCTCCAGGTCCTCGAGGACGAAGATCGCCATCAGCTCGCCCCGGCGGGTGTACTTGCGGGCCACGTTGGTGACGACACCGCCCACGGTGCGGACCCGCCCCGCCTCGGCCGGCTCCTGGAGCTGGGAGACCGTGCAATCGGCCCGCCGTCGCAGCTGTTGCTCGACCCCGATCAGGGGGTGGTCGCTCACGTAGATGCCCAGCATCTCCTTCTCGTAGGCCAGCCGCTGGGCCTTGTCCAGGTCGAGGTCGGGGATGGGGACCCTCTCGTCGAACACGGCCGACCCGTCCCCGGGCCCAGCCGAGAACAGGTTGAGCACGCCCTGGTCCCGCTCCCGGCGGCGGGCCAGGGCCCGATCGACGACCAGCTCGAACGCCGTCAGAAGGCCCCGGCGGGCGTGGCCCAGGGCATCGAACGCGCCGGCCTTGATGAGGGACTCGATCGCCCGCTTGTTGAGGGCCGCCGGCTCGACCCGCTGGCAGAAGTCGTGGAAGTCGACGAAGGGGCCGCTCCGCTCCCTCTCGGCCAGGACAGCGGCCACCAGGCTCTCACCCACGTTGCGCACCGCCGCCAGCCCGAAGGGGATGGAGCCAACCCCCTCGCCGTCGTAGCGGGCGGTGAAGGCCGGCCCCGAGACGTTGACGTCGGGGACGTGGACGGTTATCCCCCGCTGCCGGCACTCGTTGAGGTACACCGCGGCCCGGTCCTGGTTGTCCTTCACCGCGGTGAGCAAGGCGGCCAGGTACTCCACGGGGTGGTGGGCCTTGAGGTAGGCCGTCTGGTAGGCGACCAGGCCGTAGGCGTAGGCGTGGCTCTTGTTGAAGGCGTAGTCGGCGAAGGGCTCGATGAGGTCGAACAGGGCGGTGCCCAGCTCGGGACCGTAGCCAGCCCGCCGGCAGCCCTCTACGAAGCGCTCCCTCTCCAAGGCGATGAGGGCGCGGATCTTCTTCCCGCACGCCTTGCGGAGGTGGTCGGCCTCCTCCAGGCTGTAGCCGGCGAAGCGCTGGGCCACCCGCATGACCTGCTCCTGGTAGATCATGAGCCCGTAGGTGTCGGCCAGGATCTCCTCCAGGTCGGGGTGGAGGTAGGTGATGGGCTTCCGGCCGTTCTTGCGGTCGGCGTAGTCGTTGTGCATGTTGGCGGCCATGGGGCCCGGGCGGTACAGCGCCACCAGGGCGGCCACGTCGTCGAAGCTGGTGGGGGCCAGCGAGCGCATCAGGACCCGCATGGGGCCGCCTTCGAGCTGGAAGACGCCGACCGAGTCCCCGGCGCGGAGCAGGGCGAGGGTCTCGGCGTCGTCGAGGGGGATGGCGTCGATGTCGAGCTCGACGCCGTTCCCCCGGGCCAGGTCGAGCGTGGTCTCGATCACCGACAGGGTGCGCAGGCCCAGGAAGTCCATCTTCAGCAGGCCCAGCTGCTCCACCCCGTGCATCTCGTACTGGGTCACGATGGGGGCCCGCTCGACGTCGTCCCCGCCCTCGGGCTTGCGCTGGATGGGCAGGTACTCGGTGAGAGGGCGGTCGGTGATGACCACCGCGGCGGCGTGGATGCCGTCCTGGCGCCGCAGCCCCTCCAGGCCGCGGGCCACGTCGATGACCCTGCGAGCGTCGGGATCGGCCTCGTACATGGCCCGCAGGTCCCGCGCCGCCTGGTAGCCCTCCTCGTGGCCGGCGACGGTGTCCAGGCAGGCGCGCAGGGGGGTGTCGCGGCCCATGACCAGGGGCGGCATGGCCTTGGCCACCCGGTCGCCCAGGGCGTAGGGGTAGCCCAGCACCCGGGCGGCGTCCCGCACCGCGGCCCGGGCCTTGATCGTCGAGAAGGTGACGATCTGGGCCACCCGGTCCCGCCCGTAGCGCTCGGCCGCGTAGCGGATCATCTCGTCCCGGTACCGGTCGTCGAAGTCCATGTCGATGTCGGGCATCTGGCGACGGCCGGGGTTGAGGAAGCGCTCGAACAGCAGGTCGTAGCGGATGGGGTCAAGGTCGGTGATGCCCAAGCAGTACGCCACGCAGCAGCCGGCCGCGCTCCCCCGCCCCGGGCCCACCCGGATGCCACTGCGCCGGGCGTGGGCGATGAGGTCCCACACGATGAGGAAGTACGAGGCGAAGCCCATCTCGGCGATGACGCCCAGCTCCCGCTCCAGGCGGGCCGAGACCTCGGCGGGCAGCCCCTGGCCCCATCGCTCCCGGGCACCCTCCCAGGTCAGGTGGCGCAGGTAGGACGCGTCGTCGGCGAAGCCCGCCGGGACGGGGAAGGACGGCAGGCGGGGGACCCCGAGCTCGATCTCCACCGCCGCCCGCTCGGCCACCCACAGCGTGTTGTCGCACGCCTCGGGCAGCTCGGCGAAGAGGGCCCGCATCTCGGCCGCCGTCTTCAGGTAGTGCTGGTCGCCCTCGAACTTGAACCGCCCGGGGTCGTCGATGGTGCTGCCGGTCTGCACGCACAGGAGGGCGTCGTGGGAGACGTGGTCGTCGCGATGGCTGTAGTGGCTGTCGTTGGTGGCCAGCAGAGGTGCGCCGATACGACGGGCGATCTCGACCAGCCCGGGGTTGGTCCGCCGCTGATCGGCCAGCCCATGGTCCTGGAGCTCGACGAAGAGCGAGTCCCGGCCGAAGATGTCCTGGAGGCGGGCGGCCAGGCCGGTGGCCTCCTCGGCGTCGCCGGCCAGGAGGGCCTGGGCCACCACCCCACCCAGGCAGCCCGTGGTGGCGATGACCCCCTCGTGGTGCTGGGAGAGCAGCTCCCAGTCGAGGCGGGGCTTCTGGTGGTACCCCTCCAGGTAGGCCCGGCTGGCCAGCTGGAGCAGGTTGCGGTAGCCGGTGTTGCTCTCCGCCAGCAGGGTCAGGTGGTACCACAGCTTCTCCCCGCCCTCGGCCTCCCCGCCGGTGTCGTCGACCCGTCCCCGGCGGCGGGGGCGCTCGTAGCGGCTGCCCTTGGCCATGTACGCCTCGGTGCCGATGATGGGCTTGATGCCCGCGCTCCGACAGGCGGCGTAGAAGTCGAGGACGCCGTACATGTTGCCGTGGTCGGTGATGGCCAGCGCCGGCTGGCCGTCGGCGGCGGCGGCCTCGACCACGTCGGCCACCCGGGCGGCCCCGTCGAGCATGGAGAACTCGGTGTGGGTGTGCAGGTGGGCGAAGGACCCTTCCCGGCGCGACCCGCCCCCGTGCGACTGGCCCACGTCTCGACCTCCTGGCTCGGTCACGTCCGCGGCCCCGGGCCCCGCCGTCGCCGCTCCCCCGTCCACAGGAGGTGGGAAACCTGTGGACGACTTACACCGCTGTAATTCCTCACTCCCCGGAGCGTAGCGCACCGGCCCGGCCCCGCCGGCCCGGCCGGTGGCCGGTCAGAGATAGGTGCCGGGTCGACCGCCGGCATCGGGCTCGCTGGCCCGCCCCGGCGGCAGGCCCCGCTGGCGCATGTCCTCGAGTTGCTGGCGGGCCGCCATCTGCTGGGCGAAGAGCGTGGCCTGGATGCCGTGGAAGAGGCCCTCCAGCCAGCCCACGAGCTGGGCCTGGGCCACCCGCAGCTCGGCGTCGCTCGGCGCGCCGACGTCGAAGGGAGAGGCCAGGCGGTCCAGCTCCTCACGGAGGTCCGGCGAGAGCCCCTCCGCCAGCTCGCGCACCGAGGTCTCGTAGATCTCCCGGAGCCGGATGCGGCTGGCGTCGTCGAGGGGGGCGTGGCGGACCTCCTCCAGGAGGTGCTTGATCATCGAGCCGATCCGCATGACCTTGGCCGGGCGCTCGACCGCCTCGGGCGCGTCGCCGCCGCCCCGGCCCAGCTCCTGGGGCACCTGGCCGGCCGGTGCTCGTGCCCTCCCGGCGTCAGCCTCGGCCGCGTCTTCGGGGCTGCGTTCGTCGTCCATGGACCTGATCCTGCCCCATCCCCCCGCCCCTACGCCCGCACCGCCAGGAGCGGCACCCGCATCTCCGCCGACGTCAGCGAGCCGTGACGGGCCTGGAGGCGGTAGGGGCCGGTGTCGGAGGGGTCCTCGAAGGCCACGGGGTCGATGGCGGCCAGCACGACGTCACCGAAGCGGGCCGCCGCCGCCTCGCTGACCTTGGGACCGCACCACTCCTCGGCGATGATCTCGTCGCGGGTGCGGACCCATGCCCGGTCGCCATGGGAGGCGAGGGCGGCTGCGGCCAGGTCCTCGACCTGGCCGGGCCGGGCGTGGAGCCAGCGGAACCGCCCCTCGCCCGACAGCAGCTCGACGTGGGCCATGACCGCGTCGTCGATGCCCACGATGGCGTCACCGACGTCGATCTGGCCGTGGTCGGAGGTCACCACCAGGGCGGCATCGGGCGGCAGGACCGAGACCAGGTCGGCGACCAGCCGGTCGGTCGCCACCAGCTCGGCGTCGTAGTGCTCCCCCAGCCCGAACTCGTGGGCCACCTTGTCGATCCCGTCGTAGTAGGCGTAGACGAAGCGCTCGCCGACCACCAGGGCGTGGCGGACCTCGGTCACGAGCGTGGAGGTGACCCGCCAGCCCCGGAACCGGACGTCGGCCAGGTGGGCGGCGGTGAAGCCGGTGCCGGCGAACTCGGCCCGCGTGATCACGAGGGGCCTACGCCCCCCGAAGGCGGGGCGGGACTGGATGTCGTTGGGAGGGATCACCCGGCGGGCGTCGCCGGCGGGGGTCTGCCACCTGAGCACGTTCAGCACGTCCCCCCTCACGTTGATCCGGTACCCGACCACGCCGTGCTCACCGGGCGGACAGCCCAGCGACAGCGAGCTCAGGGCCGTCGCCGTGGTCGAGGGGGCCACGGTGCAGATGGCGCCACCGACCATGCTCGACAGCGCCGGCGCCAGCTGGGAGCGGGCCACGAGCTGGTCGAAGCCCAGCCCGTCGAGGACCACCAGGACGATCTGGGCGGCGTCCACGGCCGGAGCGGGCAGCCACTCAGGAGGGGTCGGCGACGGGTCCAACAGCACGGGCACCACGTTGGAGAGGCAGGCGCCGTGGTAGTCGGGGATTTGTGGGTCCATGAGCCTCCCTATGCCGCGCTCGTCGACCCGTCGGGGTCCGGGGCCGAGTCCACCACGGCAGGCGCAGCCGTGCACGTCGAGCGCCCCCACCCGGGCCCTACCATGGACGGGGTGAAGGTCTCGACCCGTGGTGACTACGCCAGCCGGGCCCTGCTGTCGCTGGCGCTACACGTCGACCACGAGGGTCCGACCTCGGTCCGGGACATCGCCGAGCGGACCGGCCTCCCCCAGCCGTACCTGGAGCAGATCCTGCTGGCTCTCAAGGGGGCCGGGCTGGTCCGGTCCAAGCGGGGCGCCGGGGGCGGCTACGTCCTGGCCCGACCGCCCGCGGAGATCACCCTGGGCCAGATCGTCAGCGCCGTCGACGGGCCCATCGTCGCGGGGGACTTCGGCGAGCCTCACCAGGACGGGGCCTGCGATCATGAGGGGCAGTGCGTGCTCCTCGCCGTGTGGGGGGCGGTGGGCGAGCACATGCGCCGCCACCTCGACTCGTTCACCCTCGCCCACTGCGTGAACCGGGCTCGGGGCCGGGACCCCCAGGGGGGGGAGGCTCCCGCCGGCGACCTGGCCTCTCGGGTGGCGGTGCCGCCCCGGCGCTGAGCCCATCGGCGAAGGCTCACGCCAGGCCGGCCAGGACCGACGCCAGGGCGGGGGGGAGGGGGGCGTCGAAGGCCACCCGTGCGCCGCTCCCGGGATGGTCGAAGGCCAGCCGCTCGGCGTGCAGGAAGACCCGGTCGGTCGCCACGGTCGGGCGCCGACCCCCGTAGCGGCGGTCGCCCACCACGGGGTGACCGATGGCCGCCAGGTGGACCCGGACCTGATGGGTCCGGCCCGTCTCCAGGTGGCAGCGCACCAGCGCCAGCTTCGTCGGTCGGGTGTAGCGGGCCTGCACGTGGTAGCGCGTGCGCGCCTCGCGGCCCCCGGCCGTCACCGCCATGGCGGAACGGTCCCGCGCCGACCGGCCGACGGGGGCGTCCACCATGCCCGTCGGTGGCTGAGGGTGACCCCACACCAGGGCGAGGTACCGTCGCTCCACCCTCCGTGCCGCCAGCTGGGTCACCAGCGACCGGTAGGCGACCTCGGTCCGGGCCACCACGACCAGCCCCGAGGTCCCTCTGTCCAGGCGGTGGACGATGCCGGGTCGCTCCGGCGGGCCCACCGCGGCGACATCGGGGAACCGGGCCACCACCGCCTGGGACAGGGTCCCCTCGAGGTGCCCAGCCCCCGGGTGGGTGACCATCCCCGATGGCTTGTCGACGACGATCACATGGGCGTCGGCGTGGACGACGGGGAGCGAGGGGAGGTCCGCAGGGCCGGGGGCCCCGGGGTCGGGGGCCCCGGGGAGCTCCACCATGAGCTCCTCCCCGGCTGTGACCCGGGCGGAGCGCGCCGCCACCACCCGTCCGCCCAGCCGCACGGCCCCCCTGGCCACCAGGTCGGCCACCGTCGAACGGGACAACCCGGTGAGCAGGGCGGCCGCCCTGTCGATCCGCTCTCCTCCCAGGGAGGGGGGGATCTCGTGTCTCACCCGCGGGCGAGGTCGTCGCCGTCGGCGGGCAGGACCGAGGGGGGCCGGCTCCGGGCCGTCACCGCCAGCGCCGCCGCCCCGGCCGTGATGGCCACGTCGGCCAGGTTGAACACCGGCCACCAGCCCAGATCGATGAAGTCCACCACGGCCCCCCCGAGCAGGCCGCCCCCAGCCCGGAAGACCCGGTCGGCCAGGTTCCCGACCGCGCCACCGAGCACGGCCGCGACGGCCGCCCGGGGCCAGGTGCCCTCGAGGCCCCGGCCCGCCCGCAGCAGCACGGCCACGACGGCCGCCGCGGCCAGGGCCACCAGCGGCGCGTACCGGGACCCGAGCCCGAAGGCGCTGCCGGTGTTGAACACCAGCCGGAGCCGCAAGGTCCACACCAGATCGACGCTGCGGTCGCCGAGGGCCTGGAGCGCCCACCACTTGGTGAGCTGGTCGGCCACGGCCACGGCCACGGCCACGGCGATCACCGGCACCAGGCCCCGCCGCCCAGGCGCCCCCTCGTTGCCGTCGGTGGCGGCCGGGGTCACCGGGGCCCGACGCCGACCCGGGCTCAGCGCCGGCCCAGCCCCCCGCTCTTGCACCGCACGCACAGCGACGCGTGCGGCAGCGCCCGGAGCCGCTCCCGAGGGATGGGCGCGCCGCAGCGCTCGCAGGTGCCGTAGCTGCCCGCCTCGATCCGCCCCAGGGCCCGGTCGATCTCCTCGATGGCCGCCAGCGCCTGTGCCGACAGGGCCAGGTCGCGCTCGCGCTCGACGTTGGTGGCGTCGCCCTGACCCGACTCCTCGTCGAACTGGACGTCCCCAGGCTCGCGGTCCTCCGCCAGCTGGTCGGCCTCGGCCCGAAGAGCGGTGGCCTGGCGCGTGTAGCTCTCCCGCTCGGTCAGCAGCGCCTTCCGCTGGGCGGCGAGGAACCGCTGGAAGGAGGGGCCGGCGCCCTTGGTCGCGCCCGGGGAGCGCGCCGTCGAGCGGTCCCGGGCCGAGCCGTCGTGGGTCTTGTCGGCACCGGTCCCGCCGGCACCGCCGGACTTGGTCGTTCTGGGCATCGCCAAACCTGCGCTCCCGTCGGGAAAAGGGGTTCCGAGGGTACCAGCGGGTGCCGGTGACTTCAACGATGTCGGCGGCGCTCCCCGGCGATCTCGGACGGCGCACCCTCGAGGGCCAGATCGACCACCCGACGGGCCTGCTCGTCCTCGATCCCGGCCACGGCGAAACGCTTGGACCGGCTCCGTGCTCCCGAGACCAGGGTCACCGCCCGCGCCGCCACTCCGAAGGTCTCCGCCAGCAGCGCCACGCAGGCCTGGTTGGCCCGTCCACCTTCCGGCGGCGCCCCCACCCGCAGCTTGAGGGCGTTCCCGTGGCGACCGACCACCGTCGAGCGCCCGGCGGCGGGCTGGACGTGGACCCGTACGGTGACCGTGCCGTCCTCACCGACCTCGTAGACGTCGTGTCCCACGGAGGTGACTGTACGGGATGGCGACGGGCATCGGCCTGGGAGCGGCGTTGTGCCGCCCTCTACGCTGGATCTGATGCCGTTCGGACCGGTGCCACCGCTCGACCTGGTCACGCTGGAGGAGCGTGTCCTTCGGCGCTGGGATGACCGCGGGGTCATCGACGCCGTCCGGCGCCGGCGCCGGGACGGCGAGCCCTGGATCTTCTACGAGGGCCCGCCCACCGCCAACGGGCGCCCCGGCCTCCACCATGTCTGGCCCCGGGTCTTCAAGGACCTCTTCCCCCGCTTCCAGACCATGCGGGGCCGGCGGGTGCCCCGCCGCGGCGGGTGGGACTGCCACGGCCTCCCCGTCGAGCTCGAGGTGGAGAAGGAGCTGGGGCTGGCCTCGAAGGCCGAGATCGAGGAGTACGGGATCGCCGAGTTCAACGCCCGGTGCAGGGCATCGGTCTCCCGCTACGTGGACGACTGGATCGCCCTGACCTCCCGGTCGGGCACGTGGATCGACGCGACCGACGCCTACTGGACGCTCAGCAACGACTACATCGAGTCGGTGTGGTGGGTGGTCAACCAGCTCTGGGACCGGGAGCTGCTCTACGAGGGGCACCGGGTGACCCCCTACTGCCCCCGCTGCGGCACTGCCCTGTCCTCCCACGAGATGGGCCAGCCCGACGTGTACCGTGACGTCACCGACCCGTCGGTGTACGTCCGCTTCCCCCTCTCCGACGACGACGCCGACCTGGTGGTGTGGACCACCACGCCCTGGACCCTCGTCTCCAACGTTGCCGCCGCCGTCGGGCCCTCCATCGAGTACGTGCGGGTCCGCCGGCCCGAGGGCCGGGACCTGGTGCTGGCCCAGGCCGCCATCCCACGCCTCCTCGGCGAGGACGGGCCCTACGAGGTGGTGGCGCGGATCCCGGGAGCCAAGCTGGTGGGGCGGCGCTACCGCCGGCCCCTCAACTTGGTGCCCCTCGACCCCGGGGCCCGCTCCGAGGTGGTCGTCGCCGCCGAGTTCGTGCGCACCGACGAGGGCTCGGGGGTGGTGCACCTGGCCCCCGCCTTCGGTGAGGAGGACGCCGCCGTGGGCCAGGCCGAGGGCCTGCCCGCCCCCAACCCGGTGCGACCGGACGGCACCTTCGACGCGAGCGTCGCCCCCTGGGCCGGGGTGGGCGTCAGGCAGGCCGACCGGGCCATCGTCGACGAGCTGGCCCGACGGGGCCTGGTGGTGAGCGAGCAGGAGCACCTGCACAGCTACCCGCACTGCTGGCGCTGTGCCACGCCGCTCATCTACTGGGCCAAGACCACCTGGTTCGCTCGCACCGCGGCGCGCCGCGACGACCTCGTCCGGGAGAACCAGCGCATCGCCTGGTACCCCGAGCACATCAGGGACGGCCGGTTCGGCAAGTGGCTGGAGGGGAACGTCGACTGGGCCCTCTCCCGCGACCGGTACTGGGGGACCCCGCTGCCGATCTGGCGGTGCGAGGACGGTCACGACACCTGCGTGGGCTCTGTGGCCCAGCTGTCCAGGCTGGCCGGCGCCGATCTGCGCCGGCTCGATCTGCACCGCCCCTTCGTGGACGAGATCGGCTTCGCCTGCCCCGTCACCGCCTGCGGGTCCACCGCCCGGCGGCTCCTGCCGGTGCTGGACGCCTGGTTCGACTCGGGCGCCATGCCCTCTGCCCAGTTCCACTACCCCTTCGCCGGCAAGACCGAGCTCCGCGCCTCCTTCCCGGCAGACTTCATCTGCGAGGCCATCGACCAGACCCGGGGGTGGTTCTACTCGCTGCTGGCGGTCAACACCCTGGTCTTCGACTCCACCCCGTACCGCAGCGTCGTCTGCCTCGGCCTCATCGTCGACAGCGACGGCTACAAGATGTCCAAGTCCCGGGGCAACGTCATCGACCCGTGGCACGTCTTCACGACCTTCGGCGCCGACGCCCTGCGGTGGTACTTCTTCTCCGCCGGACAGCCGTGGACCCCCCGCCGGGTCACCGAGGACGGCATCCGCGAGTCGACCCGCCAGACGCTCGTCACCTTGTGGAACGTCTACTCCTTCTTCGCCACCTACGCCGACCTCAGCGGGTGGAACCCGCCCGTGGACCAGGGACCCGGCACCCCTCAACCCCACCACGCCCTCGACCGCTGGGTGCTGGATCGCCTCGACTCCACCGTGGCCGAGGTGACCGAGGCCCTGGAGGGCTTCGACGCGCTCCGAGGGTCGGCCCACCTGGCCCGCTTCGTCGACGACCTCTCCAACTGGTACGTGCGGCGGTCGCGACCCCGCTTCTGGCACGCCGCTGACGACCGTGCCCACGCCACCCTCCACCGCTGCCTGGCGGTGACCGCCGAGCTCCTCGCCCCGTTCTGCCCCTTCCTGGCCGACGAGCTGTGGGTCGGCCTGACCGGTGGCGCCTCGGTCCACGCCGCCGACTGGCCCGTGCCCAGCCGGGTGGTGGATCCGGCCCTCGCCGAGCAGATGGACGCGGCCCGCCGGCTGGTGGCGTTGGGGCGCGCCGCCCGAGCCGATGCCCAGGTGAAGGTCCGCCAACCCCTCCGGCGGGCGCTCCTCCTCCACCCCGGCGTCACCCTGGGAGGGGACGTGCGGGCCGAGATCGCGGAGGAGCTCAACGTGAAGGCGCTCGAGGACATCGACACCATCGGCGACCTGGTCCAGTGGACCGTGGTGCCCAACTTCCGGGCGCTCGGCCCTCGTCTCGGGCCCAGGGTTAACCTGGTCAAGGCCGCCCTCGCCGATGCCGACGGGTCGGCGGTGAGAGACGACCTCGAGTCACGGGGCTTCGCCGTGGTCGCCGGCGTGCGCCTGGAGCACGACGACGTCGAGATCCGGGCCGACCGCCACGCCGACGTGGCCCTGGCCCAGGACGGGAGCTGGGCCGTCGCCCTCGACCTCGACCTGGACGAGGAGCTGCGGGTCGAGGGGACGGCCCGGGAGCTGGCCCGAGCCCTCAACGACCTGCGCAAGGAGTCGGGCCTGGCCATCGCCGACCGGATCGGCGTCCACCTGGCCGCCCCCTCAGGGAGCCAGGTCACCGCCGCGGTGGCGACCCTCGGCGACTGGATCGCCGCCGAGGTGCTGGCCACCCACCTTCAGGTGGGCGACGAGCCCGACGCCGGCTGGACCCGCGTGGCCATCGACGGTGAGACGGTGGCGGTACGCCTGGAGCGGGCCACGCCGAGCTGACGGGGGCCGGACATGGGGGATCGGCCCGCTCCCGCCAGCCCTCGGGCTCCCCCGGCGTCGCCACCAGCTCCCGGCCTGCGCCCGCGCCACGCCCGGGCAAATCGGGATGGAGGGCGGGCCTGCAGTGGGTCGGGCCCCACCCCCGTGCCTGCCGCTCAGAGCTCCTGACGGCGCCCCGCGGCTCTCTTGGCCGGGGCCTTCCTGGTGGAGGCCTTTGCCTTGGCCGGGGCCTTCCTGGTGGAGGCCTTTGCCTTGGCCGGGGCCTCCTTGGCCGCTGCCTTCCTCTTGGCCGGGGCCTTCTTGGCCGCTGCCTTCCTCTTGGCCGGGGCCTTCTTGGCCGCCGCCTTCCTCGGGGCCGGGGCCGGCTCGGGTTCGGGTGGCGCCGTCCTCACCGGGGCCGGCTCGGGTGGCGACACCTCCAGGCCCAGCCGGCGGTCGATGGCCTCGAGGACCTCGGGGCGGGCCGAGCCACCGACCTCCCGCGCCCGGACCTCCTCGAGCTCGTCCTCGTACAGCTCGGGCAGGAGGGGCAGGATCTCGCTGACGCCGAGGTCGTCGTAGTCGGCGATGGGGAACGGCTCGGGGCCGGGAGGGGGTGGGGCGGGGGCCTCCTCTGGGGCCAGTGGCTCCCGGC
>JBOGHU010000029.1:0-2473 GCA_050742255.1 Acidimicrobiales bacterium
CAGGCGGCCCGGGCCGGGCACCGGGTCTCGGTGCTGGAGCGGGCGGCCCGGCCCGGCGGCATGGCCGCCAGCTTCGAGGTGGCGGGGGTCCGGGTCGACCACGGCAGCCACCGCCTCCACCCCACCACCGACCCGGCCATCCTCGCCGAGCTGCAGCGCCTGCTGGGCGGGCAGCTCCAGTGGCGCCGCCGACGGGGGCGGATCCGCCTGGCCGGGCGGTGGATCGGCTTCCCTCTGCGGTTGGGCGACCTGGCCCGCCACCTGCCCCCCTCGTTGGTGGCGGCGGCCCTGGCCGACGCGGTGGCGGCGCCCCTGCGGCGTCCACGCGATGACACCTTCGCCGAGGTGGTGCGGGCCGGGCCGGGGCCGACCGCCCTGGCCGTCGTCTACGGCCCCTACGCCTCCAAGCTGTGGGGCCTCGATGCCACCGCCCTCAGCGGGGAGCAGGCCCGGCGCCGGATCAGCGTCGCCTCACCCGGGGCCGTGGTGGCCAGGCTGCTGGGCGGGGGCCGGGCCCGGCGGCGGTCCCCGCCGGGGTTCTGGTACCCGGCCCGCGGCTTCGGGTCCATCGTCGAGGCTCTGGCCGCCGCCGCCACCGAGGCAGGGGTGGAGCTCCGCCACCGGCTCGAGGTCGCCGCCGTGGCCCTCGGGGGGCCGGGCCGGGGGGCCCGGGTGGCCATGGCCGGTGGCGGGGCGGTGGAGGCCGCCCACGTCTGGTCGACCCTCCCCCTCACCGCACTGGCCGAGGTGGTGGTGGACCCACCTCCTCCGCCCGAGGTGACCGCCGCCGCCCGGTGCCTGGCGTTCCGGGCCCTGGTCCTCGTCTACCTGGTGCTCGACCTGCCCCGGTGGACCCCCTACGACGCCCACTACCTGCCCGGGCCCGAGACCCCGGTGAGCCGGGTCTCCGAGCCCAAGAACTACCGGGACGGTCCCGACGACCCCCCCGACCGCACCGTGGTCTGCGCCGAGCTGCCCTGCACGGTGGGGGATGGGGTGTGGGCGGCGGACGACCACGAGCTCGGCGCCGTGGTCGTCGCCGGCCTGGCCGCCCAGGACCTGCCCCCGCTGCGGCCGGTGGCGGTGGTGTCCCGCCGCCTGCCCGCCGCCTACCCGGTGTACGCCCGGGGGTTCGAGGACGCCTTCGGCGCCCTCGACGCCTGGGCGTCGTCGCTCCCCGGCCTGGTGACCCTGGGTCGGGGAGGGTTGTTCGCCCACGACAACACCCACCACGCCCTGGCCATGGGCTGGGCCGCGGCCGAGGCGCTGGACCCCGCCGGCCGCTGGGACCCCTCGTCGTGGGCGGCAGCCCGGGACCGCTTCGCCCACCACGTGGTGGAGGACTAGGCGGCGTTCAGCTCCCGCCACACCGCCGGCACCACGTGGCGGAGGTAGGGGGTCAGGCGGATGTAGGACCGGCCCGAGGTGCGGAACCGGTAGCTGATGGGAGCCTCGGCGTAGCGGAACCCCTTGGCCAGCAGGTCCAGCGTGAGGACCTGGGCGTAGTTGAAGTCGTGGATGACCTCGGCGGCGGCGGCCGCCGCTGGGGCGAGGGCCCGGAAGCCGCTCTGGCCGTCGGTGATGGGGGCCCGGGCCACGAAGGCCAGGGCCCGGGTGAGCACGGCGTTGCCCAGCCGGCGGTGGGCCCGCATCCCCGAGCCGCCGTCGGCCAGCCGGCTGCCCACCACGTAATCGGCGTGGCCGTCGAGTATGGGCCCCACCAGCCGCTCCAGCTGGGCAGGGTCGTACTCCCCGTCGGCGTCGCAGAAGGCGACCGCCACCGCCCCCCGGGCCACGCCCTCGGCCAGACCCTGGCGCACGGTCGCGCCCAGCCCCGGCGCCGTGGCCCGCACCACCTCGGCTCCCGCGGCGGTGGCCTCGGCGGCGGTGGCGTCGGTGGAGCCGTCGTCGACGACGACCACCTGGACAGGGTGGCCGCCCACCTGCCCCGGCGCCCGCCGCACCACCCCCGCCACCCGGGGGCCCTCGTCCCTGGCCGGGAGGAACAGCACGATCGGGGCACCAGGGCGCCCGAGAGCACCCCCGGCCGCCCCCCCCGCCGCCGCTCCCCGGGCCAGGCGCAGCCGGCCCAGGAGGCCCGGCGCCGGCGCCACCACGGCGACGGCGCCCACCCCCAGCGAGTAGGCGGTGGTGACCCCATGGGCGACCACCGCCGCGGCCAGGGCCGTGCCCGGGGCCACGCCCAGGGTGGCGTAGGCGGCCACCGCCGCCGCCTCGTAGGTGCCGAGCCCCCCCGGGGCGATGGCGGCGACCTGGGCGGCCACCGACACCGTCGTCACCAGCAGGGCGCCGGCCGGCGACAGGTCGATCCCCGTCCACGCCGCCGCCTGCCACACCACCACCGCCTCGAGCCCCCAGGCCAGCGCCGATCCCGCCACCGCCACCGCGTCGAGCCGGCGGACCGCCCCCGGCCCCGCCCGGACCAGGGCCAGCGCCGCCACCAGGCCGACCC
>JBOGHU010000030.1:0-11760 GCA_050742255.1 Acidimicrobiales bacterium
CCCCCGAGACGGCCCCTCCACCCACACCCCCGCCCCCGCCACCGCCACCGGCGCCCTCCACCACCGAGGCGCCGGCCCGCGTGGCGGCGGCGTCCGCTCCGGTGCCCCGCAGGGGCGCCGCCGTCTACCGGGGCCTGGGTGCCTGGATCGACGCCTACGACTGGAGCCTGTCGTTCGGCAAGGACGGGCCGCTGGTGGAGGTGGGCGACGTCGACCGCATGGCCGAGCTGGGCGTCCAGACCCTCTACGTGCAGGCGACCCGGTGGAACTCTCCCACCGACGTGCTGGAGCCCGAGCGCCTGGTCCCCCTCATCGACCGGGCGCGCCGCCACGGGATCAAGGTGGTGGCCTGGTACCTGCCCACCCTGGAGGACCCTGCCGCCGACCTGCGGCGCATGCTCGCCGTGGCCGAGCTCGACGTCGACTCCCTGGCCGTCGACATCGAGGCCCGGAACGTGGGTGACGTGGCCGAGCGCAACCGTCGCCTGGTCGATCTGAGCCACCGCGTCCGGCACGCCCTTCCCGATGTCGCCCTGGGGGGCATCGTCTTCCCGCCCGTGGTCTCCGAGGTGGTCAACCCGGGGTTCTGGCCCGGCTTCCCCTGGGCCGAGCTGGCCCCCTACTACGACGTCTGGCTCCCCATGTCGTACCAGAGCAACCGCCCGGCGGCTTCGGGCTACCGGGACGCGTACCGCTACGCGGCCGAGAACATCGACCGCGTGCGGGCCAACCTCGGGCGGCCCGATGCCCCGGTGCACCTGATCGGCGGCATCGCCGACCTCACGTCCGGCGCCGACGTGGAGGCCCTCATCCGGGCCGCCCGGGAGCGGGGGGCGGTGGGTGGCTCCCTCTACGACTGGCGGACCACCGACCCGGGCCTGTGGCCCCACCTCCAGCCCTTCCGGGCGTGACGTGCCCGGCGCCGGTGCCCGCCTGGCCCCCGGGCCCGCGGCTCAGGACCGCAGCAGCGTCCTCACCGACTCGACGTCGGTGAGGTCGGCGACCACCGCGTCGGCGCCGGCGTCCGCCAGCGTCCCCCAGGGGACCCGGCCGGTGGCCACCAGCAGGCACCGGGCGCCGCCGGCCCGGGCGCAGGCCAGGTCGGAGGGGGTGTCACCCACCACCCACACCTGGCCGGGCTCGACCGCCACCCCCCGCAGGCGCCGGGCGCGGTCCAGCGCCACTGGGACCAGGCAGGTGCGGTCGGCGTCGTCGCTGCCGTAGGCGCCGACCTCCAGGTCGAGCCAGGGCGTGAGCTCGAAGGCGGCCAGCTTCACGAAGGCGTTGGCCGCGGTGTTGCCGGTGAGGACGGACTGGTGGACGGTGGGGTCGTCGTCCAGGCGGGCCAGCACCTCCACCACCCCGGGCAGGACCCGGCCGTGGGCCCGCAGGGACCGGGCACCATCGGCGAGCTCGGCCTCCAGGCGGGTGAGGGCCGCTGGGAGCTTGAGCCGGGCCTCCCTGGCGCCCACGGCGGAATCGAGGATCTCGAGGACGATCTGGGGATCGGTCTTGCCGCCCATCTGCACCCGGTGGCCCCCGGGGTGCCGGCCCAGGGTCCGGGCCACGGCCCGGTAGAAGGCCTCCCGGGCCAGGGGACCGGCCCGCAGCAGGGTGCCGTCGATGTCCCAGAGGACCAACCGCTCGATCACCGACGTGGGTGGCGGCGGCCTCAGGCGGGACGGCCGGTCACGAAGGGCGCCGGCGCAGGGCGGGGTGGGGGAGCACAGTGGTGGAGGCGCAGCGCTCGGCAACGGCGGCCACCAGCCGGTCGTAGACCCGCTGGCCGACCATGGCCACCAGCTCGTCGGCCATGGACGCCAGCACCGAGCGCTCCCCCACGAAGGCGTCGGGCGCGTCGGTGCACCACCAGTGGAACTCCTGGCCCCCGTTGCTCCAGTCCCGTCGCTTCCACTCCCGCACGGTCGAGGTCACGTGGCCCAGCTCGTCCACGCTGTCGACCTGGCGGAGAGGCAGCTGCCAGCACACCTCCGGCTTCAGCTCCAAGGGTGCCTGGCCCCGCTGCAGGGCGGCCAGGTGCAGGGCGCAGCCCGCCCCGCCGGGGAAGCCGGGGTGGTTGAGGAGGATGCAGGCGCCCTCGTGGATCCGGGTACGCCAGGTGCCGTCCCGCCGGCGGACGCTGATCCCCTTGCGGCGGGCGGGGCCGGCGTGCTGCCACTCCGCCGGCGTGAGGGAGGCGGCGGCGGCTTCGGCGCGTGCCCGGTCCTCGTCCCCGGTGAAGTGGGCGCCGTAGGAGCAGCAGCCGCGGCCCAGCTCGGGAGCGGCCTCGGTGAGCACCCCCTGGCAGCCCCGACCGTAGATGCAGGTCCACCGGCTCAGCAGGAAGGTCAGGTCGAAGACCCACGTGCGGTGCTCGTCGGGGTCCTCGAAGGAGATCCACTCGTGCAGGTCGTCCGGCGGGGTCATCGGTCGTTGGCCGGGATGGCGCCGGCCAGCTCCCGCCACAGCTCGCCTGCCGCCAGGAGGCCCTTCCAGAACTGGTCCATGACCAGCCGCTCGTCGGGGGCGTGGATGCGGTCGTCGGGCAGGCCGGCGCCGAGGAACAGCACGGGGGCGCCCAGGGCCCGGCCCAGGGCCTCCTCCGGTCCGCTGCCGCCCTCACGGGTGAAGAGCGGGGACCGGCCCCACACCCGCTCGATGGCCCGGCACAGGGCACCCACCGCCGGGTGGTCCGTGGGCGTGAGGACCGGGGCCACCGCCCCCTCGGGGCGGACCGTGGCCTCCACGCCGTCGGGGAGCTGGTGGTCGAGCCAGGAGCGGAAGCTCGCCGCGACCTCGTGGGGGCGCTGGTCTGCCACCAGGCGGAAGGTCACCTTGGCCCGGCCGGCGGCGGGGACGATGGTCTTGATGCCGTCCCCGGCGTAGCCGACGGCGATGCCGGTCACCTCGGCGGTGGGCCGGTAGCCCACGCGCTCGAGGGTGGACCGGCCCGCCTCTCCCTCCAGGCGCCCGATGCCGGCGGCGCGCATCCATGCCCCCTCGTCGAAGGGCAGGTCCGCCAGCGACCTCCGTTCGGCCTCGGTGACGGGTCGGACCCGGGCGTAGAAGCCGGGGAGGGTGACCCGGCCCTCCCCGTCGTGGAGGGCGGCCACCACCCGGGCCAGGAGGTGGGCGGGGTTGGCCACCGCCCCCCCGAAGAGGCCGGAGTGGAGGTCGGTGGCGGCGGCGCGGACCTCGATGTCGAAGGCCACCAGCCCCCGCATGCCCACACAGGTGGTGGGCACTTCGGGGGACCACATGGCGGTGTCGGAGACGACCACCGCGTCGCAGCCCAGGCGGGGGGCGTGGTCGGCGAGGAGCTGCTCGAAGTGGGGGCTGCCCACCTCCTCCTCCCCTTCGATCAGGAACCTGACGTTGACCGGCAGCGCCCCGGCGGCGGCCAGCAGGCCCCGGACCGCCTCGATCTGGTAGAGGACCTGGCCCTTGTCGTCGACGGCCCCGCGGGCCCGGCACTCGCCGTGGGCCAGCACCGGCTCGAAGGGCGGGCTGTGCCACTCGTCGAGTGGGTCGACCGGCTGGACGTCGTGGTGGCCGTAGACCAGGGCGGTGGGGGCGTCGGGGCCGGCGTGGAGCCAGTCGCCGTAGACGGCGGGCGCCCCCTCGGTCTCCAGCACCTCGACGTGCTCCAGGCCCGCCCGCCGCAGCAGCTCGGCCCCGTGCTCCGCGGAGGCGACCACGTCGGCGGCGTGGGCGGGCTGGGCCGAGATCGAAGGGATCCTCAGCCAGTCCACCAGGGTGGCGGTGATGCGCTCCCGCTCGGCCTCGATGTAGGGGATCAGGAGGGGAGCAGCCAGCGGATCACCGCCGGCAGGGGGAGCAGCCAGCGGATCACCGCCGGCAGGGGGAGCAGACTGGGCGAGATCGGGCATCCCTGCTCAGCCTAGGAGACGGTGGCCCGACCGCCGCCGGGCGGCACCGGCGGCCGTGGGAAGCCTCGCCGAAGCTCGCGATCACGGTTGACCCCCGATGCGCACTGCTGGTTCGAGATGGGCTGCGTGCCGGCGCCGAGTGGGAAGGACACGGCAGCTTCATCGAGACCGAGCCGCAAGCAGCGCGCCGTCGCGTCGCGGATGAGGTCGTCGCACCCGCCCCCGGCTCAGCCAGCCTTTCCGGCCAACAGCTAGCTTGGGCCCGTGGCGGGCGAGCTGGACGACATCCGGGGCCGCCTGGAGGTCATCGCCGACGAGCTGGCCGACCTGGCTCTGGACCGGCTGCGCGCCGCCGTCGACCGAGGAGGGGGGCGCGAGGTGGTCGACGAGAAGCGCCTGACCCGGGCCCGGCGCTCGGTGGAGAAGGCCATGCACCTCCTGGCCGAGGCGGACGAGGGTTAGGGCCCCGAGGGAGCCGGCGGTGGCCCGTCAACCCCCGGCCAGGCGGTTTAGCTCGTCGACGAGGGCGCGCAGCCGGCCGAAGCTCCTGCGGTCGAAGCGCAGGGCTATCCGGGGGAGCTCGAGGTGGTCCCGGCCCGACACCTCGGGGGGGAAGGGCTGGGCGGCCTCGATGCGACCTCCCACCAACAGGTCGGCGAACTCCCGGGTCAGCCGGGTCAGCTGGGCCCGGGTCGGGGTGGCCCGGAGCCGGATCACCAGGCGGTCGCCCACGTAGCGCAGGGAGTGGTAGTTGCGGTAGAAGCCGGTGACCTCGCCGACGGCGGCGTCTACGCTGTCGGTGATGAGGTACAGGGCCCGGTCCGGCGGCGAGATCATCCCGTTGGCCGCCACCGCCCCCTCGACGAAGCCCGACCAGCGGGCCCAGTAGTCGCCGCCGGGGGTGTCGAGGAGGACGATCGGGACCGGCTCGGCCTTGCCCGTCTGCACCAGGGTGAGCAGCTCGAAGGTCTCGTCGAGGGTCCCGAAGCCCCCGGGCAGGCAGACGAAGCCGGCCGACTCCTTGATCAGCATGAGCTTGCGGGTGAAGAAGTACTTCATCTCGATGAGCTTCTCGTCGCCGGCGATCACCTGGTTGGCCCCGCCCTCGAAGGGGAGGCGGATGAGCACCCCGAAGGCCTGCTCCCGCCCCGCCCCTTCCATGCCGGCGGCCATGATCCCGGGCCCGGCGCCGGTGATTATCATCCAGCCCTGGTCGGCCAGGGCCCCCGCCAAGGCGTGGGTCTGGGTGTAGAGGGGGTCGTCGGGACGGGTGCGAGCCGACCCGAAGATGGTGACCTTGGGCACGTGGCGGTAGGGGGCGAACATGCGGAACGCCCCCCGCATCTCCTTGAGGGCGGCGTTGGTGATCTTGAGGTCGAGCCGGCTGGGACGGTCTCCCGCCAGCTGGACCGCCGAGGTCAGGATCTCCACCAGCTGGTCCCGGTTGGCGGTGACACCGACCGTGTCGAGGAGCTCGCCCAGGCGAGGTTCGAGGTCATCGCCGCGGTCGGGTCGGGACGGGGAGATGGCAGCCATCACCGACCAGACTGGCACGCCGGGGTCAGGCAGGCTGGTGCACCCGCTCGTACAGCGTGGTCCGCTGGCGCAGAGCGCGCCCGAGGGGCTCGACCACCGCCGCGAACCCTGCCTCGGTCATGCGCTGGCCGTGGGTCGCCCCTGCCGCCCGGGAGATGTTCTCGTCCATGAGCGTGCCGCCCAGGTCGTTGGCTCCCGCCGACAGCACCTGGCGGCTCCCCTCGAGGCCCAGCTTCACCCATGACGCCTGGACGTTGTCGATCCAGCCCCGGTAGGCGATGCGCCCTACCGCGTGCATGAGCAGCGCCTCGCGGAACGTCGGCCCCCGCCGGCTGCGGCGCTGGAGGTGGATGGGGCTGGCCATGTGCACGAAGGGGAGCGGGACGAACTCGGTGAAGCCGCCCGTCTCCCGCTGGAGGTCCCGGGTGCGGATCAGGTGGCGGGCCCAGTGCCGGGGCCGCTCGACGGCGCCGAACATGATGGTGACGTTGGAGCGCAGCCCCACGGCGTGGGCGGTGCGGTGGGCGTAGAGCCACGCCTCGGTGTCGATCTTGTCGGGGCACAGGACCGCTCGGACCTCGTCGTCGAGGATCTCGGCGGCGGTGCCGGGCAGGGTTCGCAGGCCGGCGTCCATGAGGCGGCGCAGGTAGTCGGCCAGGGGCTCGCCCAGCCGGCGGGCGCCCTCGGTGACCTCCAGGGCGGTGAAGCCGTGCAGGTGGATGCCGGGCGCCACCTCCTTCACCGCCCGGGCCACCGCCACGTAGTAGTCGCCGTCGAAGTCGGGGTGGATGCCGCCCTGCAGGCACACCTCGGTGGCCCCGGCTCCGACCGCCTCGACCACCCGGCGCTGGATGTCCTCCAGGCTCAACAGGTAGGGCTGGCCCCGCAGGTTGAGGGAGAGGGGTCCCTTGGAGAAGGCGCAGAACCGGCACCGGAAGGTGCACACGTTGGTGTAGTTGATGTTGCGGTTGCTCACCCAGGTCACGGTGTCGCCGACAGCGGCGGCGCGCAGCTCGTCGGCCACCTCGGCCACCTCGGCCACCTCGGGGCCCCGCGCCGAGAACAGGGTGACGATCTCCTCCACCCCGACCTCATCGCCTCCCCGGACGCCGTCGAGCACCTCTCCCACCGGGCCCCGGCCCCGCCCCGCCCAGGTCCCCGTGGGCGCGTCCAGGGGAAGGAGCGAGGGTGGGGGGGTGTCACCGCCTGCGCACCACTCGTGGTCCCGGGCCAGGGCCTCGGCGTCGCTGCGGTCCATCACCGGGAAGCGCAGGTCGGGGTGGAGCCACCGCTCGGGCTGGCGGGCGTACTCGGGGTAGATGGTGAGGCGGGGGGCCAGCGTGAGGCCCCGAGCCTCGGTCACCGCCCGCAACCGGGCCACGGCCGGCCACGGCCTCTCGGGGTTGACGTGGTCGGGGGTCACCGGCGACACCCCGCCCCAGTCGTCGATGCCGGCGTCGAGCAGGGGGCCGAGGTCGTCGCTGAGGTTGGGCGGGGCCTGGACGTGGACCTCGGGTGGGAGCACAAGGCGGGCGGCGGCCACGCTCCACACCAGCTCCTCGGGGGGGCAGGGCGGGGAGGCGTGCATGGCCGTGCCCGCCTTGGGCAGGAAGCCCTGGACGATGACCTCCTGGACGTGGCCGTGGCGGGCGTGGGAGCCGGCGATGGCCGCCAGCGCGGCCAGCCGGTCGGCCCGCGACTCTCCGATGCCCACCAGGATGCCCGTGGTGAAGGGGATGGCCAGCCGGCCCGCCGCCTCCAGGGTGGCCAGTCGCCGCTCGGGCGTCTTGTCGGGCGCCCCCCGGTGGGCGAGGAGGGCGGGGTTGAGCGACTCCAGCATCATCCCCTGGGAGGCGGACACGGCCCGCAACCGGGCCAGCTCGTCGGCCCCGAGGGCACCGGCGTTGGCGTGGGGGAGCAGGCCGCACTCGGCCACCACCAGCCCGCACATGGCCACCAGGTAGTCGACGGTGGTCCGGTGGCCGTGGGCGGCGAGCCAGTCCCGGGCCTGGGGGTAGCGCAGCTCGGGTCGCTCCCCGAGGGTGAACAGGGCCTCGTGGCAGCCGGCGGCGGCGCCGGCGACGGCGATGGCCAGGACCTCCTCGGGGGAGAGGTAGGGGGCGGTCAGCCGGGCCGGCGGCCGGGCGAAGGTGCAGTAGCCGCAGCGGTCCCGGCACAGGTGGGTGAGGGGGATGAAGACCTTCGGGGAGTAGGTGATCCGGGTCCCGTGGGCCCTGCCCCTGCGCGCCCTGGCCTCCCTCACCAGCCCCGGGAGCGGCTCGGTGAGGAGCTGCTCGGGACCCATCGGGCCGAGGCTAGCGCCGCCCGGCCCCGATCCGGTGCGCGGCGCCGGCGGGCCTACAGCGGGAGCCGGCGGAAGAGGGGCGTGGGGAGGTGGCGGAGGACCGACATGACCGGCCGCAGGGCGGCAGGCGCCCACACCTCCTCGGCCCCCGTCTCGAGGGCCCGCACCACCACCTGGGCCACCCGCTCGGGGGTGGTGGCCAGAGGCCCCGGGGGCGACGGGCGGCCGGCGGTCATCTTGGTGCGCACGAAGCCGGGGCGGACGATGAGCACTCTCGCCCCCGAGCCCGCCAGGCTGTGCCCGAGGCCCTGGAAGAACGCGTCCAGCCCCGCCTTGGAGGATCCGTACACGAAGTTGGAGCGGCGGGCCCGCTCGCCCGCCACCGAGGAGATGACGGCCAGGGTGCCGTGGCCCTGTCGGCGCAGCCGCTCCGCTACCACCACGCCCACCGAGGCGGCGCCCACGAAGTTGGTGCGCAGGACGGCGGCCGCCGCCGCGGGGTCGTGCTCGTCGGTGGCCTGGTCACCCAGGACGCCGAAGGCGATCAGGGTGAGGTCCATGTCGCCGTGGCGGGCGTGGACCTCCTCGATCACCCGTCGGTGGGAGGCGACGTCGTCGGCGTCGAAGGCCACGGTGTCGACCCGGTGGGCCCCGAGGGCGAGGAGCTCGGAGCGGGCCGGCTCGAGGGCCTCGGGCCGACGCCCGGCCAGGACCACGGTGCGGGCCCGCCGGGCGACCAGCTCCCGGGCGACGCAGCGGGCGATGTCGGACCCGCCCCCCAGCACCAGCACCGATTGGGGCGAGCCCAGGGCGTCCCTCACGACCGCCAGTCCTCGACCAGGCCCAGTCGCCTGGAGAGGTCGGAGCGCAGCACGCGACCAGGATCCACCCTGTCCCTGACCCGGCGCCACTCGGGGAGACGGGGGTACATGACCGCCACCAGCTCGGGCCGGAGGCAGGCGTCCTTGGCCAGGTAGACGCGACCGCCGGCCTCGGCCACCAGCTGGTCCAGGCCGTCCAGCAGCGACGGCAGGGTGGTGGGGCCCACGGGGATGTCCAGGGCGAGGGTCCAGCCCGGCACCGGGAACGACAGCGGGCCGGGGCCGGCGTCGCCGAACCGCTTCAGCACGGCGAGGAAGGAGGCGCACCGGGCCCCACTGAGGCGCTCCAGCGCCTGGCGGAGGGCGCCCTCGGCGCCGAAGGGCACGACCAGCTGGTACTGGACGAAGCCCCGGCGGCCGTAGAGGCGGTTCCACCCCCGGATCCCGTCGAGGGGATGGAAGAAGGCGGGGATGGGCTGGAGCCGCCCCCGCTCCGAGCGGGGCGCCTTGCGGAACCACACCTCGTTGAAGAGGCCCACGGTGGCCCGGTTGAGCAGGCCGCCGGGGACCCAGGGCGGGGCGGGGAGGGCGGGGCTGGGGTCGAAGCGCAGGGCGTCGGGGCGGCCGGAGGGAGGGAGCTGGTCCAGCCGGGCGTGGTGGCCCCGGGTCAGGACCGACCGGCCCAGGGCCGACCCCCGGGCCAGGCAGTCGATCCAGGCCACCGAGTACTGGTAGCGGTGGTCGCCCGCCTCCATGCGGGCCAGCACGTCGTCGAGGTCCCCGGCCCGCTCGGTGTCCACGCTGACCCAGGCGGTCTCGACCGCCTGGAGGCGGATGGTGGCCTCGGTCACCACGCCGGTGAGGCCCATGCCGCCGGCGGTGGCCCAGAACAGCTCGGGCTCGCTCTCGGGGGTGACCCGGACCGGGCCGGTGGGCGTGGCCAGGGTGAGCTCCTCCACGTGGGCGCAGAAGCTGCCGTCGACGTGGTGGTTCTTGCCGTGGATGTCGGCGGCGATGGCACCGCCGAGGGTGACGTGGCGGGTGCCCGGCGTCACCGGCACGAACCACCCGAGCGGCAGCAGCGCCCGCATGAGCTGGTCCAGGCTGGCACCGCCCGCCGCCGTGACCAGCCCCGAGGCGGTGTCGAGGCGGTGGATGCGGTCCAGCCCGGTGATGTCGAGGACCAGCCCGCCGGCGTTCTGGGCGGCGTCCCCATAGCTGCGGCCCAGGCCCCGGGCGATGACTCCCCGGGGCGAGGGCCGCCCGAGGGCCTGGGCGACACCCTCGGGGCGCCGGGGGCGCACCACCTGGGCCCGAGTCGGCGCGGTGCGGCCCCAGCCGGTGAGGAGGTGGGGTGCCGGCCGGTCGTGGCCGGCGGGCGTCGGCTCAGCCGGCATGGACGCCGACGGCGAACACCGCGATCCACGCCAGCCCCAGGACCTGGAGGGGCCGGTCGCCCAGCACGACCTCTTCGGGGGCGCCACCCCGGCCGGCCTCGACGAGGAGCTCGTAGCGAAGGATGGCGGCCACGAAGGGGATGATCGAGAGCTGGAACCAGATCGGGACGTTGGCGACGTCGGCCTTCTCGAACGCCCACAGGCAGTAGGCGGCGATGGCGACGGCGGAGGAGACGACGCGCACGTAGTGCAGGAACCCACCGGTGTAGACGCCCAGGGTCGTGCGGTGCCCGTCACGGCCCTCCCCCAGGTCGGCGTGCTCGGCGCTGCGCTTGCCGGCCACCATGAACAGCGAGCCGAAGGTGGCCACGATGAGGAACCACTGCGAGATGGGCACGTCGACGGCGACGCCGCCGGCGATGGCCCGGAGCACGAAGCCGGCCGAGACCACGGCCAGGTCCACCACGGGGATGTGCTTGAGCCAGCGGCTGTAGAGCGGCTGGAGGACGGCGTAGGTCGAGAGCACCAGGGCCAGCGGGGCCCCGGCCAGCGCCAAGCCGCTGGCCACGCCGGCCGCGAGGAGGAGGACGCCGGTCACCGCCGCGGCCGGCGCCGGCACCAGCCCGGCGGCGACGGGACGGAAGCGCTTGGTCGGGTGCCGGCGGTCGACCTCGACGTCGAGGGAGTCGTTGAGGAAGTAGGTCCCGCTCGAGGCCAGGCAGAACACGGCGAAGGCCGCCAGGGTCGTGACCACGACGTCGAACTGGGTGAGCACGCCCGCCGCCCCCGGCGCCCCCAGGACCAGCACGTTCTTGCTCCACTGGCGGGGCCGGGCGGTGCGGATCAGGGCCCGGGCGAGCGAGCCGGCCCCGGCGTGGGGGGTGGGTGGGCGGACGGGGGCACCGGCCGACCCGGGAGCGTGGCCGGGTTGGACCTCGAGCACCGGTGGCCGCTGGTCGGGGGGGCCGTTGGTCATGGACGGGAACCGAGGGTAGCCGAGGGTGGTGGCGGTGTCGGTGGAGGCCACCGACCTCCGCCGGCACCGGGCCCGGCTCGCCGCTACAGTCGGCCCATGCCCGGGTCGGGGGAGGGGTGTCGCCACGGTGAGGGGAGGGCCAGGGTCGCCGCCTGGCACCGGGGCGGGACCACCCCCGAAGCGGCGCCCACCGAGCTCGAGGCGGGCGTCTGATCCGGATGGCCGATCCCGCCGCCCTCCTCCCGCACCGGCCGCCGTTCCTCCTCCTCGACGAGGTGACCGAGCTCCAGCCGGGCCGCCTGGGCCGGGGGCGGTGGCGCCTCACCGGCGAGGAGCCCTTCTTCGCCGGCCACTTCCCCGGGCGCCCCACCCTGCCCGGGGTGCTGATGGTGGAGTCCCTGGCCCAGCTCGGGGCGTGCGCGGTGCTGGCCGACGACCGCTTCGCCGGCAAGCTGGCTCTCTTCGGCGGCATCGACGGCGCCCGCTTCCGCCGCCAGGTCCTACCCGGCGACCTCCTGGACCTGGAGGTGGAGCTGGGGCGGGTCTCGGCCCGGGCCGGCCGGGGCCACGGCCGGGCGTCGGTGGGGGACGAGGTCGCCTGCGAGGCCGACCTCCTGTTCGTCCTGGTCGACGCCTGATGGCGACGGCGAGGCCGGCGGGGACCGGGGCCGGCGAGGTGGCCTGGGCCTCGCTCCTCACCCCGATCGGCCCCCTGGTGGTGGCCGCCACCGACCGGGGTCTGGTCCGGGTCGGCCTCCCCGGCCAGGAGCCCGGGGTGCCCGCCCGCCCGGCGGCCCCCCCGCCCGGCGGCCCGGCGGCGGACGGCGTCCTCGAC
>JBOGHU010000031.1:0-11814 GCA_050742255.1 Acidimicrobiales bacterium
CCTGCGACGGGGGGCGGCGGCGACGCCGCCTTGAGCGGCTCGTCGTGGGTCTCGAGGGCGAAGAAGTCGTCGGGCGGCGGCCGGTCGGAGGTGTCGAGGGCGCCGACCCGGGTCTCCTCGTCGTGCAGCATCGAGGACTCGTCGAAGTCGAGCTCGTCCCAGTCACCGGGCTGGTCCCGCCAGCGCGGGGCCGACTCGGTGAAGCTGGCCCAGGCGTCGAGATCCTGGTCGTCGGCATCCTCGGGCTCCGGACCCAGCCGGGGCACCTCTCCGGTGGGAGGCTCGGTCCACGGCGGCAGGGGCGAGGTGCCCCGGCCGCTCACCCGAGGTCGCGTCAGGTCGCCGGCCTGGTCGCCGGCCCTCAGCGGGAACCGCAGGGAAGGGCGGGCGTCTCCGGGGGGGGCGGGCGGGCGGTCGCCGTAGCGGGGTGCGCCCTCCGCCCGGCGGGGGGCCACGTTCCCACGCTCCACCGCCTCCGCCGCCTCCTCGGGCCCGATGATGCGCACCCCCTCGGTGCCGGCAGGCTGGTGCTGCTCCTCCTCCTCGGCCTCGTCGTCATCCTCGGGACGGGACCACGGTGGGCGCTCGTTCATCAGGCCTCCGTTCTCGGTCATGGCTCTCTCGGTCATGGCGGCGCGCTCGTGCCCGGGTCACACCTCCAACAGCTCCTCTTCCTTGTGGGCCAGCGCGGTGTCGATGTCGCCGACCTGGGCTGCGGTGATCCGCTCCAGCTCCTTCTCCGCCCTCTCCAGCTCGTCGGCGGAGATCTCACCGTGCCGCTCCAGGGCCTCCAGCTCGTGACGCCCCGACCGGCGGAGGTTGCGGATCGCCACCCGGCCGTCCTCGGCCATGTGCTTGACCACCTTCACCAGCTCCCTGCGCCGCTCCTCGGTGAGGGGCGGGAACGCCAGGCGCACGACCTGACCGTCGTTGCTGGGGTTGATGCCGAGGTCGGAGTGCTGGATGGCCTTCTCTATGGCACCGAGGGCGGTCCGGTCGTAGGGCTGGATCACCAACGATCGCGCCTCGGGAACGCTGAAGCCGGCCAGCTGCTGCAACGGCACCTCGGTGCCGTAGTAATCGACGGGGAGCTTCTCCACCAGGACGGGCGCAGCCCGGCCGGTCCGGACGCTGCTGAACTCCGACCTGGTGTGGGCCACCGCCTTCCGCATCTTGTCGACGGTCCCGGCGATGATGTCGTCGATCACCTCACCAGCGTACCGACCCGTTCGTCGCCGGCCAGCACGCGCCCGATGTTGCCCGCCTTGAGCACGTCGAACACCACGATGGGCAGCTTGTTGTCCATGCAGAAGGTGATGGCCGTCGAGTCCATGACCCGAAGCCCGCGGTTGAGGACGTCCATGTATGTGATCTCGTCCAGCCGGGTGGCCGAGCTGTCGACGCGAGGGTCGGCGGTATAGACGCCGTCCACGCCCGAGTGGGTCCCCTTGAGGAGGACGTCGGCCTCGATCTCGGCCGCCCGCAGGGCGGCGGTGGTGTCGGTGCTGAAGTAGGGGTTGCCCAGGCCACCGGCGAGGATCACCACCCTGCCCTTCTCCAGGTGACGGATGGCCCGGCGGCGGATGTAGGGCTCGGCCACCTGGGCCATCTGCACCGCGGTCTGGACCCGGGTGGGCCGGTCGAGGCGCTCCAGGGCGTCCTGGAGGGCGAGGGCGTTGATGACGGTGGCCAGCATGCCCATGTGGTCGGACTGGGCCCGGTCCATCCCCTCCCCCGCACCCCGCACGCCCCGCCATATGTTCCCCCCACCCACCACCACGGCCACGTCGACGCCCATGGTGTCGCCGACCGCCACGATCTCCGAGGCGATTTGGTGAACCACGTTCCCGTCGATGGGCTTGCCGTCGGCGGCGAACGCCTCCCCCGAGAGCTTGAGCACCACCCGTCGCCAGGCACCGGTGTCGATGGCGCCGGCGTCGTGGGTGCCGTGGCCCGAGGGGTCGCCCGCCATCAGCGACTCAGCCACCGATCTCGACCTGGACGAAGCGGACCACCCTGGCCTCCCCGACGGCCTCGCCCACCGGGCGCTTCTCGTCCTTGACGAAGGGCTGGTCGAGGAGAGCGCCCCCCGGGACGCTCTTGAAGAAGCCACCCAGGCGACCCTCGACGATCTTGGTCAGCGCCGCCTCGGGCTTGCCCTCGTTGCGGGAGAGGGTCTCCAGCTCGTCCCGCTTGCCCGCCACCACCTCGGGGGGGAACTCGTCCCGGCTGACGTGGGCGGGGCGGGCGAAGGCGATGTGGACGGCCACGTCGTGGGCGACCTCCCGGGAGCCGCCCGCCAGCTCCACCACCACCGCGTTGACCCCTCGTTCGCTCTGGACGTGGAGGTAGCTGTCGAGCAGGTTGCCCGGTGCGGCGTCGACGCGCACCACCCGCCCCAGCGCCAGGTTCTCCTTCAGAGCGACCTTGAGGTCGTCGAGGCGTCGCTGGAACCGCCCCGCCGCCTCCTCGCCCTCGTCCACCACCGCCCGGGCCATCTCGTCGGCCAGCGCCCGGAAGTCGGGCGACTTGGCGACGAAGTCGGTCTCGGAACGCAGCTCGACCACGGCAGCCACGTTGCCGTCGGTGGCCAGGGCCACCGTCCCGTCGCCGCTCTCCCGGCCGGCGCGGGTGCGGGTCTGGGCCAGGCCCTGCTCCCGCAGCCACCGGGCGGCGCCGTCCATGTCGCCGCCTGCGGTCCTCAGCGCCCGCTTGGCGTCCATCATCCCCGCGCCGGTCCGGTCGCGGAGCTGCTTCACCTCCACCGCCTTCGCCTCGTAGCCCGTCACCGCCGCTCCTCCCCCGGCGGGGGCGGGATGGCCCCGCGGTTGGGCTCGGGGACGGCGGCGGGCTGGGGGACGACCTTGGGGGGAGGGTCGCCGCCCCGCTCCTCGCCCATCACCGCCGAGGACTGGGTGGCCACGGTGGCCACCGTCTCGTCCGGAGCCCGCTCGGGGGGTCGGGGCGGGGGGCGCTGGGGAGTAGGACCGGCTCGGCCTCGGCGCTCGGCGATGAACCGACCCTCGGTCACGGCGTCGCTGACGACCCGGCACATGAGGGTGCCGGATCGGATGGCGTCGTCGTTGCCGGGGATCACGTAGTTGATCAGGTCAGGGTCGCAGTTGGTGTCGACGACGGCAACCACGGGGATGCCCAGCTTGTTGGCCTCGCTGACCCCGATGTGCTCCTTGTTCGTGTCGATCACGAAGATCGCGTCGGGCAGCTTGGTCATGGTGCGGATCCCCCCGAGGTTCCGCTCCAGCTTCTCCAGCTCCCGGCTGAGCCGGAGCGCCTCCTTCTTCAGCATGGCGTCGAACTCACCCTCGTCCCGCATGCGCTGGTACTCGTGCATCTTGCCCACCCGGGCGCTGATGGTGGTGAAGTTGGTGAGCATCCCGCCCAGCCACCGCTCGTTCACGTACGGCATCCCGCAGCTCTCGGCGGCACGGGCCATGGCGTCCTGGGCCTGCTTCTTGGTGCCGACGAACAGGATGGTGCCGCCGTCGGCGACCAGGTCCCGGACGAAGGTGTACGCGGTCTCGATGCGCCGGAGGGTCTGCTGGAGATCGATGATGTAGATCCCGTTGCGCTCCCCGTAGATGAAGCGCCTCATCTTGGGGTTCCAGCGCCGGGTCTGATGGCCGAAGTGCACGCCGGCCTCGAGGAGCTGGCGCATGGTCACGACGGGGGCCATGGGTGTCTCCTTCTCAACGGTTGGGTCGTGCCCGGCGCCTCGCGCCCCCTGGTCGGGGCGACCGCTGGTCAGGCGCCGAGCGATGGTCGGGTGTCGGCGACCGCGGGTGCGGCCACGCCCAGTCTAGTCGGGAGCGCTCTCCGTGATCTCCCGGTGCCCTTCACCGCGGTCCTCGACAGGCCGCACCAGCGCAGGCAGGCGATGCGGCCGGGTGGGTGCGGGGTCCGGCCTGGCGGTCGAGCACCGGACGGCCAGCTCGTCGCCGCCGGCCCTGCTGGCGTCAGATCCGAGTCGCCAGCGTGGACCGCAACAGCTCGTCTGCGCCATCGACGAGGCGGTAGTAGGTCCACGACCCCCGAGCCTCGCCCTCCACCAGCCCGCCACCCTTGAGGAGCTTCATGTGGTGGCTGACCGTGGGCTGTGACACGTCGAGCGCCCCGACGAGGTCGCACACGCACGTTTCGTCGGTGCTGGCCACGATGCTGAGCAGGCGGAGGCGAGTGGGGTCGGCGAGGAGCTTGAACGCGCCGGCGAGGCGCTCCGCCTCGGCGGGGCTCAGCGGCTCGATCCGCGACGACTCGCTGCTCGCCTTCGTCCTGCGCCTGGGCACGTGGACCTCTGGCGGGCCCTACGCGCACACCGTGGCGCAGGGGAGGGTGGCCGGTCCCCTCACTCCCAGGGCGTGGCGCAGGCGACGCCTGGCGCGGTGGAGCCGGCTCATCACGGTGCCGATCGGCACGCCCAGCGCCGCCGCAGCCTCGTCGTACGAGAGGCCGCGGATGTCCACGGCGTCCACCACCGCACGGAAGGTCTCGGGGAGGTCGGGGAGCGCTCCGTGGAGACGGTCGCCGAGCACCTGGTCGACCGCCACGTGCTCCGGCTCCCACGCCGCCGGGGCGACGATGGACTCGCTGCCGGTGGCGAGCCATGCTCGTGGGTGGCGCCCGTCGAAGCGGCCGAAGCTCCGGAACGCCCGCAGGAGCGTCTCCTGGGTGAGATCGTCGGCGCAGGCGTCACAGCACGTCAGGCGGCGAGCCAGGCGTGGCGCCACTGCCTCGGTGAACTGCCCTGAAGCGATCTCAGTCACCCGCTGCTCCTTCGAGGACGGGGTCGGTGACGCGTCGCCCCAGCTCGAAGGCGTCGTCGAGGCTGACGACGAAGACGTCGGCATGCTCGGAGGCCCACTGCGTGCCGTTCTCCGGGGTGGCGAAGAAGTGCACGAAGTGGCAGAAGCTCGTGACCACGTCGGCGTCGAACTTCCCGTCGGGCGCGAGGAAGGAGACGACGGCGTCGGGATGCGAGCTGCTCTCGACGCCCTCGGGGGAGACGGTAAGCCGAATGGGGTCGCCGGTCAGGGCGTCGACCGACTCCACCTCGGCGCGGGCGTCGAGCAGCCGGGTGAGGAAGAGGGCGTCCCACGCGCACCAGGTGAAGAGCGGCACGCCGTTGACGCGGTAGCGGTGGGGCGGCACCTCCACGACGCTGAGCCCCCAGAACCCGATGACGGCGCCGCTGTCGTCGCGGAGCACGCCTGGCCACGACGCCAGGGTCTCCTTGACCTCGTCCTCGGGGAGTCCGACGGCGGCAGCCAAGGTGGGGTCTGTCACCGGGCCGCGCTGGGCGAGGAGGCGGTACAGGGTCAGCGCGACCCGGTGCTCGATCGGGCCCATGAAGGGCTGGGCCCGGACCAACGCGTCGGCCAGGTCGTCGAGACTGGGCTGGGGTGCGGGCACGGTCTGCTCCTCCACTCGTCGGGTCGATTCGGTGATGGAAAACTCCTCATCGATGGCCGTCTATTCCTCATCTGCTGCGATGCGCTGCCGATCCGGGACGGCGGGGCCACCCGCCGGTCCGGGCGTCCCCGGCGAGGCGTCGAGCCAGGGCGGCCAGCGACCGGACCCAGGCCAACCGGGCCTGGGGGGGAGCCACGGTCTGGCCCGCCGCCACCACGTCCCCGGCGGGCCCGCCGGCCTCCGCCGCGCCCGTGGCCCAGTCGACCACGTCCTCTCTCAGATCGGCCGCCGTGGCCACCGCTCGCCGTCCCCGCGCCAACGGCCCGCCCAGGCCCCGCAGCACCGCGTCGCGCTCCTGGCGCTCGCTCTGGGGCCCCGATGCCCCGACGGGGACCAGGTGCACCCGGGGCGGGCCGCCACCGAGGAGCAGGGCCGGATCGAGATAGCGCCCCCCGGCCCGGGCACCGAGGTGGAAGCGGGGGCCGGCGGTGCCCACCTCCTGGCCCTGCCCCACCCCGTCGCCCCGGCGCACGGTGATCGACGCCAAGAAGGAGTAGCTGGTGCGGATGCCGTCGCCGTGGAGGACGACGACATGCAGGCTGCCGCCGACCTGGCCCGCGAAGGTGACCCGCCCGGGAGCGGCGGCCCGCACCGCCTGGCCCGGCTCCGTGTCGTACTCGAGGCCGCGGTTCCCCGACCCGAAGGGGGTGGCCGGCGGCCGGAAGCGGTCAACGACTGGGGCGTCGACCGGCGGGGAGTACGACGCCGTGCCCGGGACGGGGGCGGCGGCCGTGCCAGGGGCGGCGGCCAGGAACAGCCCGGCGGCCAGGGCCGCGGCCGACCAGGGCCGGCCCCGTCCCCCACGAGATCGAAGATGCCGCAGTGGTGGGCGCCGCCACGGTGGGCGCATGGCACGTCTCCCTCGACCTCGGGGGTGGAGGGGGAAGTGGGCGGGGGCCTGCGGTCACCCGGCGGCGGCCCGGCCCGATCACGGTACCCCGCGCCGGGTGGGAAGGGAAGGGCCGCTGGGGGGCCCCGGCTCTCGGTCGGCAGGGCTGGCGCGGGACCGGGGGTGCGAGGCCTCGTGCACAGCGCGCAGCCGCTCCTTGCTCACGTGGGTGTAGCGCTGGGTCGTGGCCAGGTCGGCGTGGCCGAGCAGCTCCTGGACCACCCGCAGGTTGGCGCCCCCGTCGAGGAGGTGGGTGGCGAAGGTGTGGCGCAGGGCATGGGGGTGGGTGGGGGTCGGGGCCCGACGCTCGAGGATCCGGCGCACGTCGCGCGGTCCTAGCTGGCGGCCCCGGCGGTTCAGGAACAGCGCCTGGGGCGGCGACTCCTCGGTCACCAGGCCGGAGCGGCCACCCTCCAGCCAGCCCCGCACCGCCTCGACGGCGGGGATGCTCACCGGCACCTGGCGCTGCTTGGCGCCCTTCCCCCACACCGTGACGGACCGGCGGTCCAGGGCGACGTCGCCGAGACGGAGCCCGCACAGCTCGGCCACCCGCAGGCCGCTGCCGTAGAGGAGCTCCAGCACCGCATCGTCGCGCAGCCGCACCGCCTCGGGGTCGGCGTCGACCGCCGCAGGCGGCTCGTCGAGCAGCACGTCCAGCTCCTCGGCCCGCAGCACACGGGGCAGGCGCCCGGGGCCGGCGGGCGTCGAGAGCCCGGCGGTGGGGTCGGCGGCCAGGCGCCCGTCCCGCACCAGCCAGCCGAAGTACCGCCGGAGGGCCGAGGCCTTGCGGGCGATCGTCTGACGGGCGTAGCGGCGGGTCCCGAGGTAGGCCAGGTACCGCCGCAGGATGCGGCGGTCGACGGCCTCGGGCCCATCCACGTGGCCCCGCTCGGTCCAGGTCACGAAGGCGTCGAGGTCCTGGCGGTAGGCCCGGGCCGTGCTGGGCGCTACCGACGTCAGCGAGCGACCGAACCCGTCGAGGTCCCAGCCCATGGGCGCCACGGTAGCGGCCGCGGTTGTCACGAGCGGGATGGCCCGGTCCGCTCGGGCGGGCCCGTGTGGGACGGGCCGGTCCGCTGGTACCAAGCGCCGTGCTGGACCAGCCAGCCCCCACCGGCCAGGCGGGCCAGGTGCACGGCCACGGGCCCGGGGGATTGGCCCAGACGCTCGGCCACCTGGTCGAGAGTGGCCGGCTCCCATCCCACCGCGGCCAGCACCCCGGCCGCCCCGTCGCTCGG
This sequence comes from Acidimicrobiales bacterium, assembly GCA_050742255.1. GTDB lineage: Bacteria > Actinomycetota > Acidimicrobiia > Acidimicrobiales > CADCSY01 > JBOGHU01. The sequence continues at coordinate 7,615 of JBOGHU010000031.1, forward strand.
TGGTGGCCGGGGATCGGGCGGCCGGCGGGCAGCGGCGGCGCAGTCGAGACCCAGGGCCACGAGGACGTCGGCGGCGTCCCGCACCGGCGGGCAGCCGGCGGCGAGCAGATCGTTGGTGCCTGCCGACGCCGGGCTCCGCACCGGGCCCGGCACCGCCATCACCGGCCGGCCGCGATCGGCGGCGGCGTCCACGGTGTGGAGGGAGCCACCCCGGGAATGGCTCTCGACGATGACGACCACGTCGGACAGGGCGGCGATGACCCGGTTGCGGGCGGGGAACCGCCAGCGGTCGGGCCGGGTGCCCAGGGGGTACTCGGAGATGACCGCCCCCACCGCCGCCACCTGGGCCCAGAGCTGAGCGTGACGCCGCGGGTAGACCACGTCCAGTCCGGTGCCCACCACTGCCACCGGGGGCACGGCGCCGGCGGCCAGGCCGCCGGCGTGGGCGGCGCCATCGATGCCCAGGGCCAGCCCCGACACCACGCACGCCCCGGCCGCGGCCAGGTCGTGGCCCAGCTCCCGTGCCACCAGCCGCCCGGCGTGGGTGCACCGCCGGGTGCCCACCACCGCCACCCGGGGGCGCCCCAGGGCAGCCAGGTCCCCGGCCCAGAAGAGGACGGCCGGCGGCTCGGGGTCGTCGATCAGCGCCTCGGGGAAGGCGTCCCCGCCCCGGCTGGCCACCCCGATCCCGGCCCGGCGGTGCGCCGACCAGGTGACGGCCACGTCGGTCCGGGACGCCTCGGCCCGCCACCGCCGGGTCACCCCCGGGTGGAGGGTGGGGGGGGCGGCCCCCTGTGGATCGTGGTGGGCGGTGCCGGCGGCGACCCGGCGCCAGGCCTCCTCAGGGCCCCACCGGTCCAACAGCACGCCCAGCCGGGCCGGCCCCATCCCCGACAACCCGGCCAGGGCGGCCACCCACGCCTCAGGCGGCAGGCTGGTCATGCCTGGCCCCCCGGGCCCACCGGCCCGGCCCGGAGCTGGAGGGCCAGGCAGATCTCCTCCTCGCCCACCGGCCCCTCGTGGCCGGACAGGTCGGCCACGGTGAGGGCCACCCGCCGCACCCGGTGCAGGCCCCGGGCGCTGAGGGCGCCGGTCCGCAGGGCGTGGGCCAGCAGCGCCTTGGCCCCACCCCCGAGCGGCGCCACGTCGTCGAACCGGGCGGCAGGCAGCTCGGAGTTGGTGCCCACCCCCCGCGCCTGGGCCCGCCGTCGGGCGGCCGCCACCCGGGCCGCCACCTGGGCCGAGCACTCCCCCCCCGACCCGGCGAGCAGGTCGGCGGGTTCGGGCCGGGCCATCTCCAGTCGCAGGTCGAACCGGTCGAGCAGGGGTCCCGAGAGCCGGCGGCCGTAGCGGGCCCGGGCGGCCTCGGTGCACCGGCATGCCCCGGGGGGCCCGCCCTCGCCGCAGGGGCAGGGGTTGGTGGCGGCGACCAGGAGGAACCGGGCCGGGTAGGCGAGCGCCCCCCGGGCCCGGCACACCCGCACCACCCCCTCCTCGAGAGGCTGGCGCAGGGCGTCGAGGACCGTGGCGGGGAACTCCCCCATCTCGTCGAGGAAGAGGACGCCGTTGTGGGCCAGGCTGATCTCGCCGGGCCGCATCCACGCCGTCCCCCCACCGATGAGGGAGACCGACGAGGCGCCGTGGTGGGGCGCCCGCAGCGGCGGGCGTCGGACCAGGCCTCCTGGTGGCAGGGCCAGCCCGGCCGCGGAGTGGACGCGGGTGGTCTCCAGCGCCTGGGTCCGCTCCAGGTCGGGGAGAAGGCCGGGGAGGCGGCGGGCCAGCATGGTCTTGCCCGCCCCTGGGGGCCCCACCAGGAGCAGGTGGTGCCCGCCCGCTGCCGCCAGCTCCAGGGCCAGGCGGGCCACGGGGTGGCCCCGGATCTCGGCCAGGTCGGTTTCGGGGTCCATCGACCCGTCGACCGCTTCGGGTGGCAGCTCGGGCCAGGGGGCTTCGCCCCGCAGGGAGGCGACCAGCTCGACCAGGGTTCGCACCCCCCGCACCCGGTGGCGGCCGACCAGGGTGGCCTCGGCGACGGACCCGGCGGGCACGACGGCCTCGGCCGTGTCGAGGGCATCGACCAGCGGCACCCCGCCCTGGACCCGGCGCACCGAGCCGTCGAGGCCCAGCTCGCCCAGGAAGCCCCGCCCGGCCACGGTCTCCGCCGCCAGCTCACCGCAGGCCACCAGCACCCCGACGGCGATGGCCAGGTCGAGCCCCGGGCCGTTCTTGCGCACCCCCGAGGGAGCCAGGTTGACCGTCATCCTCCGCTGGGGCCAGGGGAGCCGGCTGGACAGCAGGGCGGCCCGCACCCGGTCCCGCGACTCCCGGCAGGCGGCGTCGGGCAGGCCCACCACCGTGAAGCCGGGCAGCCCGGCCGACACGTGGACCTCGACCGACACGGGACGGCCCTCCACGCCCAACAGGGTGGCGGCGGGGACGGTGGCGAGCACGGGGCGCTCCTCTCGGGCAGGCATCGGTCGGAGAGGAGGGCCGGGCGCCGGCCCCTCGAGCGTCTGCAGCATCGTAGAGGGGGGTGGTGACACTCCGCTCACGGCCCCACCGCCACAGCCGCTCGGCGTAGTCTCGGGGGCTGTCGGGAGCCTTGCGACACGAGATGGGGGTCCGGGATGAAGCCGTACACGCTCGGCCGCGACCAGGGCGAGCTGGTCTGGATGTTCGACGGGCTGGACACGATCAAGGCCGACGCCGATCAGACCGGCGGCGGCTTCACGGTTGTGGAGTTCCACGACTTCGAGGGCTCCACCGTCCCGCTCCACGTCAATGACCGGTGGGACAGGGGCTTCTACATCCTCGACGGCCAGTACACCTTCGTGATCGGGGACGACGCGCGGGCGGCCTCGCCCGGAACATGGATCTTCGTGCCACGGGAGACTCCCCACGCGTGGCGATGCGACTCGCCCGAGGGACGCCTCCTCAACTTGACCGTGCCCGGAGGTCTCGAGAGCTTCTACCGCCAGGCGGGAGAGAGCGTGGCAGATCCCCGACGGCTCCCGCCCAAGAGGGAACCCGACGTGGAAGCGCTTTCGAGCACCGCGGCACGGTACGGCATCGCGATCATCGGACCGCCACCGGACCTCCGGCCACCCCGAACCGGCTGACCCGGTCCCGACCCTCGAAGAGGCTGCGGGCCGCCCGCCTGGCCGCCGGTGCGGGGAGAGGCGGTCGGGGGGCCCACCGCCGGCCTGAGGTCCTCCCCGCCGGGATGTCAGAATGCCGCCATGAGGATCGCCCTTGCCGCCGACCATGCCGGCTTCCGCCTCAAGCAGGCGGTGGCCGCCCACCTCACCCAGCAGGGCCACGACGTGGACGACCTGGGCACCGACAGCGAGGAGTCGGTCGACTACCCGCCCTTCTGCGCCGCCGCCGGCAGGGCGGTGGTCCGTGGCGACGCCGACGTGGGAATCGTGATGGGGGGCAGCGGCCAGGGGGAGGCCATCGCCGCCAACAAGGTCCACGGCGTTCGGGCCGCCCTCTGCGCCGACGAGTTCACCGCCCGTCTGGCCCGCCTCCACAACGATGCCAACGTGCTCTCCCTGGGCGCCCGGATCCTGGCCGAGCCCCTGGCCTTGGCCGTGGTCGACGTCTTCCTCTCCACTGCCTTCGAGGGGGGCCGCCACCTGGCCCGCCTGGAGGGGGTCACCGCCATCGAGCAGGAGGAGTGCCAGGACGGGTGACCGCGGCCCATACTGAGGCATGGGCTTCAACCCGTTCCGGCCCCGGCGGCGCTCCCCCGCCGACTACCTGTTCGTGGCCGCCGGGCTGGCCCTCACCCTGGCGCTGGTGCTGTGGGCGGCGGGTGTCCTCTGACCTCTGGGCCGACGAGGGCGTCGAGGTCCGCCCCGTCCACCCCGTCGCCGCCACCAGGCGGTACCGCTGCCCGGGGTGCAACCAGGAGATCAGGCCCGGGACCGGCCACCTCGTCGCCGTCCCCCTCGACGCGCCCGACCTGCGCCGCCACTGGCACCACCCCTGCTGGCACATGCGCTACCGCCGCCGCCCGGGCCCCTGAGCCGGGGCGGGCCCGCCGCCCCTCGGCCCGCCCGCCCACAGGTGTCAGCGGAGGCGCACGGCCTGGATCTCGAACACCTCGAGGGGGATAGAGGCCTGGGTCAGCAGTCCTCCCACCGTCCCCGAGTCAGCCCCCAGGCGCCACTGCGCCGACCACACCTCCGACACGGT
>JBOGHU010000032.1:0-8600 GCA_050742255.1 Acidimicrobiales bacterium
AGCGCCACCCCGGCCAGGTCGGGCCCCTCGGCCGGCTCGCCCCCTCGCCGCACCGCCCGCTCCAGCCGCTCGACCCGCTCCAGCAGGGCGGCGGGGGAGGCGTCGGCCTCGGGACGGGTCACCCGCACCAGCGCCACCTCCAGCGCCACCCGGGGGTCGGGCGCCTCGCGCATGGCCAGCAGAGCGTCGCCGACCGTGTCGAGGGCGCGCACGGCGGCAGCGGGACCGAGCCTGCGGCCCTGGTCGGCCACCTGCTCGAAGGCGGTGTCGGGCAGCGAGACCACGTCGGGCGCCATGATCGACAGGAAGGCGTCGCGCAGGTGGGAGAGGAGGGCGGCGGCCACCTGGCGGGGATCACGTCCCGCGCCGCAGGCGCTGGCCACCGCGGCCAGCGCCCGTCCGGTATCCCGCTCGCACAGGGCCTCGGCCAGCTCGTCGATCGAGACGTCCTCATCCGTCTCCCCGCCCGCGGCGACGATCTGGTCGAGGGCGGAGAGGGCGTCTCTGGCCGACCCCCGGCCCCGGCGCACCGCCACGTCCAGCACCGGCTCGGGGAGGCCGAGGCCGGCGTCGTCGACGACCCACCGCAGGTGCTGGCGCAGGGTCCCCGCGCCCAGCAGGCGGAACTCGAGGTGCTGAGTGCGGCTGCGGATGGTGGGCAGCACCTTCTGGGGGTCGGTGGTGGCCAGGACGAACACCACGTGCTCGGGCGGCTCCTCGAGGGTCTTCAGCAAGGTGTTGGACGCCGCCGTCGACAGCATGTGGACCTCGTCGAGGATGTAGAGCTTGGTGCGCCCGCCGGTGGCCAGGGCCACCCGGCTGACGAGGTCCCGCATGGCGTCGACGCCGTTGTTGGACGCGGCGTCGAGCTCGCTCACGTCGAGGGAGGTGCCCGCCTCCACCGCCCGGCAGGGCCCGCACTCGCAGCAGGGCTCGCCGTCGCGGGGGTCGTCGCAGTTGAGGGCCTTGGCCAGGATCCTCGCCGAAGAGGTCTTGCCCGTCCCCCGGGGCCCGCTGAACAGGTAGGCGTGAGCCACGGTGTGGTCGCGGACGGCGTTGCGCAGGGCCGCCACGACGTGGTCCTGGCCCCGTACCTCGGCGAAGCGCCGGGGCCGGTAGCGGCGGTACAGGGACTGGAACGCCACCCCCCGACCTTAGCGACGGGCGGGGACGGCGGGCCGGAGCCACGGGCGGCGCCGCGACGGGGCCGGACGCGGCGGCCAGGCGCTCTGCGGCACACCGCTCGACCCGCTGAGAGCTGCTGCCTCCCGGCCCTGACTCGGTTCACGGGGAGCCGTTGCACAGGGCCCGGCCGCCGCGCCGAGCCCCAGCATAGGGGACCGCTGGCATCGGCCGGCACGGTAGCCTGCGCCCCTCGGGAGGGATGCGAGAGCGGCCGAATCGGCACGCTTGGAAAGCGTGTGTGGGTCCTGCCCACCGTGGGTTCGAATCCCACTCCCTCCGCCCGGTTGCGCAAGGACACCCATGCGTGGAGGGGCGGTGAGCGACGAGGAGGCCATGGGGCTGGCGCTGGCCGAGGCGGCCGCGGCGGGCGCCGCCGGCGACGTGCCAGTGGGGGCGGTGGTCCTCGGTCCGGGGGGGGACCTGTTGGCCCGGGAGCGGAACCGCCGGGAGGAGCGGGGCGACCCCACCGCCCACGCCGAGCTCCTCGCCCTGCGGGGGGCCGCCGCCGTCCTCGGCTCCTGGCGCCTCACCGGCGCCACCCTGGCCGTGACCCTCGAGCCCTGCCCCATGTGCGCCGGCGCGGCGGTGGGGGCCCGCGTGGGCCGGGTGGTGTTCGGCGCCGCCGATCCCAAGGCCGGGGCCTGCGGGTCCCTGTACAACCTGTGCGCCGACCCCCGCCTCAACCACGAGGCGGCGGTGGTCCCCGGCGTCCGGGCGGCGGAGTGCGCAGCGGTGCTGACGGCGTTCTTCGTCGACCGGCGGTAGTGCCGGCTCCGCCGGCGTTCGTGTGCGCCCAGCCGCTCACCGGTCGGGCCCCGCGCACAGAGAGCGGGGCCACGCCCCCTGCGCTCACTGGTTACCCTCGTCCCCGGAGAGATGCCAGAGCGGACGAATGGGGCGGCCTCGAAAGCCGTTGTGGGTCTTCGACTCACCGTGGGTTCGAATCCCACTCTCTCCGCCCGCCGGTCGGCCCGCCCGCCATGAGGGCGTGGCGCAGGAAGGCGATGTCGTCCCCCACCCCCGCCAAGTCGGTCTCGCACACCACCGGCGCCCCGGCCTGGCGCACCGCCTCGACCAGGGCGTCGATGTCGAGCTGGCCCCGGCCCAGGTGCTCGTGGCGGTCCCGCCCCGAGCCGGCGGGGTCCCGGGAGTCGTTGGCGTGGACGAGGTCGATGCGCCCGGTGACGGCCAGGACCCGCCCGACGGCGCCGGCGACCGCCTCGCCGGCGGCGTGGGCGTGGCAGGTGTCGAGGCAGAAGCCCACGCCGAGGTCGCCGATGCCCTCCCAGAGGCGGCCCAGGGCGTCGAAGCGGCGGGCCAGGGCGTGCTCGCCCCCGGCGGTGTTCTCGACGTAGAGGGGCACCTCGCTGTCGAGCTCCAGGAGGGCCTTGCGCCACCGGGCGATGCCCTCGGCGACCTGGTCGCCGACGGTCACGTGCCCGCCGTGGACGATCACCGCCGTGGCACCCACCGCCGCCGCGGCGGCGCAGGTGTCGCCCAGGATCTTGCGGCTGGGGTGGCGCACGCGGGGGTTGGGCGAGGCCAGGTTGACCAGGTAGGGGGCGTGCACGAACAGCGGGATGCCCGACGCCCTGAGGGCGTCGGCGTCCTCCCTCGGCGGGGGCGTCCGCCAGCCCTGGGGGTCGGAGAGGAAGACCTGCACGCAGTCGGCGCCCACGGCTCCCGCCACCTCCAGGGGATCCCCCGACCCCACGTGGGCGCCGATGGGCGGGACGTGGGCCACGCCCCGAAGGCTACCCCTGCCGCCTCACCGCAGGGCCCGGCGGACCAGGGAGCTGGCCAGGTCGACGAGGAAGGTGAGGGTGATCAGGGCGAGGAGGGTCCACACCACCTCGTGGTAGGCGAAGGCGGCGAGCTGCTCGGACAGGAGCCGTCCCAGGCCCCCGGCGCCCACCAGCCCCACCACCACCGTCTCGCGGATGGTGACCTCCCAGCGGTAGAGGCTGTAGGCGACGAAGCGGGGCAGCGTGCGGGGGAGCACCCCGTACAGGAAGGACTGGGGGCCCGAGGCACCCCCGGCCCGCAGCACCCGGACCGGCCAGGGGTCGAGGTTCTCCACGACCTCGGCCATGAGCCGCCCCAGCACCCCGAAGTTGTACAGGCCCAGGGCCAGGGCACCAGGCAGCGGGCCGGGGAAGAGCACGAACAGCAGGAGCAGCGCCCACACGGGCGAGGGGACCGCCCGGCAGAAGAGCAGGCCAGCCCGCGCCGCCCACGGCACCACCCGGCGCAGGGCGCCGGCGTCGACGGGCACGGTGGCGGCGGCGGCGAAGGCCACCACCATCCCCCCCACCGACGCCACCGCCGTGGCCAGGATCGACATCTCCAGGGTCTGCAGCGACAGGCGAGCCAGCTCGCCCAACCCTCCCGCCCCCAGGCCGGGGGGGAAGGCGTCAGCGGCGAGGTCGGCCAGCAGGCCCCGGGCCCGCGCCGACCACAGGGTGGAGGCGTCGATGCCGAGGTGCCAGGCGGCGACGGCCACGAGGACAGCCGCGCCCGCCACCGAGCCGGTGAGGACGCGGTCCCGGCGGAGGCGGCTTTCCGTCCCGCCCGAGGCCGCCGTGCTGGACCCACCGCCGCGACGGCGCAGCGTCGTGCTCCACAGGTCGGTCAGGCCGCTGACCGCCACCAGGGCGGCCAGCAGGGTCCACATCTCGGTGTAGCGCAGCGACTGGAAGCTCAGCGAGAGCTGGAAGCCCAGCCCGCCGGCGCCGATGATGCCGAGGATGGCCGATGCCCGGACCGAGCACTCGAACCGGTAGAAGCCGTACGAGAGCATGTCGGGGAACGCCTGGGGCAGCAGCGTGTACCCCAGGCTCTTGAGCCGCCCCACGCCCGATGCCCGCACCGCCGCGAACGCCTCCCGGGGGGTCTCGTCCAGCAGCTCCGAGAAGACCTTGGCGGTCACCGCCCCGTAGGGGAGGCCGATGGCCAGGACCCCCACCAGGGGGTCGAGGCCCAACACGATGATGAGGAACAGTCCCCAGACCGCCTCGTGGATCCCCCGGGGCAGGCCCAGGGTGACCCGCGACGCCAGCCAGCCCAGCCGCCCGAGGAGGCGGCGGGCCCTGACCCCGCCACCGGGGCGGACCCGCCACCACGTCTCGGAGCCGAGCACCCCGCCCACCACGCCCACGAGGACGCTCACCGCGGTCCCGAGGACCGCGTAGGAGACCGTGGTGAGGGTGGCGTCCCAGGTGATCCGCAGGAACTCGGGGCTCAGCTCGGGGCGGAGGGCGGCTGCGAAGAACCTGCCCACGAGCGACCACCCCCCCGGGTTCACCAGGTCCCGCTGGCCCACGCCCGCCCGCACCAGGGACAACGCCACCGCCACGACCAGCACCGCCGTCCACACCCCCCGGCCCGACCGCACCGAGGGGCGGGCCCGGGCCCGCCGGGGCGGGGAGACCAGCCCCTCGTGGTGGAGGAGCTCGGCGTCGGGAGGGCCCGGGGGTCGGGTCTCGATCATGGACGGGGGCCCCGGCCGTCGTCGACCCGGTGCTCGCCGATCCGGTACAGGGCCTCGGCCATGGCGTCGGTGACCTCGGCGGCGGGGACGTCGAACAGCACCCTGCCCTGACGCAGCCCCACCACCCGCTGGAAGTGGGTCACCGCGTACTCGTAGGCGTGCAGGCTGACCACCAGGGTCTTGCCCGACTCCACGGCCAGGTCCCGCAGGAGGTCCATGACCTCCCGGGCCCGGGCCGGGTCGAGGCTGGCGATGGGCTCGTCGCCCAGGATGGCGTCGGGGTCCTGGACGAGGACCCGGGCCAGGGCCACGCGCTGCTGCTGGCCTCCCGAGAGCTGGTCGGTGCGCTGGTACAGCTTCTCGGGGATCCCCACCCGGGCCAGGGCGGCCCCGGCCGCGCCCACCTCCGCCGGGAACAGCAGCGAGCGGGCGGCGGTGGCCAGGGACCACCGGCCCAGGTGGCCCACGTTGACGTTGTGGACGACCCGGATGGGGCCCACCAGGTGGAGCTGCTGGTGCACGGTGCCGATGCGGGCCTGGACCCGCCGCCGCCGCGCCGGGCTGGCCCGCGCCAGATCGGTGCCCAGCACCCGCACCGTGCCGCTGCTGGGACGCACCGAGCCGTTGAGCAGCGACAGCAGGGTGGTCTTGCCGGCCCCGCTGGGACCGACCAGGGCCACCCGCTCGCCGGCGCCCACCTCCAGGTCGACGGCGGCGAGGGCGGCGGCGGGGCCGAAGCGCACGCCGGCCCCGCGCAGCGAGAAGGCCCCGTCCCCGTCCATCGCCCTCAGCGGACCAGGCCTATCTGGGTGGCGACCTCCTCGATCTGGGCGTAGTTGTCGTCGCTGGTCTCGATGAACCGGTCGGCACCGAAGAGGTCGAGGATCTCGGCCTCGGCGGGATCGCCACGGTCGAGGCCCATGAAGGCCTCCTGCACCTTGGCGACGAAGCCGTCGCCGTACCTGGTGGCCACCTCGGGGCGCACCACCCAGTGGTAGTCGTGGTAGGGGGGCGTGCGGAACACGGCGGAGACCGTGTCGAGGTCGACCTCGCCGGCGGCGACGCGGTCCCGCCAGACCTGCTCGTTCACCACCCCGACCTCGAAGCTCCCGGACTCGACCAGGTCGATGGTCTTGTCGTGGGAGCCCGAGAAGCCCACCTCGCCGGCGAAGTCGTCGATCCCCACGCCGGCCTCCTGCAGGAAGAACTGGGGCATCAACCGGCCCGAGGTGGAGGACTCGCTGCCGAAGGTGAGGCGACGGCCCCTCAGGGCCTCCAGCCCCTCGACGTCGCCGAAGGGGGCCAGCCCCGTCGAGGCGCTGACGATGAAGACGCTGTGGAAGCTCTCGTCGATGTCACGCTGGAGGATGGCCCGGGCCCCGTCGACCTGGAGCCGGGCCTGCACCCCCGTCAGCCCGCCGAACCACACCATGTCGAGCTCGCCCGATCGGAACAGGCTCACCGATGCCGTGTAGTCGGTGACCGGGCGGTACCGGACCGGGACCCCGAGCTGGGCCTCGAGGTAGTCGGCGACCGTCCCGTACAGCCGTTGGAGCATCTCGGGATCCTGGTCGGGGATGGCGCCGATGGTGAGCGGGGTCTCGTCACCCGGCCCCGACGCGCCCCCGCCCCCACCACAGGCGGTGAGGGCCACCGCCGCGCCGACCAGGGTGGCGATGAGGCGGCACGCTGAGCGTCGCGTCGGGCGGGTCACGAGACCCCTCCGGGAACCGACGGGGCTCCTGGCCCCGGCACGGCGGTGAGCGCCTCGAGCACGTCGAGGCCGGCTGGTGCAGTCACTGGCGTCTCCTCCTTGGTGCGCCGCGCCGCCACGTCAGATGGGACAACACCTCGACCGGCTCCTCTCTTCTCCGGCGCGCCTCTTCTCTGGCGCGCTCTTCTGTGGCGCCCTCTTCTCCGGCGCGCCCCTTCTGTGGCGCGCCTCCTCGGTGGCGCCCGTCCCGGCGCCGCCCGTGTGGACCAGACCCCGTCGGGGCGACGGGGTCTCGGTCGCCGATGCTACCTAGCCGGGGTGAGGGTCGGAGGCCGCGGAGCGCCGATCGAGCCAGGCGCCGAGGCCGGCGGCGTTGCTGTGGATGCCGTTCAGCGCCTCCAGCCGCTCCCGGCTGGCCGGGGTCACCCCCGACAGCTCGCCGGCGAAGGCCCGCTCCAGGGCCCCGGCCACCTCCCGGCCGTCTCGCCACGCCGTCTCGGCCACCTCCGACCACCTTCGGAGGACACCTCCCGCCTCCTCGAGGATGGTCAGCGGGTCGGGGGCCAGCCCGTAGTGAGCCAGGGCGATGCCGGCGGGGCGGCGCTCGGCGAAGCGGCGCAGGGAGGCGAGGGCCTGGTCCAGGTCGAAGTCGGGAGGCGGCGTGGCCGGCCAGAGCACGCCCGCGTCGGGGAGCCGCACCCCGACCGCGTCGCCGACGAAGAGGATGCCCGACTCCGAGTCGTGCAGGCCCAGGTGGTGCTTGGCGTGGCCCGGGGAGTCGACGGCGGTGAGCGTCCGGCCCGGGCCGACCGGGAGAAGGTCCCCGTCGCCGAGCACCCGGATCCGCGCCGCCGGCGTGGGGGCGATCCGTCCGTAGAGGGAGTCGAGCCGCTCCCCGTAGACGCTCGCCGCCGAGGCGACCAACCGGCTGGGATCGGCCAGGTGGCGGGCCCCCCGGGGGTGGACGTGGACGGTGGCGTGGGGGAAGGCCTGGGCCACGTCGCCCACCCCGCCGGCGTGGTCGAGGTGGATGTGGGTGACGACCACGGCGGCGAGGTCCCCGGGCCCCACCCCCAGCTCCGCCAACGCCGCCAGCACCGCCGGCACCGACGTCTGGCTCCCGGTCTCCACCAGCACCGGCTGGCTGCCCTCGACCAGGTAGCCGGCGGTCACCTGCCCCCACCCGCCCAGGCGGGTGTCGATCTGCACCACGCCGGAGCCGATGCGGGTCACCACGGCTCGAGTCTGTCACGGCCCCCGAACCGACCCACCCGCGCTCGTCGCGACCAGAATGGTCGCCATGGCCGACGCCGACCAGACCCAGCTCACAGAGCCCGAGCCCACCTTCGGGGTCGGTGAGATCGCCGCCCGCCTCACCCGCGCCGTGGGCGCCGCCTTCCCCACCGAGGTCTGGGTGCGGGGCGAGGTCGACGGGCTGCGGCCGCCCAACGCCAGGGGCCACGTGTACTTCACCCTGTGCGAGCGCCGCTCCCGGCGGGGGCCGACCACCACCCTGGGCGTGGCCCTGTTCCGCGCCGAGCGCCTGCAGATCGAGCGCCAGCTCCGGGCCTGGCCCGGCTTCGCCCTGGCCGACGGAGTGGAGGTGCGGGTCCGGGGCCGGGTGCAGTACGGCTACGGGCGGGTCCAGCTGGTCGTCTCGGCCGTCGACGCCCTGCACACCCTGGGTCGCCTGGCCGCGGCCAGGGAGCGGGTGCGCGCGACGCTGGCCGCCGAGGGCCTTCTCGAGGCCAACCGCCGGCTCCCCCTCCCTGCCGCTCCCCTGCACGTCGGCCTGGTGGCCAGCGCCGGCAGCGCCGCCTGCCAGGACGCCATCGCCGAGCTCACCGCCAGCGGCTTCGGGTTCCGGGTCGCCCTCGCCGACACCCAGGTCCAGGGGACCGGCGCCGAAGCATCGGTGGTCCGGGCCCTCGCCGTGCTGGGGCACCGGAGGCCCGACGTGGTGCTGGTGGTCCGGGGCGGTGGCTCCCGCACCGACCTGGCCACCTTCGACAGCGAGCGCATCGCCCGGGCCGTGGCCGCCATGGCGGTGCCCGTCCTCACCGGGATCGGCCACGAGATCGACACCAGCCTCACCGACGAGGTGGCCCACGCCGCCCACAAGACGCCCACGGCCTGCGCCGCCGCCCTCTGCGCCCGGGTGGCCGCCGCCCTGGGGCGGGCGGAGGCGGCCTGGGCCGGGATGGTCGAGGG
>JBOGHU010000033.1:0-39918 GCA_050742255.1 Acidimicrobiales bacterium
GACCAGCCCCACCGCCACGAGGGCGCCCACCCGCCGGCGCCGAGCGGCCTGGGGCCGGCCCCGGCGGGCGTGGGGGGTGGCGGTCCCGGCGCAGCGGGGGCATTTGAACCCCACCGGGGTGGAGATCATGCACTCCGCGCATACGGGGGCGCCACAGGTGGCGCAGGCGCCGACGCCGGGCCGGCGCCGGTGGCGGGAGCAGGTGGCCGTCGTCGTGGACGACATCAGGCGTTCCCGCTCACCGGCACACCACCGCCGAGCACGGGGAAGAGCAGCTCGTCGAGCGCCTCCCCCTCCAGGGTCTCGGCCTCCATGAGGGCGTGGGCCACGGTTTCGAGGACCTGCCGGTGGGTCTGGAGGACCTCGGTGGCGCAGGCGTGGCCACGGCGGAGGATCTCCTGCACGTCGTTGTCGATCTCCGAGGCCACCCGCTCCGAGTAGGGATGACCGACGATGAAGCCGTCGGTGAAGGCGCTAGTGGCCAGCCCCTTGGCCGAGAACGGCCCCAGGCGGTCGCTCATCCCGAACTCGGACACCATGCGGCGGGCCAGCTTCACCGCCACCTCCAGGTCGCTGGTGGCCCCGCTGGAGGCCTCGCCGAGGGCCAGCTCCTCGGCGGCACGACCGCCCATGAGCGAGGCGATGCGGTCGAGGAGCTGGGACCGGGTGACCGACACCTGGTCGCCCTCGGGCACCCACCAGGTGAAGCCGCCCCCGTGGCCGCGGGCCACGATGGAGAGCTTGCCCACCGGGTCGGTGGCGGGCAGGGCGGTGGAGGCCACGGCGTGGCCGGCCTCGTGGAAGGCGATGCGGCGGCGGTCCTCGGGGGAGAGGATGCGGGACCGGCGCTCCGGCCCCGCCATCACCCGCTCCACCGCCTCGGAGAGGTGGCGGGCGTCGATGGCGGTGCTGTGCCGGCGGGCCGCCAGCAGGGCGGCCTCGTTGATGACGTTGGCCAGGTCGGCTCCGGAGAAGCCCACGGTCCGGCGGGCCAGCAGCTCCAGGTCGACGTCGGGACCGAGCGGCTTGCCCCGGGCGTGGATCTTGAGGATGTCCTGGCGGCCTCGGACGTCGGGACGGTCGATGTTGACCCGCCGGTCGAAGCGGCCGGGGCGCAGCAGGGCGTGGTCGAGGATGTCGGGACGGTTGGTGGCGGCCAGGACGACCACCCCGCTGCCGGACTCGAACCCGTCCATCTCCACCAGGAGCTGGTTGAGCGTGGCCTCCCGCTCGTCCTGGCCGCCGCTGGCGATGACCGACCGGTTGCGCCCCACGGCGTCGAGCTCGTCGATGAAGACGATGCACGGCGCCGCCGCCTTGGCGATCCTGAAGAAGTCGCGGATCCGGGCCGCGCCCACGCCCACGTAGATCTCGACGAAGTCCGACCCCGAGATCGAGTAGAAGGGCACGTTCGACTCGCCGGCCAGGCCCCTGGCCAGGAGGGTCTTGCCGCAGCCGGGCGGCCCGGTGAGGAGGATGCCCTTGGGGACCGCCGCCCCCATGGCCAGGAAGCGGTCGGGGCTGGAGAGGTAGTCGCGGACCTCGGCCAGCTCCTCGATGGCCTCCTCGACCCCGGCCACGTCGGCGAAGGTGATCTTGGACTCCCCGGTGTGGCGGCGGTGGCCGCGGGAGCGGCCGAAGGCGCCGGCGCTGTCACCGCCCCGGAACACCAGCAGGAACAGGATGGCGAAGCCGTCGACCAGGATGAGCGCCGGGAGCAGGAGGGTGGCCGGGCCGACCAGGTTCTTGAGGGGCTGCTGCTTGACTTCGAGGGGGATCCCGGCGTCCTGCACCGCGCCGGTCAGCTGCGAGAACAGCGTCTCCCGGCCCCCGGCGTAGGCCACCCAGTACAGACCGGCGTCATAGGTGCCCACGATCCGGTTGTCGGTCTCGAGGATGGTGGCGTCCTGCACCCGGCCCTGGCGCAGCAGGGTCAGGAACTGGTCGACCCGCAGCTCCTCCCCCTCGCTGCGGGGGGCGCCCCACCACAGGATGAGGGCGTAGAAGCCGATGAGGAACGGCATGGCGAGGATGCACAGGACCAGGGCGCGCTGGCGGGCCGCCTTGCGCTGGCGCTCGTCGTGCTCCTCGTCCTGGTCGGGCGCGTCGTCGTGGTCGGGCTGTGCCGGGCGGCGGCGCCGCAGCGGGTTGCGCATGGCCATGATCCTGAGCTCATCCTTTCGTCACGGGCGGTACCTGTCCGCGCAGCTCTGGGCTATGGGGGCCTTGCCGGGGAAGGTGGCGTCGCCGGCCACGACCAGCACGCTACCGTCGCCGAGGCGGGCTGCGTCCTGCTCGCTGCGGAAGCAGCTCATCTCGCCCCCCGACCGCCACCGACGTGTGCTGGGGTCGAAGACCTCGGCGCTGGCCAGGGACCGCCGGGTCCCCCTGGACACCGCCTCGCCCCCGGCGACCAGCACCCGCCCGTCGTCGAGGAGGGTGGCCGTCTCCCCCGAGCGGGGGCTGGCCAGTGAGGAGACGGCGGTCCAGGTCCCCCGGCCCGGGTCGAAGACCTCCGCCGAGGCCAGGGCCAGGTCGCCGTTGGCTCCCCCCGCCCCGCCCGCCACCAGCACCGAGCCGTCCCCGAGGCGCACGCTGGCGTGGTTGGTCCGGCCCTCGTTGAGGTCGGTCGAGGAGACGAAGGCGTTGGCGGCGGGGTCGTAGACCTCGGTCGAGGCCAGCGGCGCCACCGTGCCGTCGACGGGACCGAGCCCCCCGGTGACCAGCACCCGCCCGTCGGTGAGCGGGGTGGCGGTGTGCTCGAAGCGGGCGGTGGCCATCGATGGTCCCGGCGCCCAGGCCCCGGTGGCGGGGTCGTAGATCTCCGTCGAGGCCGTGGGGCGGATGGTCTGGCCACCGGCGGCGGCCTCGGTCCCCTCCGGGGAGTCCCCGCCGATCGCCAGCACCCGGCCGTCGGCCAAGGAGGTGAGGGAGTGGCCGAGCCTGGGGGTGGCCATGGCGCCCGTCGGCGCCCAGTCCCCGGTGGCGGGGTCGTAGATCTCCGCCGTCGCCAGGAGCTCGCTCCCGGCGAGCCCCCCGGCGACCACCACCCGCCCGTCGTCGAGGAGGGCGGCCCGGTGGCCCCGGCGGGCCTGGGTCAGGGTGCCCGTGGTCTCCCACGCCTCGGCGTCGGGCCGGAGGACCTCGGTGGCGTCGAGTGGGATGGCGCCGACCCCACCGCCGGCCACCAGGGCCGAGCCGTCGTCCAGCACCACGGCGGTGGCGGTGCCCCGGATGGCGGCCAGATCGGGCCCCTTGGACCAGGTGCCGACAGGGGGGAGCGGGGCCGCCGCCTCCCGGTCGTCGCCACCGGGGCCGAGGACGAGGAGCACGGCCACCACGGCCAGGACGGCCAGCCCAGCCAGGCCCAGCAGGATCGGCCGCCGGTAGGCGACGGCGCGGGCGGCGAGGGGCTCGGCGACGGGCTCAGCGCAGCGCTCGCACTTCAAGCCCACCTCGGTGCGCACCATGCACTTAGGGCATATCGGAGACTCGCAGTCGACGCAGGTGAGCCTGGTGGACTCCCCGTGGCGGTCGCACCTGAGGGTCTGGGTCGCCATCGCAGGAGGGACTCTAGCTGCGCCCAGCCGCGATAGGGACCCGGGCCAAGCCGGGCCGGGGCGACGTCGACGGCCCGGCCGTGCCGGGAGCGGGCCTGCCCCCCGGCCCTAGGCCACGGGCACGCGGTCGAGGAAGGAGACGATCCGGGCGACCTCCTGGCGTACGGCGTCGCCGTGGCCCGAGCCCAGGCCGGCGCCGGCCCGGTCGGCCGCCACCACGTCGGGGTGATAGGGGACCACGCCGGCCACGGGCACGCCGTACTCGCCGCAGAGCTCCTCGAAGAAGGCGGTGTCGTCGGGGAGGCGGGCCTTGTTGCCCACCCCGTAGGTCTGGGGGATGCCCAGCTCGTTGGCGAGCGGCAGCGTCCGGGCGGCGGTGAGGACCGACTTGCGGCTGGGCTCCATGACGACCAGCAGGACGTCGGCGTAGGCCAGGGTCCCGCCCGAGCGGCTCAGGTGCTCGAGGCCGGCCTCCATGTCGACCAGGGTGACGTCGGCCTGGTCGTCGAGGGCCTCGCCGAGGAGGCTGCGGACGGTGGCGTGGCCGGCGCAGGTGCACCCGGCGCCGGCCTCGTTCACCCGGATGGCGGACAGCAGGGTCACGCCGGCCGGCGTGGGCCGGCCGTAGCGGTCGATGAGCTCGTCGGCGGTGGCGTCGCCGCCGGCCCCCACGATGAGGGCGCGGGGGAGCAGGGGCACCGCCTCGGTCTCCTCCAGGCTCAGGCCCAGGGAGATCCCGAGGTTGGGGTTGGAGTCGGTGTCTATGGCCACCACCCGGCGACCCTGGTCGGCGAAGGCCTGGGCCATGAGGGCCGACAGCGTCGTCTTCCCCACCCCACCCTTGCCGACGATCCCGATCTTCATGGTGGCAACCTCCTTGCAGCGGCGGGCTCCTTGCAGCGGCGGGCTCCTTGCAGGGGCGGGCGGCTGTCGTCCCCGCCTCCTCGGGCACCTTGCCTCCGCAGTATCGCACGAACAGGCGGCGAAACACTACTGGCAGGACGCATCTAGGGGGTATAGGGTTCGTCCGCCATTGGAGTGGCTGAGCCCGGTCCGGGCTCGCGTGAAAGGGGAGAGAACGTGGTTCTCTGGTGGATCGGTAACGTGATCCTGATCGCGGTCGTGATCCCGACGGTGCTGTTCTTCGCCAACCAGGTGCTCCGGCCCGCCCAGGAGATCAAGGCGTACGCCGAGGACGTGCTCGAGCACGGCGTGGCCCTCAGCGGTGAGCTCGACGCGGTCCCGAAGCTGGCCGAGACCCGCCGGCTCACCGTCAGCGCCCGCGAGGCGGTGTCCAGGTACGGGACGGCGCTGCTGCGCCTAATGTGATGGCGGACCCGAGCCGTAGACGAACCGTCGCAAGACGGACAAGGGAAAGGTGAGAAGATGTCGATCGCAGGAATCGTGACGATCGCGGCAGTCGGTGTGCTGGTGGGGGCGGTGGCCCTGTACCTGATCGTCATCGCCGCCATCCTGCAGCGGGTGAGCTTCACGGTCGGCACCGTCCTGATCGGTGTGCGGGCCATCGCCGACCAGGTCCAGCCGGTCGGCTCGGTGGTCAACGACATCGTGAGCGATGTCCGGGCCATCGAGGAGACGCTGGCCAGCCTGCCGCTCGGCGAGCGGCGGCCGGAGCTCACCGCCGGGCGGGCCAGCCGGCGGATCACGCCGCGGGGCTGAGGGATCTCGAGCGAGAGGGTATCGAGCGAGGGTATCGAGCGAGGGAGAGAGGGCTCGTCGCATGGAAAATGAAGCAGTGCTCACAGGATGGTACGTCGGCTTCGTCATCGGGACGGTGGTCATCAGCGTGGTCGTTGTGCTGGTGGCGATCATCCTGGCGCTGGCCCGGCGGATCGGGCTCCAGGCGTTGGCCGTGACCGACGCTCTCGACCAGGCCCGCTTCAACACCCAGCCGCTGTGGGAAGTGGAGCAGATCAACCAGGGGTTGCGCCGCATCGTCGACCGAGCGGAGCAGGCCCGTGAAGCATTGGGAGGTTGACGATCGTGGATGCAGTCGTGCTGGCGCTGCAGTCGGAGCACGAGACCTTCTGGGTGATCACCCTCGGTCTCGGTGTGGTTGTGGCCATCGCCGTCGTCGTGTTGCTGTCGCTGCTGGTCGCGTTCGTGAGGGACATCGACCGCAACGTGCTGGAGGCGTGGGAGACGGCCACCCGGGTGGCCCGCAACACCGCCACCACCTGGATGTTGCAGCAGACCAGCGTGTTCTCTGGAAGCCTGCGTGACGAGGTTCGTCGCCACGACGAGCTGCTGTCCGCAGCCGAGGCCAGTGGAGGTGGTCGCTGATGTTCGCCCTGTACGTGGTCCTCTCGGTCCTCGAGATCGTCCTGCTGGTCGTGACGCTGACCTACTTCCTGGGCCGGATCTCCCGCCTGCTCAAGAGCATCTCGGCCACCCTGGCCAAGATCACCTTCGGGGTGCGGGCTGTCGAGTCGCAGTGCGCGGTCATCGGTCCGGCCGCCGACCGGGTCAACGCCGACCTCGCCGACGCCGCCGCCGGCCTGACCCGGGCTGCGGAACGAGCGGAGCGACTGGCCCGCTGAGCCCCGACGGCCTGCTCCCTCCCTTCGCCCAGCCCGAGCAGCCGCTCGTCCCCGACGAGGAGGTGGTCCGGGCCTTCGCCCGGGGCCAGGAGGCGGGGTGGTCCACCCGCTTCCACGTCGAGGACCCGGTGCTGGTCACCGGCGGTGACGTCTCTGCCGCCCTCCGCATCGGGCCCTCCACGGTGCTCGTCCGGGCCGACCTGCCCGACGAGGTCAGGGGTGCCAAGGTGGCGGTCGAGGCAGGGCTGGAGGACGAGGGCCTGACCATGTTCGACCCCGAGACGCCGCTGGCCGTCCCCGTGGCCCTCCAGCTGGCCGGCCTGCGCCTCTCCAGCTGGGACCTGTGGGGCGCCGACATCGACCAGGCCTTCGCCGCCCTTCGGGCCGGTGCCGTCGGTGAGTGAGGGTCGGGGGCCGGGGCTGTCGACCGAGCCGCTCGGCGGCGGGTCGCCGCCGTCGGAGCCGGAGGGGCCGGGGCATCACCGGCGCCGGCGGCCATCGCCGGTGATGCTCGGAGCGGTGCTGGCCGTGGCCGTCGTCGTGGTCGGCGTCCTGTGGTACTCGGCCGGCCGGGGCGGCGACGACCAGCCCGCTGGCGGTGGCGACGCGCCCGCAGGTGGGGCCGGGGGAGGGGAGCCGGCGCCGACACCGGCCGACTTCGTCACCTACCAGGACCCCGAGGGGCGCTTCAGCATCTCGGTGCCACGGGACTGGAAGCTGCTGGCCGAGCCCGACCCGTTCCTCGTGGCCTCACCCGACAACAGCCAGAACTCAGTGCTGGTGAGGGTGCAGCAGATCGGCCAGACCATCGACCCGGGCAACGTCGACGAGCTGAAGCCGTTCACCCAGGCCGCCCTGGGGCCAGAGGTGACGGTGCTGGCCGAGCAGCCCGTCACCCTCCCCAGCGGCCTGAGCGGCTACTACTACCTGTACACGTTCGCCGACGAGGAGGCCCGGGTCCAGGGTGCCCATGCCCACTACTTCCTCTTCGAGGGCAACCGGCTCCACACCCTGGTGTTCCAGGCCCTCCCCGCCGAGAGCTTCACCGAGATGGCCTCCGTCTTCGACCAGATCGTGGAGACCTACCGGGCCGGGACAGGCTGAGGCCCCGCGTCAGTCGTTGTCGGCCAGGTAGCCCTCGTCGTAGTGCTCGAGGCCGGCGGCCAGGGCGCCGACGTCGTAGGTGACCAGCTCGTCGCCCTCCCAGCAGGCGCCGAGGGACTCGGCGGTCTCGAGGTCGTCGAGGCCCTCCGGCTCGGCGCCGGTCCACTGGAAGGGCGCGAAGCCCGAATCGACCCGTCGGGCCAGCACCACCCGCTCGGCCACCGCTCAGCCCCCGGTGGTGGCGCCGCCGTTGCCGAGGTCGAACACCCGGCTGACCCGGATGTCGTCGGCCTCGATGGTCACCAGCTCGGCCTTGGTCAGCTTGCCGCCGTCCCCGCTGCCCCGGGCCGACTGCCACAGCCGGTTGGCGTGGCGCATCCGGAGGCGGTCGAGGGCGTTGCGGACGCTGCGGCCGTTGGCGAAGCGGGGCTGGTTCATCCTCCGCTCGAGGTACTCCCGGAACGCCTCCTCCCCGTCGGGCGAGAAGCGGTAGTGCTGCTCGGCGATCATGAGCTGGGCTATGTGCATCAGCTCGTCCAGGTCGTAGTCGGGGAAGTCGATGTGGTGGCCGATGCGGGAGCTGAGCCCGGGGACGTCGTTGAAGAACCGGGACATCTTGTCGGCGTAGCCGGCCATGACCACCACCAGGTCCTGGCGCTGGTCCTCCATCACCCCGAGGAGCATCTCGACGGTCTCCTGGCCGTAGTCCCGCTCGTTGTCGACCCGGTACATGTGGTAGGCCTCGTCGATGAAGAGGACGCCGCCCATGGCCCGCTTGAGGACCTCCCGGGTCTTGGGCGCGGTGTGCCCCACGTACTGGCCCACCAGGTCGTCGCGGGTCACGCTCACCAGGTGACCCTTGCGGATGTAGCCGAGCTGGTGGAGGATCTCGCCCATCCGCTGGGCCACCGTGGTCTTCCCGGTGCCGGGGTTGCCGGTGAACGACATGTGGAGGGTGGGCGGATCGGACCCCAGGCCGATGCGCCGCCGCACCCGGTCCACCAGCAGGAGGGCGGCGATCTCGGCCACCCGCCGCTTGACCTCGCGGAGGGCGACCAGCTCACGGTCGAGACGCTCCAGGACCTCGTCGATCCTGGAGTCCCGGAGGGCCTCGTCCAGGTCGGCCATCGTGTCGTCGGGCACCTCCGCCAGCGGGTCGGCCAGGTCGACGAAGCGCTCGTCGACCTCCTGGCGACCGTAGGCGCTCTCCGCCTTGTCCTTGAGGTCCTGGCGGAGGCCGGGCCCCGACGTCGGCCGCTCGACCACGGGGGATCAGGCCCCGTCCCGGTACCGCTGGCCGTGGGGCCGCTCGGCGGCGTAGGGGTGCAGCGTGTAGCGCAGGCTGCGGTCGTGGCCCTCCTGGCGCTCCAGGCGGAACCCGGGCTCCTCGGAGGGGCGGTTGACGATGAACTGCAGAGCGGTGGTCTGGCGGCCCCGGCTGGCGTCGTAGGCGCTGACCCGGATGTAGTGGTCAGGGTAGGCCTCCCGGCACCGGTTCACCTCGTAGAGGGCGCCGGCGCCGTCCGCCAGCTCGAACATGGGCAACCCCCACATCGCCCAGTAGACGTTGCGGGGGTGAGGGTCGTCGGTGAACTCCACCGAGATCGCCCACCCGTTGTCGATGGCGTACTGGATCTGGGCCGAGATCTCGTCGTCGCTGAGCTCGGGGAGGTAGGAGAAGGTTCCTTGGGTGACGTGCATGGCTGAACCTCGCGTCCGCTAGGTGGTCGGGGTGGGGGTCTCGACCACGTCGGGCTGGTCGGTGGACTGGTACTCGAAGGTGATCTTGCCCCAGGTGTCGAGGGCGGCCTGGAGGGGCTTGCACCACGTCGCCGCCTTCTTGAGGATCTCGGGCCCCTCCTTGACGTAGTCCCGACCCTCGTTGCGGGCCTGGATCATGGTCTCCAGGGCCACCCGGTTGGCGGTGGCCCCGGCGCCGATCCCCATGGGGTGCCCGATCGTCCCCCCGCCGAACTGCAGGACGCAGTCCTCGCCCAGGTAGTCGAGCAGCTGGTGCATCTGGCCGGCGTGGATGCCGCCCGACGCCACGGGGAAGATCCCCGGCATCCAGGCCCAGTCCTGGTCGAAGTAGAACCCCAGGGCCGGGTCCTCCTTGTTGAAGTAGTCCCGGCAGGCGGAGTAGTAGCCCTTGGTCAACCCCGGGTCGCCCTCCAGCTTGCCCACCACCGTGCCGGCGTGGACGTGGTCGACGCCCATGAGCCGCACCCACTTGGCGATGACCCGGAAGTTCACCCCGTGGTTCTTCTGGCGGGTGTAGGTGGCGTGGGCCGCCCGGTGGAGGTGGAGGATCAGGCCATTGGCCCGGGCCCACCTGCCCATGGAGGTGATGGCGGTGTAGCCGACGGTGAGGTCGATCATTATGATGACGGTGCCCAGCTCCTTGGCGAACTCGGCCCGCTCGTACATGTCCTCCATGGTGGCGGCGGTGCAGTTGAGGTAGTGGCCCTTGATCTCTCCGGTCTCGGCTATGGCCCGGTTGACCGCCTCCATGCAGAAGAGGTACCGGTCGCGCCAGCGCATGAAGGGCTGGCTGTTGATGTTCTCGTCGTCCTTGGTGAAGTCCAGCCCCCCACTCAGGGCCTCGTAGACCACCCGGCCGTAGTTGCGGGCGGAGAGGCCCAGCTTGGGCTTGACCGTCGCCCCGAGGAGGGGCTTGCCGTACTTGTTGAGGTACTCCCGCTCCATGACCGTCCCGTGGGCGGGGCCCTGGAAGGTCTTCACGTACTGGGGCGGGATGCGCAGGTCCTCCAGCCGCAGCGCCTTGAGCGCCTTGAACCCGAACACGTTGCCGATGATCGAGGAGGACATGTTGGGGATCGAGCCCTCCTCGAACAGGTCTATGTCGTAGGCGATCTTGGCGATGTACTGCGGTGGGTCCCCGCTGCCGGGCACCTCCTGCACGTCGTAGCACTTGGCCTGGTACATCTCGTGGGCGGTCAGGCGGTCGGTCCACACCACGCTCCAGGTGGCGGTGGAGGACTCACCCGCCACCGCCGCCCCCGCCTCGGTGGGCTCCACGCCCGGTTGGGGGGTCAGCCGGAAGGCGGCCAGGATGTCGGTGTCCTTGGGCTGGTAGTCGGGGGCGTAGTAGCCCATCTCGGCGTAGGGGACGACGCCGGCGCTCCAGCGGTCCGACTTCTTCCCGTCCTTCTCTGCCATCAGGCCCTCCTCGGCTGGCGGGTGCACCCCATCGGTGCTGGGTGTGCTCGTTTTCCTACCCTTGATCCTGCCCCCGATCACTTCGCCTGTCCATGGGGAATTCAGGGATCAGAAATAACCAGATACTTATTAGTACTCGGTTGCGCCACGTTGGGCGCCTCTCGTACCATCAGGGGAACGGCAACCTTGACACAGGGAGCGAGCGCATCGATGCCCACCCAGGATCTGTCCACCACGGCCCGGGCCATGGTCGCCCCCGGCAAGGGGATCCTCGCCGCCGACGAGAGCACGGGCACGATCACCAAGCGCTTCGGGGCCATCGGGGTGGAGTCCGACTTCGAGGCCCGCCGGACCTACCGCACGATGCTGTTCACCACCGAGGGGGTGGCGGAGTCCATCAGCGGGGTGATCCTCTACGACGAGACGATCCGCCAGGCCGCCGGCGACGGCACACCGTTGCCGCAGGTGATCGAGCAGAAGGGGATGATCCCCGGGATCAAGGTCGACACCGGGGCCAAGGAGCTGGCCGGCCACCCCGGCGAGAAGGTGACCGAGGGCCTCGACGGGCTCCGTGAGCGCGTCGGCGAGTACCTCGAGCTGGGGGCCCGCTTCGCCAAGTGGCGGGCGGTGATCACCATCGGCGACGGGCTGCCCAGCCGGGCGTGCCTCACCGCCAACGCCCACGCCCTGGCCCGCTACGCCGCCCTCTGCCAGGAGGGTGGCCTGGTCCCCATCGTCGAGCCCGAGGTGCTCATGGACGGTGACCACTCGATCGAGCAGTGCTTCGAGGTCACCGAGGCCACCCAGCGCGCCGTCTTCGAGCAGCTGGCCGAGCAGGGGGTGGCGCTGGAGGGCATGGTCCTCAAGCCCAACATGGTGATCTCGGGCAAGGGCTGCTCCCGCCAGGCCGGGGTGGAGGAGGTGGCGGCCGAGACCATCCGCTGCCTGCGCCGCACCGTCCCTGCGGCGGTGCCCGGCATCGCCTTCCTCTCGGGGGGCCAGAGCCCCGAGCTGGCCACCGAGCACCTCAACGCCATGAACGCCATGGGGCCGCAGCCCTGGGAGCTCAGCTTCTCCTACGGGCGGGCGCTGCAGGACCCGCCGCTCAAGGCGTGGAAGGGGGCCGACGCCAACCTCGAGGCCGGCCAGCAGGCGTTCGCGCTGCGGGCCCGGCTCAACCGCGCCGCCCGCACGGGGACCTACACCCCCGGGATGGAGACGGCGGGAGCGGGGGCGGGCTGAGACCGCCGCATCCCGTCGCCCCCGAGCTCGACCGCGCCCGGCCCCCCTCGGTAGGCTCGCCGGGGCTGGCCCCAGCCTGCCTGCCGCGCCCCACAGGACCCGAACATGGCCGCCATAGCCCCCCTGCCCGCCGCCGCTGACCAGTCCGTCAGCATCGCGCCCTCGGTGCTGCCCGCCGACTTCGCCCGACTGGGAGAGGAGGTGGCGGCCCTCGAGCGCGCCGGGGTCGACCGCATCCAGTGGGACGTGATGGACGGCCGCTTCGTGCCCAACCTCAGCTTCGGGCCCGACGTGGTGGCCAGCGTCCGCGACGCCGTGAGCCTCCCGTTCGAAGCCCATCTCATGGTCGTCGAGCCCGACCTGCTCCTGGCGCGCTGGGTCGAGGCCGGCTGCGGCCTGGTGATCGTCCACGCCGAGGCCTGCCCCCACCTCCACCGCACCCTGGCGGGGATCACCGAGGCCGGTGCCAAGGCGGGGGTGGCCCTCAACCCGGCCACGCCCCTCGAGTCCGTCCGCCACGTCCTCGACCTGGTCGACCTGCTCCTGGTCATGACCGTCAACCCCGGGTTCGGGGGGCAGCGCTACCTGGCCAGCATGGAGCCCAAGATCGCCGAGGCGGCGGCCCTCATAGCCGGGTCGGGACGGCTCGTCGAGCTGGAGGTCGACGGCGGCATCGGGCCGACGACCGTGGCCGGGGCGGTGCGGGCCGGGGCTCGGGTCCTCGTCGCCGGCAGCGCCCTGTACCGGGATCCCGAGGGCCTCGACCACGCCGTGTCCACCCTGCGCTCCCGGGCCGAGGAGGCGCGGCGGTGACGGCGCCGGCTGCCACCGGCGGCCGGACGTGGCCGACGCCCGCCACGGACCACGATCCCAGGTGACCGCCGGTACCGCGCCCATGGGGGGTGCCGGGGCCGGCGTGGAGGCGCTGGCCCTGCCGCTGCTGGCCGCGACCCGGGCGGCGGCGCTGGCCTGCGTCCCCTGGGTGGGCCGGGGAGATCGCAAGGCGGCCGACGCCGCCGCCGTCGAGGCCATGCGGACCACCCTGGCCGGGGTGGCGGGGACCGGCCGGGTCGTCATCGGCGAGGGGGAGAAGGACAAGGCCCCCATGCTCTACGCCGGCGAGGAGGTGGGTCGGGGCGGGGACCCCTCCTTCGACCTGGCCGTCGACCCCCTGGAGGGGACCACCTACTGCGCCCGGGGCCAGGAGGGGGCCATCGCCGTGCTGGCCGCAGCCCCGGCGGGGGCGCTCTGGGCCACCCCCGGCTTCTACATGGACAAGCTGGTCGTGGGGGCCGGGGCCCGGGGCGTGATCGACCTCACCGCCCCCGTGGGCGAGAACCTCGACCGGGTCGCCGTCGCCCTGGGCAAGGGCCGCCACGAGCTGGTGGTGATCGTCCTGGCCAAGCCCCGCCACGCCGAGCTGATCGCCGAGATCCGCGCCGGCGGCGCCGGGGTGGTCGAGATCGCCGACGGCGACGTGATGGGCTCGCTGCGGGCCCTGGTCCCCGGGGGCGGCGCCGACGCCTGCCTGGGCATCGGGGGGGCGCCCGAGGGGGTGATCACGGCGTGCGCGGCCCGGCTCCTCGGGGGCGAGATGCAGGGGCGGCTGGCTCCCCAGAGCGACGACGAGCGCGCCCTCCTCGCCGAGGCCGGTGTGGATGTCGACGCGGTGGTCGGGACCGAGGAGATGGTGGCCGGCACCGACTGCGTCTTCGCCGCCACCGCGGTGACGGACGGGGCCTTCCTCGCCGCCCCCCGCGCCACCTCGGGCGGCTGGCGGACCCGGTCGCTGCTGATCACCCCTGCCGGGGGCGCCGCCCTGGTCGATACCCTGGCCCTTCCCCCCGACCCGCCATCGAGCTGAGGAGACCCGATGCCCGACAGGGAGTTCACCATCCAGCGAGCCTCCTCGGACGACAGCGCCACCCGCACCCGACCGGCCATGCTCGCCATCTCGGGCGACAGCGCCTCGGGGAAGACGACCCTGACCAAGGGGCTGGTCCAGGCGCTCGGCGCCGACCGGATCACCTCGATGTGCGTCGACGACTACCACCGCTACGACCGCAAGGAGCGCAAGTCGGTCCCGTTCACGCCGCTCAACCCCAAGTGCAACTACGTGGCGATAATGGAGCAGCACCTCCAGCTCGTCGCCATGGGCCAGTCCATCCTCAAGCCGGTCTACAACCACTCCGGCGGCACGCTCGACCGCCCCGTGCTGGTCGAGCCCAGCGAGTACGTCATCATCGAGGGGCTGCTGCCCCTCTACACCAAGCTGGCCCGGGCCTGCTTCGACGTCCGGGTCCACCTCGACCCCCCCGAGGAGCTGCGCCACCGCTGGAAGATCGCCCGCGACACGTCCAAGCGGGGCTACACCGAGGAGGAGGTGCTGGCCGACCTGGCCCGCCGGGAGCCGGAGTCGGCCGAGTTCATCCGGCCCCAGCGGGCCCACGCCGACATCGTCGTGCGCTTCGCCAACATCGAGGAGCGGGGGGAGTCCTCCGACGACCCCCCCAGCGCCACCATCCTCCTGCGCCCGACCATCGCCCACCCCAACCTGAGCGAGGTTATCACCGACGACACCCGCAAGGCCCTCCACCTCAAGCTCATCCGCGACGAGGACGGCAAGCCGGTGGACGCCCTCCACATCCACGGCTACGCCCCCTCGGAGCTGTCCCGCCAGCTCGAGCAGGCCATCTGGGCCAGCCTGGGCGGTGACCAGCCGGTGCCCGAGTCGCTCGGGGTGATCGAGCCCGGTGTGCGCAGCGAGCCCCTGGCCCTGACCCAGCTCATCCTCCTCTACCACCTCATCCAGGCCCGCCGGTAGGCGCCGGCCGGGCCTGGGATCCGTCCACCACAGGGCCGGGCAGGAGACGGCCGAGTCGGTGCGGAATAGCTATGGACGACGGGCACTGTGGCATGTACCGTGCGGCAGTCTCGGACCCGCAGACAGACCCGAACAAGAAGCACAGACCCGAACAAGCAACACAGAGAGCCCAGAGCAGGAGCGGATCGAGGGTCGGGTTTCTCCGGCTCGCTCGATGGAGGGGGTACCACGAAGATGCAATTCCGCAGGCGATGGGGCGCTGAGGACGGCCAAGCTGCGCTGTCCCTTGTCGGCGTCCTCGTAGTGGTGGTGGTGGCTGTCATCCTGCTGCTCCGGACCGCCAACACGGCCGAGAGCATCAACGACAAGGCCGAGAGCATCGCCGGGACCGCTCGGGGCATCAACACCGCCACCGACGCCGTGCTGCAGCTCGACAGGACCAACAGCGTGGCCGCGTCCATCCTCGACACCGCTGAGCCCCTCCAGGGCCAGCTGGCCGAGATCGTCCGCATCGCCCAGTCGGTCGACGGCCTGGCCGGGTCGATCCTGGGCTCGGCCCAGAGCATCAACACCACCGCCGGCAGCATCAACTCCACGGCCGGCACCGTGAACAACACCGCCAAGGGCATCAACTCCACCGCCGCCCAGATCGTCGGGGTGGCCACGTCGATCAACCGGGGCGTCGAGCTCATCAACCTCAACGTCGACGACACGATCGCTATCGCCGACAACATCAAGGGCGACACCGGCAACATCCTGACCCAGGCGGTGGTCGCCGACCGGCTGGCGTCGGAGATCGACGACGCCGTCAACCTCGGCGGCCTGCTCGGCGGCATCCTGGGCTGATCGCTCGGGGACTCGCACGCACCCACACGTACACGAACCCGACTGACTAGGAGGCACGAATGGGCGTAGCAACGTCCACAGCCCGGACCCCGACGACACGCGCCGGCGCAATGGAGGACAGCACGGCCTACTTCAGCCGGTGGCTGAAGGTGTGGGTCGCGCTCCTCACGGTCGTCACCCTCGTCGTCGTCGTGTTCCTCATCGTCATCACCAACTCGCTGGCGTCGATCAACGGCAACCTGGCCACCGCCGAGACCGCGGTCACCGGCGCCGGCGGCGACACGGTGACCCTGCCCGACCAGGTCGAGAGCATCAACGGCAGCCTGGTGGCCATCGACGAGGCCCTGAAGCCCATCCCCGGCCAGGCCGACCAGATCATCGGCGCCCTCAACCCCATCAACGACAAGCTGGGGACCACGGCCGCGTCCCTGATCGACACCGACGCCTCCCTGATCGACACCGACGGCTCGCTGAAGAACACCTCGTCGGTGCTGACGACGATCCTGGGCCAGGCCCAGAACATCAACGGCATCCTGGTCAACGCCGATGACCCGCCCGACCAGCTCGGCGTCCAGAACATCCACCGCCGGGTGGCCGTGGCCAACGGCATCCTCGCCCCGGCCCGGGGCGACACCGCCAACATCACCACCGAGCTGGTGAGCGTCAACGGCAACCTGACCGGCATCTGCAACTCCCTCGTGGCCGGAACGGTCCTCGGGTGCAGCTCATGACCCGTCTCGCCGACCAGCGCGGCGTCGTGGGCATCAACCTGGCCATCGTGCTGGCCTTCGCCCTCTTCGCCGTGATCCAGCTCACCCGCACCACCCTCGCCGCCCAGCAGATCGACGACCGGGTGGAGATCATCGTCGACGAGGTCCAGCCCATCGACGAGGACCTCGACCAGGTGGCCGTCCTGGACGAGGTGGACGAGACCGCCAAGGGCATCCTGACCGCCGCCCAGCCGCTCAGCGGCCAGGCCGACGAGATCCTGGCCGCGGCCCAGAGCATCGACGGCAAGGTGGTCGACATCCTGTCCACGGTGGGGTCGATCAACACCGTGGTGAAGGACATCAACGCCAACGCCGTCTCGATCAACGGCACGGCCAAGGGGATCAACGGCAACCTGGCCGCCCTGACCCCCGTGGTCAACGCCATCAACGGCGGCTCCAGCATGATCGGGGTCTCGGGGATCAACCAGAGGGCCGACAGGATCATCGGCCAGGTGAGCGGGATCAAGGGCGACCTCGACCCCACCCTGGGCCACGTGGTCAACATCGACGACAGCTCCCGCTCCATCTGCAACAGCACGGTGATCTCCGGCGGTTGCTAGCCCGTCACCCGTCGTCGCCTCCTGCCCCGCTCCCCCGGCCTCGGGCCGGGGGAGCGGCGCGCCGGGCCCGAGGCAGGGGCGACCCGGCGGCCTTCGGTCTGTCTCGTGCCCTTGCGTGGCATGCCCCATCCACCGCCGGCGGCGGCGCCGAAGAGGCCGGATGAGAGAGGCCGGATGAGAGAGGCCGGATGAGAGAAGTTGGCCCCCACGGCCGACCCGATAGGTGTAGAGTGCATCTAGGACTGGGCCCGCTGGCCTCCCATGGGCCAGCGCAGCCCACGAACAGGTACCTACTCGCAGCGAACGAGCAAGGGGGAACATCCGGATGCCAGATGACCGGAACCGTCGGCAGAGCTCCATGAGGCCGAGGCGGCAGACGCCGCTGCGGGCCCGCCCGACCCCAGAGGAGCGCTCAGCCACAGAGCAGGGCGAGGCCGCGGTCGAGCCTCGCCCTGAGTTCAGCGAAGCGCCTCTCGGGGCCCGTACCGGTCCCTACGCCTACGAGGTCCCCTCGGGGCCGCCCGGCATCACCGGCGCCTACGGCTCGGTGCAGCCCGAGAGCGTGACCAACCTCCCGCCCGCGGACCGGGCCGTCGAGCTCATCGACGGGTACGACCCCCTCGACCCGCTGGCGCCCATCGGGATCCGCAGCCAGGTGCTCGAGGAGCCCGACGACACCCTCAACATCGGGCCCCTGAAGAAGATCTACCTCATCTGGATGGTCGGTGGCTCCTGCGACGGGTGCACCGTGGCCGTCTCGGGAGGCACCCACCCCCGGGTGGAGCACCTGTTGGCCGGCATCGTCCCCGGCCTCCCCCGAGTCGAGCTGGTCCACACCGTGGTCTCCATGGAGTCGGGCGCCGAGTGGGTGCACAACCTGTTCATGGCCGAGCGCGGTGAGCTCGACGCCCCCTACGTCATCACCTGGGAGGGCTCGATCATGGACGAGTCCATCTCCGGCGACGGGTACTGGATGGGCCTGGGCGACGACCCCGCCACCGGGCGCCAGATCACCAGCCTGGAGTGGCTCGACCGCCTGGCTCCCGGGGCGGCGGCGGTGATCGCCATCGGCACCTGCGCCACCTGGGGCGGCATCCCCGCCGCCAAGGGCAACGTCACCAACTCCATGGGGATGATGGACTACCTGGGCAAGGACTACCGCTCCTCGTTCGGGGTGCCCGTGGTGAACATCCCCGGCTGCTCGCCCATCGGCGACAACTACCTGGAGACGGCCGCAGCCGTGCTGCTCTTCCTCAACGGCCTGGCCCCCCTGCCCGAGTTCGACGAGCTGGGCCGGCCGGCGTGGCTGTTCGGGGAGACGGTGCACCGCCACTGCCCCCGGGCCGGCTACTACGAGGAGGGCGTCTTCGCCCAGGAGTACGGCGACAAGGAGTGCCTGGTCGAGCTGGGCTGCTGGGGCCCGGTGGTCCAGTGCAACATCGCCGAGCGCGGCATCGTCGACGGTCACGGCGGCTGCATGCAGATGGGCGGCATCTGCATCGGGTGCACCATGCCCGGCTTCCCCGACAAGTTCTCGCCGATGTACGAGGCGCCGCCGGGGTCCCTCCTCTCCAGCACCACCAGCAAGGTGGTGGGCTCGTTCATCCGTCGCATGCGCGACGTGAGCCGCCAGGACAAGAACATGACCACACGGTGGAACAAGGACGCCCCGAGCGGGTGGGCCCGGTCCCGCACCGGCCCCCGGGGCGCCACCAAGACGATCCACAAGTTCTACGCCACCTACCAGCACCGCAACGAGTCCTACAAGTAACCCCGGAACCAGACGACACAGAACCAGACGACACAGATTCAGACGACACACAGGAGGGAGCAAGCCCCGAGATGTGCTTCAAGAACCTTCCCATCGAGTTCGACGCCAACGGCAAGGCGTCCCTGCGCGAGGGGGTGGCCAACCCGTACGCGGTCGACACCGCCAAGCCCAAGGAGTTCGTGCGCCGCAAGGACGGGCCCGGTGCCATGGTCACCGCCCCCCCCAAGCTGCGCGAGTGGAGCATCGACCCCGTCACCCGGGTGGCCGGCGCCCTGGCCGTCAACACCACCCTCGACCTCGAGAACCGCAAGGCCGTGGACGCCTACTCGCGGGCCATGCTCTTCCGGGGCTACGAGGTCATCCTCCAGGGCCGTGACCCGAGGGACGCCATCGACATCAGCTCCCGGGCCTGCGGGGTCTGCGGTGGCGTCCACGCCACCGTGTCCGCCCTCGGCATCGAGCAGGCCTTCGGGATCGTCCCGCCCCCGCTGGGCGTGGAGGTCCGCAACCTGGGCGAGATCGGCGAGATGTTCTACGACCACCCGCTCCACCTCGGCCTGCTGGCCGGCCCCGACTACTCGACGTCGGTGGTCTCGGTGACCAACCCCGAGCTGGTGACCAAGGCCGAGAAGACCCTGGCCCCCCACGGGGAGATGCACGGGTACCGGACCGTCAAGGACATGATGGACGCCCTCAACCCGCTGACCGGGCGGGTCTACCTGGAGGCCCTGGAGTGGACCAGGGTGGGCCGTGTCATGTGCATGCTGATGTACGGGAAGTACCCCCACCCCTCCACCCTGGTCCCCGGTGGGGTCTCCACGACGATCACGACCCAGTCGTTCAACGAGTACTACACCCAGCTGGGCAAGATCTTCGACTTCTGCAAGCAGATGGCCGCCTTCTGGGACGACCTGGTCGACTTCTTCCTGGAGTCCAACCCCGCCTACGAGCAGGTGGGGGCCCGTCCCACCAACCTGGCCCAGACCGGCATCTGGGACGACTCGGAGGTCTACGACGCCACCTACGCCAACTGCAACACCTGGGGCAACCGGCGCTGGGCCGTGCCGGGCATCGTCATCGACGGGAAGCTGGTCACCACCAACCTCACCGACATCAACATGGGGTTCGAGGAGTTCGTCACCCACTCGTTCTACGACGACTGGACCATCGGCACCTCGCCCCGGTTCCGGACCGACCCCCTGGGCAACCCCATCTCGCCCAACCACCCCTGGAACAAGACCACCCTGCCCCGGCCCACGGGGACGAACTTCCGGGAGAAGTACACCTGGTCCACCGCCCCCCGCTGGGACCGCCAGGTGGTCGAGACCGGCACCTACGGGCGGATGTGGACCACGGCCCTCAACGGCAAGACCCAGGACAACCCGTTCCTGGAGGCCACCGGCCACAGCCTGCGCATGGTGATCCCTCGCCACGCCCTCCCCGAGCAGGAGCTGGAGTGGAAGGTGCCCCGCACGCTCAACGCCTTGGAGCGCAACCGGGCTCGGGCCTACGCCATGGGCTTCACCGCCGTCATCGGCATGAACTGCCTGCTGAAGGCGTTCGAGTACTGGCGGCGGGGCGACACCAAGGTCCACACGCCCTACAAGGTGCCCAAGGACGAGCGGGTCTCCGTCGGCTTCTGGGAGGCCGGCCGGGGCTGGCTGGTCCACCACGGCCACTTCGACAAGGGCAAGATCCTCAACTACCAGATCACCACGCCGTCGACCATGAACGCGTCCCCCCGGGACCCGTTCGGGAACCTGGGCCCGTACGAGCAGGCCATCGTCGACACGCCGCTGCTCGAGAGCGTGCCCGACGACCAGGTCAAGGGCATCGACGTCCTGCGGGCCATCCGCAGCTTCGACCCCTGCATGCCCTGCACCACCCACATGGACACCGGCAAGGGCGTGATCGTCCGAGAGGTGAACTCCTGCGGCTGCACGCTGGAGGAGTGAGCCCCGACAACATCCAGCCTGAGGGGAGCCCGAGCGCCCACGTGCTCGTGGGCGGGATCGGGCTCCCCTGGCTTCGGGACCTCGACTTCGGCACCCAGTTCATCCGCCGGGTGGAGGGCTTGGAGTGGCCCCCCCACGTGGTGGTGGAGGATCTCTCCTACGCCGCCAACCGGGTCCTCCACCGCCTGGAGGAGCTGCGCCCGAACAAGGTGGTCCTGGTCGGGGCCATGCCCCGTGAGGAAGACCCGCCTGGCACGGTTCGGCGCTACCCCCTCGACCTGACGCCGCCGCCGGCCGATGAGGTCCACGAGCGCCTCGGCGAGGCGGTGGGGGGCATCATCGACCTCGACCACACCCTGGCGGTGGTGCGGCACTGGGGGGCGTTCCCAACCGATACGGTGGTGATCGAGGTCGAGCCGGAGGACCGCTCCTTCGGCCTCGGCTTCAGCGACGCCGTCGAGGCGGCGGTCGAGCCGGTCCTGGCGCTGGTGCGTGAGGAGGTGGGGATGCCCACGATCGAGGCGGCGGGATGACACCGTCGGCCGAGAGCCGGCGACCACTGGAGGTGAGGTGGCGTGAGTGAGGTCGAGGGCCTGAGCTACGGGCAGGTGCTGGGCCGGATCGCGGAGCTGGCCGAGGAGCTGGGTGAGCACCCCGACCCCAAGGTCGCCGACCGGGTCAGCGAGCTGTTGGACTGGGTGGACGCGTTCCACCGGGACGGGTTGGGGCGGCTGATCGACATGGTCCGGGCCTGGCGGGGGGAGATCTTCTTGGAGTCGGTCTCCAGCGACGAGATCGCCGGCACCCTCCTGGCCGCCTACGGGCTGGGCGAGAGCCGGGAGGTCGAGGTCGACGCCGCCGACGCCATCGAGGCGGCGATGACCGAGGTGCGGCCCACCGTGGAGTCACACGGCGGCTACATCGAGATCGACGACGTCACCGACGGGGTGGTGCGCGTACGCATGAAGGGCACCTGCGACGGGTGCCCCAGCTCCTCGGCGACGCTCACCTACGGGCTGGAGGCGTCGCTGCGGGAGCACTGGCCCAGCTTCCGGCGGCTGGAGGTGGTGGACCCCGCCGAGGTGGATCCCAGCAAGGCCGACCTCACCTGCGTCTCGGTCCCCGAGCCCGCACCGACGCCCCAGCCCGAGCCCGTGCTCCTCCAGATCCGAGGGCACGAGGGGCAGTAGGGGTGGCCCTCACCGAACCCGATCTCATCTTCAAGGCCCGGGCCCTGGCCCAGGCCCACCCGCTCACGGCGGTGGCCAAGGGGTGGATCGACACCGCCGTGGACGAGCAGCGTGACGCCCAGCCCATGCCCGACGTGGGCGTCTGGGTCAACACCGCCCTGGTGGCGGGGTACTGCGTTCGGCGGGTGGAGGAGGACGAGGCCGGGCTCGACCCCAGCCCTTCCGAGGACGCCGCCGCCCCCGCCGATCTGGGCCGGGTCGTGGAGGGTGTCGTCGCCGACCTGCGGGGTGAGCGGGCCGGGAGCCCGCCCCTGGTCGGCGACCTCGACCGGACCGTGGCCGTGCTCGACCGGATCATCGCCACCGAGGTGTCCAAGCGGACCGAGAACGTGGGGGACCGGCTCGACTACGACGCCCGGGCCGAGCTGGAGGAGTACATCACCTACTGGGTGGTCCGTGGGTACGCCCTCCGGGTGGCGGAGCTGACCACGGGCGCGCTGGCCTGAGGTGGGGTCGTGAGGGTGCTGGTGGCCGGGGTGGGGAACGTGCTGCGGGGCGACGACGGCTTCGGCGTCGAGGTGGCCCGGCGCCTGGAGCGGGCCACCCTCCCCGAGGGGGTGCGGGTGATAGAGACCGGGATCGGGGGGATCGCCCTGGTCCAGGAGCTCCAGGACGGCTTCGACGCCCTGGTGGTGGTCGACGCCGTCGACCGTGGCCGCCCGCCGGGACAGGTCATGCTGATCGAGCCCGAGGTGCTCGACGTGGAGACCCTGTCGTGGGCCGAGCGCAGCGACGTGCTGGCCGACATGCACCTGGCCACGCCCGAGCGGGCCCTCATGCTGGCCCGGGCGCTGGGGGTGCTGCCCACCAGCCTGTTGATGGTCGGGTGCCAGCCGGAGGACCCCCATGCCGTGGGGGAGGGCCTCTCGGCGCCGGTGGCGGCAGCCGTCGACGTGGCCGTCGGGGAGGTGCTGGGCCATGTCCGCGATCTGGTCGCCGCCCCACCGACACCCGACGGCCCGGCTGCGGCCCGCCCACGGTCGGCCTGAGCGTGGCCGCCGACCGGGCCGTGGTGTCGGGTCCCCAGAAGGGGATCGACCGGCGTCAGGCCGTCAAGGCCCTGGAGGACCAGCTCGCACGCACGTCCCGGGCGCTGCGGCCCCACGAGCACGCCGCCCTGGCGTACCGGCTGGGCCTGGCCTACGCCGAGTCACCGGTGGGCGACACCACCGAGAACCTGCGCAAGGCCCTGGCCTCCTACGAGGTCGCCTCGTCCATCTTCGACCCCCGCCACGACCCCGTCGAGCACGCCCGGGTGCTCAACGCCGCCGGTGCCGCCCACCGGGCGCTGGGGGCCCGCCGGCGGGCGGCCGGCCTCTTCGGGGAGGCGGCCCGGCTGCTGGAGGGGCGGGGACGGGACCAGGAGCGGGCCGCCATCCTCAACAACCTGGGGCTGGCGAGGGTCGAGCTGGGCGAGCTGGACCGGGCGGTGGCGGCCTGCGACGAGGCGGTGGCCCTCTTCGACACCGACACCGAGGAGGGCCGCCGCAGCTGGGCGGCCACCCTGCACACCCGGGGGATGGCGCACGCCGCCATGGGGACCGAGGAGGGCCTCGAGGCGGCGCTGGCCGACTACGAGGAGGCCCTGGCCGACCTCGACCGCGACCAGGCGCCGTACCACCACGGGCTGATGCACCACAGCGTGGGGGTGACCTGCACGTCACTGGCCCGGCTGCGCCCCACGGAGCGGGAGCGGCTGCTGCGGGAGGCGATCAAGGCCTTCGAGGAGTCCCTGACCGTGTTCACCCGCACCGAGCTGCCCTTCCAGCACGCCCTGGCCAAGCACAACCTGGGCCTGGCCCACTCCGCCCTGGGCGGGGCGCCCGAGCAGCGGCGGGCGTTGGCCTGCTTCGAGGACGCGGTCGCCCTGCTCGACACCCGACTGCACGCCGAGGCCTGGCGCCAGGCCTACAACAGCCTGTCCCGGGTGGAGGAGGAGCTGAACGCCGGGGCCCCCGAGCCCACACGGGCGGACCACTTCGTGGCCATGGTGGTCGACGCCGATCCCGGCGAGCGGGTCCCGCTGGTGAAGGAGCGGCTGGCCCGCCTGGTGGAGCTCCCCGATCCCCGCCGTCGCGCCGCCCTGGCGGAGCTGGCCCTGGCGTCGGCCCGCCTCGTCGAGTACGAGCGCGCCCGCACCTACATGGAGGCGGAGCTGAGCGTGCTCATCGAGCTGCCCACCGAGAGCCTCGAGGTGGGCCTGCGGTCGCGCCTCGAGGGCCACCGCCGAGTGGAGCCGGGCTCCCGGCGGGAGCAGGCCGACCTGGCGCTGGACCAGGCCATCGGCGACGCCCTCCAGGGACCACAGCGGATCTCGGTGCGGGACTACCTGTACTCTCTGGGGTACGAGCGGCCATGAGTGAGCGACCGGGGCGTGGGCCGGCCACACCCGAGGGTGCGGCCCGGGCGTTCGTCGACGCCATCACCTGGGGCGAGCACCGCACCGTGTGGGACCTGCTCGGCACCGAGGGGCGCCAGACGGTGCTGCGGGTAGCGGCCAACCACGGCATGGACGACGCCCTGGTGGCCCGGCTGCGGGACGGCACCGCCACCGAGCGGGAGACGAACGAGTTCCTCACCGATCTGACCAACGGGCTGCGGGCCGACCTGGCCGGCAACGACCTCGACAACCTCGAGTACCACGTCGATCCCGAGGCACCCGGCCCCGATCGGGCCCGGGTGGTGCTAGAGGTGCCCCTGCCCGAGCTCCTCGACCGGGGCGCGGGCGGGCTTCCCGTGGGGTCGGTCGAGCTCTCCACCGACGGGCAGCGGTGGCGGGTCGAGCGGTTGGTGCCCCGAGCGCCGGCGACGTGAGGCCGCCGTGATCGGGCCCGAGATCACCACCGAGCGCTTCGGCCGGCCCTTCCGCCAGTACCCGGCGGCGGTCTCCGCCGAGGCCATGGGTCTGGCCTGGGCCCGCCAGGAGGAGGCCCCCCACGGCGCCGTGGTGGTGGTCGACCGGGAGATCAGCGCCCGGGGTCGGCTCGGTCGGGTCTGGTGGGCGCCGGCGGAGACCACCCTGGCGTGCGCGGTGGTGCTCCGGCCGGCGATCGCCGCCGAGGAGGCCGATGTGTCCTGGCTGGCAGGGGGCGTGATCGCCGCCGCCGGGGTGGAGTCGCTCACCGGCCTGGCCGCCGCCACGTGGTGGCCCGACGGGGTGGTCGACCCCGAGACCGAGCAGGAGCTCGGGATGGTCAAGGCGGAGACCCAGCTCGGCCCGGGCCGCGTCCGCAGCGCCGTGGTCGGCCTGCGACTGGACCTGGGGCGCCTGGGGCTCGGTGCCGAGCGTCGGGAGGAGCTGCTGGAGGCGGTGGCCGGTGCCGTCGACGACCTCGACCTGGGCTCGTCCGACAGCGCCACCGCCACCGCCGCCGCCTACCAGCGCCGCTGCACCCTGTTGGGGAGGCGGGTCAGGTTGGTCCTGCTGCCGAAGGGCGAGACCCGGGGGGTGGCCCGCCGGGTCGATCCCTCCGCCCGCCTGGAGCTGGAGTCGGCCACGGGCATGGTCGAGCGCATCACCATCGACATGCTCCGCACCCTCGAGGTCATCTAGCCCTTTAGCCTTTGTGTGCGTAGCCTTTGTGTGCGCGGGGCCCGGCCATGGTGGTGCTGGCGCCCGCAAAGCCGGCGGTGGCGGGGTCGGTCAGAAACCGGGCACGGGCCCGCACGGGAAGGGCCTCGTAGATGTACCATGCACCTATAACACCCATCACGTCGACGCTGGCCGAAGCGTCGGTCGTGTCGAAGAGTTTCATGGAAGAAGGAGGGACGCCATGGCCGCGGATGAGGTGCGCGCCCCCAAGTCGGAGGCGCTCCGGACCCTGTACTGGCGCAGCGAGATCCTCCAGGTGATGTACTGGCTGCGGGGAGAGGGCCTCGGTGACCTGGTCGATGCCCAGGTGGTGGAGCGGTTCCTCGGTGTCGACGCTGCCGTCGGGCTGACCTACCTGGACCGGCTGGTCCGAGACGGGTACCTCGACCGCGACGGTGAGTGGTTCACCCTGTCCGAGCGGGGTCTCAAGGAGGGGGCGATGGAGTTCGCCACGTCCTTCGGCGACCTCACCCGGCCCGCCCACGGGGAGTGCAGCGACGACTGCTGGTGCCACAGCTCGGCCGAGGAGGCCGAGGCCTGCGCCCAGGAGCGGGCCGCCGACCACCAGCACTCTCACCAGCGCTGATGGCCGCACGCGACGAGAGGGAGGTGGGGCTGCCCCGCCACTACCTGCGCCCGTGCCTGCTGCTGCTGCTGGCCGAGGGGCCCTCCCACGGTTACGAGTTGCTGGAGCAGGTGCGCGCCGTGGGGGTGCGCAGCGCCGACCCCGGTGGCCTGTACCGGTGCCTGCGGACCATGGAGAACGAGGAGCTGGTGAGCTCGTGGTGGGAGCCGTCCCAGGCCGGCCCAGCCCGCCGCACCTACCTGCTGACCGAGGTGGGGCGGGCCGAGCTGCACGCCACGATGGTGTCCCTCGGCGAGGTGCACCGCCTGCTCGGCGGGATGGAGGAGCGGTACGAGCTGCGCCGGGCTCGGAGCGGATCGGCGGTGAGCTCATGAGGATCGCGGTCGCGGGCAAGGGTGGCGCCGGCAAGACGACGATCTCGGCCACCCTGGCCCGCCTGGTGGCCCGACAGGGGACCCCGGTGATCGCCATCGACGGTGACTCCAACCCCAACCTGGCCGTCGCCCTCGGTGTGGAGCCGGCGGTGGTGGAGTCGCTCTCCTTCCTCCCCGCCTCGCTGGTGTCCCGCCGCCTCGACGGCCCGGGCCTGAAGGTGCCGGTGAGGGAGGTCCTCGGGACCCACGGGGTCCCCGCCCCCGACGGGGTGCGGCTGGTCCTCATGGGCATGCCCGGCCACGCCGGGGAGGGGTGCCTGTGCTCGGCCCACGCCACCGTGAGCGCCCTGCTGGGCGACCTGGAGTCGGAGGCCGGGACCGTCACGGTGGTCGACATGGAGGCCTCCCCCGAGCACCTGAGCCGGGGGACGACCCGCTACGTCGACACCGTGCTGCTGGTAACCGAGCCCTACTACCGCTCCCTCGAGGCCATCCGCAGGCTGGGGGTTCTCGCCCAGGA
Organism: Acidimicrobiales bacterium; assembly: GCA_050742255.1. Lineage (GTDB taxonomy): Bacteria > Actinomycetota > Acidimicrobiia > Acidimicrobiales > CADCSY01 > JBOGHU01. The sequence continues at coordinate 26,696 of JBOGHU010000033.1, forward strand.
GCTGGGCATCCCCCGGGTGGGGGTGGTGGCCAACAAGGTCCGCTCGCCCGACGACGCCCAGGTGGTGGCTGAGTTCTGCGACCGCCACGGTCTGGAGCGCCTGGGGGAGGTCCCCCGCAGCGACGCCGTGGTCGACGCCGACCTGGCCCGCGTCCCGCTGGTGGACGCCGCCCCCAACAGCCCGGTGGTGGCGGCCATCGCTGCCATCGCCGACCGCCTGCCCCAGGCGATCCAACCAAGTCGAGCACCAGGAGGTGCGTGATATGTGTCTCGGAATCCCCGGCCAGGTCGTCGACATCACCGACCCTGCCCAGCACAAGGCCGTCGTCGACATCGACGGCGTCCGTCGTGAGATCAACGTGGGATTGGTCCTCGGGGACGAGGGTGGCCTCTCGCCCGGAGACTGGGTGCTCATCCACGTCGGCTTCGCCATGAGCAAGATCGACGAGGAGGAGGCCGACCGCACCCTGTCGTTCCTCAAGGAGCTGGGCAGCATGTACGACGATGAGGTCGACCAGTTCAAGGAGAGCTCGCCGCTGTGAGTCGAGTGCCCGTCACGTTCGCGGCCCGGCACGGACCGGGGCGACATCGGCCATGACCACGCTCGGCCAGGACACGGTACCGGGCACCGAGCTCGGGGAGCTGGCCGACGACCTGGCGCAGACGTCGCTGGCGATGGCACGGCGCTTCGCCGCGGGAGGGACCCTGTGGTGCGCCTCGCCACGGTGGCCGTTCCACGCCCACCACGTGGCCGTGGAGTTCGTGCACCCCGTCATCGTGGGCAAGAGGGCCCTCTCGGCGGTGACCGTCCCGCCCGGCGAGGATCTGGTGGCCACGTTGCGGGCCACGGTGCGTCCCGGCGACCTGGTGGTGGCCGTGGCCACCACCGACGAGCCGGCCGTGGCCGACGCCATGCGCCGGGGCGGGGCGTGGGGTGTGGAGACGGTGTGGATCGGCGCTGGGCCCCGCCCCCCGGCCGGGGCCGCCGACCACGTGCTGTGGCTCGACACCGACGACCTCCTCGCGGCCTCCGAGCGGTTCGTGCGCCTCTACCACATGCTGTGGGAGCTGGCCCACGTCTGCTTCGAGCACCCGGGGCTGCTCCGACCACCAGAGGAGTGCGCCGAGGGGGAGGTGTGCGTCACCTGCTCCGACGAGGGTCGCCTGGCCGAGGTCGAGCTGGTCGAGGGGGACGAGGCCGTGGTACGCACCGCCTCCGGGCGGGAGCGCATCGACACCACCCTGATCGAGGTGCCCCGCCCGGCCGACCTGGTGCTGGTGCACGCCGGGTCCGCCATCGGCTACGTGGAGGACGGGCGATGACCAAGGAGGCCACCGACTTCCTCTACCCGTTCATCGAGCACGACGAGCGGGACGCCACCTCGCTGCTCGTCGACCTGGCCCGGTCGGCCCGGGGCAAGTGGGACCAGAGCGACGCCCTTCGGGAGCGGACCCTGGCCCGCAGCCGGGGCGAGCTGGCGGCGACCGTGACCGCCATGGCCCACTGCTTCGCCGCCGGCGGGCAGCTCTTCTCCTGCGGCAACGGGGGGAGCGCCACCGACGCCGACGCCGTGGCCCAGCTGTTCACCAAGCCACCCTGGGGCACGCCCCTGCCGGCCCGCTCGCTGGCCAGCGACCACTCCGTCCTCACCGCCCTGGCCAACGACATCGGCTTCGACGTGGTGTTCTCGCGCCAGCTGATCGCCCACGCCCGAGCCAACGACATCGCCTTGGGCCTGTCCACGAGCGGCAACTCCGAGAACCTGCTGGCCGCCTTCGCCGAGGCCAAGCGCCGGGGCATGCTGACCGTGGGCCTGGCCGGCTACGACGGTGGCCAGATGGCCACCTGCGGCCACCTCGACCACTGCCTGGTGGCCCGCTCCGACAGCGTCCACCGGATCCAGGAGACCCAGGCGGCCCTCTACCACGTGTTGTGGGCCGCCGTGCAGACCGAGCTACCAGATCGGAGGAGCGTGTGAGATTCGTCGACGAGTACCGGGACCCCGCCGCCGCCCGGGTGGTGCTGGAGGAGATCCGGGGACTGGCCCGGGACCAGGGCCACCTCAAGTTCATGGAGGTGTGCGGGGGCCACACCCACACCATCTACAAGCACGGGATCGAGAACGTCCTGCCCGACAACGTCGAGCTGGTCCACGGCCCCGGCTGCCCGGTGTGCGTGATCCCCATGGGCCGGGTCGACGACGCCATCGCCGTGGCCGAGACGCCGGGGGTGATCTTCACCTCCTTCGGCGACATGATGCGGGTCCCCGGGGGCAACGGGAACCTGCTGGAGGCCAAGGCCCAGGGCGCCGACGTGCGCATGGTGTACTCACCCCTCGACGCCCTGCGGGTGGCCCGGGACAACCCCGACCACCAGGTCGTCTTCTTCGCCGTGGGCTTCGAGACCACCGCCCCCTCGACGGCGGTGACCCTGCTCAAGGCCCGGGCGGCCGGGATCGATAACTTCAGCGTCTTTTGCAACCACGTCACCATCGTCCCGCCGCTGCGGGCCATCCTGGAGTCGCCCGACCTCCGCCTCGACGGCTTCCTCGGGCCCGGGCACGTCAGCACGGTGATCGGGAACCGGCCCTACCGCTTCGTCCCCGCCGAGTACGGCAAGCCCCTGGTCACCGCCGGCTTCGAGCCGCTCGACATCCTCCAGTCCATCCTCATGCTGCTGCGCCAGGTCCGCGACGGGCGCTGCCAGGTCGAGAACCAGTACACCCGGGCCGTCCAAGACGGTGGCAACCCCCGCGCCCTGCAGACCCTGGCCGAGGTGTTCGAGCTGCGGCCCCACTTCGAGTGGCGGGGGTTGGGCTTCATCTCCCAGAGCGCGCTCAAGCTCAACGACGACTTCGCCCCCTGGGACGCGGAGCTGCGCTTCCTGGTGCCCGGCGTCCGGGTCGCCGACCCCAAGGCCTGCCAGTGCGGTGAGGTGCTCAAGGGTGTGATCAAGCCGTGGGAGTGCAAGGTGTTCGGCACCGCCTGCACCCCCGAGACCCCCATCGGGACCTGCATGGTCTCCTCCGAGGGGGCGTGCGCCGCCTACTACAACTTCGGGCGTTTCACCACCCGGACCGCCAGCGTCCCGGTCGCCTCGGCGTGAGCGAGGCCGGGCCCCACCCCGCGCCCCCGAGCGAGGCTCGGCGGCGGCAGCCCTCCCGGGAGGAGGTTGTCCTCGAGCGCATCGAGGCGGCCCGACGCCGCCGCCCCCGGCTCAAGGACGAGTTCGTCAACTCCGCCCACGGGGCTGGGGGCAAGGCGTCGGCGGCGCTGATCGACGCCGTGTTCCTGGAGGCCTTCCGCAACAAGATCCTCGAGCCGCTGGCCGACGGGGCCCTGGTGGAGCTGCCTTCGGGGGAGCGGCTGGCGTTTAGCACCGACTCCTTCGTGGTCAAGCCCCTGCGGTTCCCCGGCGGCTCCATCGGCCACCTGGCCGTGCACGGCACCGTCAACGACGTTGCCATGATGGGAGCCCGGCCGGAGTGGATCTCCGCCGCATTCGTCATCGAGGAGGGCTTCGCCATCGCCGAGCTCCGGGCCATCGTCGCCGACATGGTCGAGGCCGCGGCCCACGCCGGGGTGCAGGTCGTGACCGGCGACACCAAGGTGGTGAACCGGGGGGCCGCCGACGGCTTGTACATCAACACCACCGGGTTCGGCGTGGTCCCCGCCGAGGTGCGCCTCCACAGCGAGTCGGTGCGGCCGGGGGACAAGGTCCTGGTGTCGGGCACCGTCGGTGACCACGGGGTGGCGGTGCTGCTGGCCCGGGGGGACCTGGCCCTGGAGGCCGAGCTGCCCTCCGACACCGCCCCGCTCAACCACCTGGTGGAGGCCCTGCTGGCCGCCGCACCCGGCACCCGGTGGCTGCGTGACGCCACCCGGGGCGGGGTGGCCACGGTCTGCAACGAGCTGGCCCGCGACGCCGAGGTGGCGATCGTCCTCGACGAGCACGCCATCCCGGTGCGGGGCATCGTCAACGGCGCCTGCGAGATCCTGGGCATCGACGTCCTGTACGTGGCCAACGAGGGCAAGCTGGTGGCGGTGGTGCCGGCCGAGGAGACCGAGGTGGCCCTGGCCGCCCTTCGGGCCGACCCCCTGGGCGGTGACGCCGCGGTGATCGGTGAGGTGCGTGACGAGCCGCCCGGCATCGTGCTGCTCAACACCGGCTTCGGGGGCACCCGCATCGTCGACATGCTGGTGGGCGACCCCCTGCCCCGGATCTGCTGAGCCGCCGGAGCGGGCGGTGAGCCGGGAGCGCCGGCGGATCCGCGTCACCGGCACCGTGCAGGGCGTGGGGTTCCGGCCCTTCGTGTACCGCGTCGCCGTCGAGCTGGGGCTGGCCGGCTCGGTGGCCAACGACAGCGCCGGGGTCCTCATCGACGCCGAGGCGGAGGTGGGGGCGCTCGACGAGCTGGAGCGCCGGCTGGCCCACGAGGCACCGCCGCTGGCCCAGGTGGCCACCGTGACCTCCCAGGCGGTGCCCGTCGGGGGTGGGCCGGCCGGGTTCCGCATAGCCACCAGCACCGAGAGCGGTGCGCCCCAGGTCCCCGTGAGCGTGGACGTGGCGCCCTGCCAGGCGTGCCTGGCCGAGCTGGCCGACCCCTACGACCGCCGTTTCGAGTACCCGTTCATCAACTGCACCAACTGCGGCCCCCGCTACACCATCACCCGCCGGGTCCCCTACGACCGCCCCCTCACCACCATGGCCCCCTTCACCATGTGCGAGGCGTGCCAGGCCGAGTACGACGACCCCGCCGACCGCCGCTTCCACGCCCAGCCCAACGCCTGCCCCCGGTGCGGCCCGCAGCTGGTGCTGGCGGACGCGGCCGGCAAGCCCCTGGCCGATGCCGGGGACGCCCTGGAGCAGGCCGCCGGGCGCCTGGTCGCCGGGGAGATCCTGGCGGTCAAGGGGGTGGGCGGGTTCCACCTGGCGGTGGAGGCCACCGACCACGCCGCGGTGGCGGAGCTGCGCCGGCGCAAGGCACGTGACGACAAGCCCTTCGCCCTCCTCGTCGCCGACCTCGAGGCGGCCCGGGCCCTGTGCCACCTCGGCCCCCCGGCGGAGGCGGCGCTGGCCTCGCCCCGGCGGCCCATCGTGCTGGCCCCCCGCCGGTGGGACGCGGGGGTGGCCGAGGGCGTGGCGCCGGGGCTGCCGGAGCTGGGGGTGATGCTGCCCTCGGCCCCCCTCCACCACCTGCTGACGGGCCGGGTCGGCCGACCGCTGGTGCTCACCAGCGGGAACCTCTCCGACGAGCCCATCGCCCACGCCGACGACGACGCCTTCACCCGCCTGGGGCCGCTGGTGGACGCCGTCCTCACCTACGACCGGGCCATCCACATCCGCTGCGACGACTCGGTGGTGCGGGCCGGGGAGGACGGCCGCATCCAGATGGTGCGTCGCTCCCGGGGCTACGCCCCGGCACCGCTGGCCCTGGCCCACCCGGCCCGCCGCCAGGTCCTGGCCGTGGGCGCCGAGCTGAAGAACACGGTGGCGGTGGCCAAGGGGGGCTCGGTGTTCGCCAGCCACCACATCGGCGACCTGGAGCACCTGGCCACCTACCGGTCCTTCCTGCAGGCCGCCGAGCACCTCTGTCACCTCTACGGGGTGGCTCCCGAGGTGGTGGCCCACGACCTGCACCCCGAGTACCTGTCGACCAAGTACGCGCTGGAGCTCGACCTGCCGGCGCTGGGCATCCAGCACCACCACGCCCACGTCGCCTCCTGCCTGGTCGACCACGCCCGTACCGAAGCGGTGCTGGGAGTGGTCTACGACGGCCTGGGCTACGGCCCCGACGGGACCATCTGGGGCGGGGAGCTGCTGGCGGCGGACCTGGACGGGTACCGCCGGGTGGGCCGACTCCGCCAAGTCGCCCTCCCGGGGGGGGCGGCGGCCATAAGGGAGCCCTGGCGCATGGCCCTGGCCTGGGCGCAGCTGGCCCTGGGCGACGAGGTGGCCGAGGCGCTGGGACCCGGCCTCGACCCCAGGTGGGCGGCGGTGCTGGCCCTCACCGGGGAGGGCCGCAGCTTGCGCACCTCCAGCGCCGGGAGGCTCTTCGACGCGGTGGCCGGCCTGCTCGGGGTCCGGCTGCGCATGACCTATGAGGGCCAGGCCGCCATCGAGCTGGAGGCCGCGGCCCGGACGGTGCCCGCCGACGCCGAGCCCTACCCCACGGAGGTGACCACGGGGGAGGCGGGGATCCGGGTGCTCGACCCGGCCCCCATGGTGGCGGCGGTGGTGGAGGACCACCGGGGAGGGGTACCGGTGCCGCTGGTCGCCGCCCGGTTCCACGCCGGCCTGGCCGCCGGCACCGCCCGTCTGGCCGCCGAGCTGGCCGCCGGGCTGGGCCTGGGCACGGTGGCGCTCTCGGGGGGGGTGTTCCAGAACGCCCGCCTCACCACCCTGGTGGCCCGGGCGCTGCGGGCGGGGGGGTTGGAGGTCCTGGTCCACCGCCACGTCCCGCCCAACGACGGGGGCATCAGCGTCGGCCAGGCTGCCATCGCCACCCGCTGACGCAGGTGGGCGCAGGTCCCATCCCCTCGTCGTCCGCTACCCTCGGGGAGGTCGGCCCAGTTAGGGGGTGCGTCCCCATGCCCAGCGCGTCTCGAGACGATCTGCCGGTCGCGTCGTCGACCGAGGAAGGGTACGAGGGCCGGATGGTGCAGTGGGGCGACCACACCGTGGTGTTCGAGAAGATGCCCGGGGGCACCGACCCGTCCGACTCCTACAAGGGGTTGCCCGACGACCGCTGCCAGTGCCGGCACTTCGGAGTGCTCCAGAAGGGCAAGATGATCATCCGCTACGGCGACTCGGAGGAGATGGTCACCGCCGGTCAGGCCTACTACATCGAGCCCGGGCACCTGCCCTACATCGTGGAGGACGCCGAGGTGATCGAGTTCACCCTCACCGAGGAGCTGAAGAGGACCATCGAGGCCGCCGCCCGGAACGCGGCCCAGTCGGGCACGTCGGGCGAGGGCTCGGGGGCCGGCGGCTGAGCCCTACTCGTCGTCGATCATGAACTCGATGAGCCCGGTGTCGGCGAGTATGTCGTAGTCGGGGGCGATCAGGCGGGCGTAGCGCTCGAAGTACAGGATCTGCTTGGCCAGCAGCACCAGGGAGCTGGGCAGGCGAGCCCCGTGGGGGACGGCCCGCCTCACCGCCTCGGCGAAGACGTCCTGGTAGTCGATCTCGGAGATGGGCTTGGCCAGGAGGGGCTCGGCCAGCCGCCGGATGGCGGTAGCCGCCGCCGCCGTCGACACGTCGGTGCCGGCCCAGGCGCCGAGCTGGGCCAGGCACCCGGCCACCACCTCGAAGTCCCTCCGGTACAGCAGGGCCACCACGCCCCGGCGCACCAGGGCGCGGGTGGCCTCGTCCAGCTCGCCCATGATCCCGAAGTCGAGGAAGGCGACCCGCCCCTCGCCGTCCAGCATGAGGTTGCCGGCGTGCACGTCCCCGTGGAAGAAGCCGTGCTCGACCGCGGACTCGATCCAGGCCCGCACGCCCGCCTTGAGCAGGCCGGTGATGTCCAGGCCGGTGAGCTGCATCCCGGTCAGATCGTCCACCTTGACCCCCTCGACCCGCTCCATGGTGAGCACGCCGGGCCCGGTGCGGTCGCGGTGCACGGCGGGGACGCGGATCCGCTCGTTGGAGCCGAAGGCCCCGAGGTTGGCCGCGTACCGCTCCATGGAGTCAGCCTCGAGCACGAAGTCCAGCTCCCGGCGCACCGTGGCCACGGCGTCGTCGACGATGGCCACCGGGCTCAGCACCCTCGCTGCCGACCACCACCGCTCGGCCAGCCTGGCTCCCAGCCGCAGGAGGCGCAGGTCAGCCAGGAAACGGTGCTCGACGCCGGGCCTGCGGACCTTGACCACCACCTGGGAGCCGTCGGGCCGGGTGGCGCCGTGGACCTGGGCGATGGACGCCGCCGCAAGCGGATCCGCCTCGATGCTCTCGAACAGGGACTCCGCCGGGGCCCCCAGCCCGGCCTCGATGGCGGCACGGATGGCCGGCCAGGGCTCGGGGGGCGCGGCGTCGAGCAGGTCGCGCAGCTCGTGGGAGATGGCGGGTGGGAAGAGCCCGGGGCTGGACGCCACCACCTGGCTGAGCTTGATGAACGGGGCGCCCAGGGCCACCACCGCTCGGTGGATGCGGGGGGCCAGGCCCGCGGCGGTGCGGTCCCGGCGGCGCACCAGGCCGGGCCCGACGTGGCGGGCCACGGTGGCGCCGATGCGCAGTCCCCGCACCAGCTCATGGGGCGTCAGCCGCCGGACGGCGGCGTCGCTGAGCCGGGCCGAGGCGGGGTCGGGGATCCGGGGAGTGGCGATCAGCGTCGGAGCTGGTCGACCAGTCGGGCGGCCGGGACCATCCAGTGGAAGCGCCGGGCGCCGGCGTAGGCGGCCTCGACCGCGAGCTGGGCGACCGAGGTCCCCAAGGTCGGGTAGATGTGGACCATCGAGGCCAGCTCGGTCAGCTTGAGGCCCTTGTGCACGGCCAGGGCGAGCTCGTGCACCAGCTCGCCGGCGGCGGGCGCCAGGAGGTGGGCGCCGACCACCTTCCCCCCCGCCGTCACCACGATGATGGCGCCCGCGGCGTGGCCCTCGGCCCGGGCCCGGTCGGAGTGCGCCAGGTCGACCCGGTGCACCTCCACCCCCTCACCGTGCTGCTGGCGGGCCTCGGCGGCGGTGAGGCCTACGTGAGCCAGCTCGGGATCGGTGAAGGTGCACCACGGCACCAGCTCGCTCACCTTGCCCGTCCCGGGGAAGAACATGTCGCGGACCGCCCGGACCGCCTCGTGCCCGGCCGAGTGGGTGAACAGGAAGCGGCCGGCGGCGTCCCCGGCGGCGTAGACGGAGGGGACCGAGCTGCGCATGCGCTCGTCGACCACCACCCCCTTCGGGGTGGTCTCCACGCCGAGGCGGTCCAGGCCCAGGCCGTCGAGGTTGGGGGTGCGGCCCACGGCGAGGAGGATCTCCTCCACCTCCCAACGGCGGTGCTCACCGGCCTCGATCCCCTCGATCACCTTGCTCCCACCCTCGGTGCGCACCCGCTGGATGTCGACCCCGAGGTGGAGCTCGACACCCTCGTCGCGGAGGATCCGGGCCAGGATCCCGACCAGGGCGGGCTCGTCGCGGGGGAGGACCTGGTCGAGCTTCTCCAGCACCGTGGTCCGTACGCCGAGGCGGCGGAAGGCCTGGGCCAGCTCGATCCCGATGGGACCACCGCCGATGACGCCGATCGAGCTCGGGGCCCGCTCCAGCTCGAAGACGCTGAGGTTGGTGAGGTAGCCGGCGTCGTCCAGGCCGTCGATGGGCAGGGGCGCAGGTCGGCTGCCGGTGCAGACCAGCACGAAGCGGGCCCGCAGCCGGCGGTCGCCGACGGCGACGGTGTGGGCATCGAGCAGGCGGGCGTCCCCCCACACCAGCTCGACACCGAGGGCCGCGAACCGGCGGGGGTCGTCGTCGCTGGTGGCGATGTCGTGCTGGACCGCTCGGATCCGCTTCCAGACCTGCTCGGTGTCGATCTCGGGCTCGACCGCCGGCAGGCCCCAGCGGTCGGCGGTGCGCATGACGTGGGCGGCCTTGGCCGACGCCAGGAGGGACTTGCTGGGGACGCACCCGGTCCACAGGCACTCCCCTCCCACCCGGTCCCGCTCGACGACCGCCACCCGGATCGGCAGCGATGCCGCGAACTCGGCGGCCGGCATGCCCCCCGAGCCCATCCCGATGATGACCAGGTCGAAGCGGTCGGGCACCGGGCAGAGCCTACCCTCAGCCACCAGAGGGTAGGTTGGGGGAGTGAGCGACCCTCGCATCGAGGACCACGCCGTGGGCGTCGAGCTCCAGCTGACCGAGCTGGTGGAGCAGCGGGAGCGGGCGTTGGTCCAGGGCCGCCACCAGCGGGCAGAGAGGCTCCAGGTCGAGATCGACGCCCTGCAGGAGGAGCTGGCCCGCACCGCCGAACGGATGGGAGGCTCCTGGGCGCGGCCGGAGATCCGGGCCCACAGGGCGACCGAGGAGCCCTGACCGGGCCTGGTGGCTAGGGTGCGGGGATGGCCCGCGCCACCCCGTCACCGACGCCCAACCCCGACGCCATGAAGTACACGTTGGACACGACTCTGCCGGCGACGATGAACGTCACCGACCCCGAGGCGGCCCGGGAGAACCCCTTCGTCGCCGCCGTCTTCGCGGCCGGGGGGGTGGCGTCGGTCTTCGGCACCAACGACTTCGTAACGGTCACCCGCCTACCCGGCACCGACTGGTCAGCCATCACCGCGGCCGTCCAGGCCGCCGCTGCCGAGCACCTCTGACCCTCCGGGCACCTTGGGGGGAGTCGTCAGCGGGCCGGCGGGGAAGGTTCGGGCCTGTGCGGCTGTCGACGGATCGATCGCGAGGTCGATGCTCTCTAGGGCACGGGCGTTCAGCGCCTCGTTGACCACCGCCGCGGCGGCACGCGAGTTCCTCCACGGCACCCTCCGGAGCTGGGGGTGCGAGCACCTGGAGGAGGTGGCGGTCATGTTGGCCAATGAGGTCGTCTCCAACGCCGTGCTCCACGCCCGCAGCGAGGTCGGGCTGTCGGTGCGCCTGGCCAACCACGTCCTCCGTGTCGAGGTGAGCGACCGCGACCCGTCGTTGCCGCGGTTGCGCCCCCCCGTCGCCGAGGTCGGCACCGGGGGGCGGGGGCTGCTCCTCGTGGACGCGCTGTCGAGCCGCTGGGGGTCCCGCCCCCACGGGGAGGGCAAGGTCGTGTGGTTCGAGCTGGAGGCCGACGACCAGCCCCGGTGGTGACTGCTAGGTTGGCCGGACCGGGGGCCGTTAGCTCAGCCTGGAAGAGCACTTGCATGACGCGCAAGGGGTCGGGGGTTCGAGTCCCTCACGGCCCACAAGCCTCTGACCTGCGCCTTTCGCGATCAGCTTCGTGTCATTGTACGAACACCGGCGATGAACACTCGTCCTGTCCCGCGTGCCACCATGCCATGAACGATTGGGCCTGCCGCCAGCCTTCCTGTTGCGGTGAGGCCCGGTTCACTCGCTGGGTTGGCTGTTGTTGGCTGCGGTGACTGTGACGATCTCGCAGCGCATCGCCGCGCCAGACCGCTCGATCCGGGCGTCGGCGGTGAGCAGTGTGCAACGGTGCCGCTCCGCGGCTGCGACGTAGATGGCATCCGCGTACCGCAGCGACTGCTCGGCGAGTTCCCAGGCTCGATGGACATCGACCCAAGGAGTCCCCTCGATCGTGATCTCGTAAGACTCGGCGTCCCGCAGGGCTTGTCCGAGATCCTCGGCCCGAAAGGGATGGTCAGGCCGGTTCGCGGCAGCCTGCAGACCCGACATGACTTCGAAGCCGAAGTGTCCGGGCGCGATCAGTGGTTCCGAGGGCGGTTGGTTCGCCAGAGCGTCGCGAGCCGCAACGCCTCGTGGCCCTGAGTCGGAAACTGCGTCGATGACGACCGAGGCGTCGACGATCACCGCTTCGGCCGGTCAACGAGCTGAGACGCCCGCTCAGCGTGCGCGTCGTCAATAGCGTCCAGTACCGCCTGACGTTCTTCTTCCGGCACTGCGGGTTGGGTACCCAACCGGTCTGCCGTCCGCGCGAGAGCAGCTCGCCGACGAAGGTATGCCGCCTGAGCGTGCACGGCGTCCCGTAGGTAGTTCTGGAGCGACGTCCCGCGCTCTTTGGCCGCGGCGCGGATCTGCTCGAGATCCTCCGGCGGCACGTCTCGGATGAGAATGTTGGGCATAGACAGAAGCTATCGATACTGATATCAAGAATGCAAGCAATGCCCGGACGGGTCGTTGGCGACCCAATGCCACCGTCTCGTGGGTGGATTGTCTCTACCGGTCCTCATCGCCGGCTACCAGCGGCGTGTTCGTGGGCGACAGCGTGATCACCGGGCCAGCGATCACGGCACACCCGGTGTTCGTACAATGCCACCTGGGGTCCACTCGATTCGGACTCGCTCACCGCTGCGTATGAAGGTTCGTTCATACGGTTAGCCGGTCAGTTGTCAGGCGGTGTCGCCGAGCTTCTGGCGGCGCTCCAGCTCGGCCTCGGTGGACTCCTCGAGGGCGAACGACCCGACGTCGATCTCTCCGGCCCGTTCGTAGGTCGCCATCACCACGCCGGTGCTGGACGTCTTGACATCCAACGCCTTGAGCCCGGCTGGGATGGTGCCCTCGCCGAACAGGCGCTTGCCCGAGCCGAGCAGCACGGGGAAGGTCCACATCCTGAACTCGTCGACCAGGTCGTGCTCCAGCAGCGTCTGGATGAGGTTCCAGCTGCCGTGCACCTGGATCTCCGGGCCGTCCTGGTTCTTGAGGTTGGTGACGTAGTCGCTGACGTCGCCTTCGATGAGGGTTGAGTTGTTCCACTCCACCTTGTCGAGGGTGGTCGAGGCCACGTGCTTGGGGATGCTGTTCAGGTGGCCGGCCGCCGGGTCGTCGGTGACGTGGGGCCAGTGGGCTGCGAAGACCTCGTAGGTCTTGCGACCCAGCAGCAGCTCGGCGGGACGGCTCATCGACTCGTCCATCACCTGCCCCATGACCTCGTCCCAGTAGTTGACCGACCAGCCGCCGAGGGTGAACCCGCCGGTCGGGTCCTCCTCAGGGCCACCGGGCGCCTGCATGACCCCGTCCAGGGACAGGAACGTGTTCACAACGAGCCTCCTCATGGCGTGTCCTTTCGTTGCTGTTCGTACTTGCCGGGATAAGACGCAGCCGAGCCGGCAAACTCATCGGCCGTGCAAGCCGGAGGGAGAAGCTGGGCGGCCATCGGTCAGCGCTGTGCTGCCTCTGACGGGAGGGTTGGCGTCCTGGCCGGGTTAGGCGGCGACGATGCGGCGCACGGCTTCGACGGCGGCAGCGCGGCAGCGCGGCGGCGCTGGAGGGCGGTGGCGGGATCGTGCGGGCATCGCCTGGACCCCGGTCTGGATCACCGGAGCGGCCGGCATCGCCCCCAGCCAGCAGGGCGCAGCCTCCGGTGTGGTCGCGACCGGGCGCCAACTCGGCATCGTGCTCGGCATCGCTACTCTCGTGGCCGGCACCAGCTTCAGCCCCGAAGGAGCCGGCAGCCCCCCCGGCCAGCACCAACTTGCCGGCGACCTGTCAGACCGCATTGGCCGCAGCTGCCGGCGGCATGGCACTCACCGTCCTGATGGCCATCGTGTCAACAACGGTCGACTTCCCCATGCGTCTGGGACACCGGGATCTTGATAGCAGCCGACCTG
>JBOGHU010000034.1:0-9370 GCA_050742255.1 Acidimicrobiales bacterium
CGGCGGGACCCCGCCGGCGGCGGGGTCTCCCCGCCGCGCCGGCCGCGTCCCTCCGCGAGGGCGAGCGCGGGTCGCCGGGCCAGGATCACCAGCCCCACCAGCCCGAGCACCGTCACGGCCCACCCCAGCCAGTCCACCGGCGTGGTCCCGTAGCTCAGCTCCACGGTGGTGTCGGTGGGCACGACGACCATGAGGTTGGGCGCCACCCGGTAGGGGCCGTCCGCCCCCGAGGCCTGCCAGTTGGGGAAGTACGAAGCCTTCACCAGCACCGGCGCCCCCGTCCGGTCCACCCGGAAGGAGATGGTGTCGGTCCCGGCCTCGACGGCGGAGACGGCCGTGTCGGGCACGCGGCTGGGGCGCACCCGCTCCCCGCGCTCGACCCGGTCCCACGACGGGGGCCCCGAGGCCGCGGGCATGACAGCGCGGTTCGAGGGGTCCAGGTACCAGTCGACGGCCATGTCCTCCCATCCCTTGCCCGTAGTGGGCACGTCGGTCACCACGACCGGCTCGGCCTCGAGAGGCTCGACCAGGTCGGCGTCGGCGACCTCGTACACGCGCCACGAGCCCGACCTCGCCACCGGGAACAGGCCGGGCTCGGCGTCGGCCTGGCGCACGGCCTCGGGCGAGAAGGCCATGTAGTAGCGCACGCCCAGCATCTGGAGGTGGTCGACGCCGGCGGCGACGTCGAGGGAGCCGTAGGCAAGGCCCCGCTGGGGGTTGGAGGGCTGAGCCGACACCTCGGCGGCGGTGAGGAAGTGGTAGGGAGTGGTAGCGGAGGACTCGAAGTACAGCCCCTCCATGGACCCGATGCAGCCGTCGGTCCAGTAGGGGAGCAGCATCAGCGCCATGGGCGTGCCGAACCGGTTGAGGCCCGCCTCGTACTCCCACATGGCCCGCCCGCAGCCGTCGGCGGTGCCCACCTCGGCCATGGTGTCGACCAGCGCCCGGTACTCCGGGTAGGCGTCCTTGCGCTCGTAGCCGGAGTAGTTCCAGCGCGCCCAGTCGGGGATGAAGCTGGCGTCGGTGGTGCTCAGGCCGGCCCAGGTGAAGGTGCCGTCGGCCGAGGTCCGTCCGAAGGGGAGGGCCCGCAGCGGCAGCCCCACCACCACCAGGGTGGCCACCGCCATCACGGCGGGGGCGGCGGCCAGCGCCACCCGGCTGGGGCGTTCGGGCCGGCGGGCGACCAACGTGGCGATCGACCGGGCCAGCTCGGCGGCGGCCACCGCCGCCAGCAGGTACAGGCAGAGGTACCAGAACGGGAGCAGGCGGGCGTTCCAGAGGCGGCTCTGGGGAGCCAGGACGAACGCCAGGGCGAGGGCCACCGCCAGGACCCCGAGGGTGGTGCCCAGCCGGCGACGGAAGGCGACCGAGACCCCCAGGCCGACCAGGGCCAGGATCGCCACCAAGGTGATGTCGCCGTTGACCTGGGCCGTGGCCGCCCCCCCGGTGAGCCGGGTCAGCCCGGTGCCGATGCCGCCGGGGAGGAGCGCCTCCCAGTAGGTGGTCAGCTTCTCCCAGCCCATGTCGGTCATGTAGCCCCGCCGCCACACGAAGGGCAGGGCCCAGAACGCGGCCAGGGCGGCACCCACCCCCCCCGCCGTGGCCACGTACCACAGGCGGCGGCGCTCGGGGCGCCGCAGCAGCACCAGGACGGCGGTGCCCCCCAGCGCGAAGAGGGCGGGGATGACGTGGGTCAGGGCGCACAGGGCCAGCAGGACGGCCGCCACCGCCCGTCGCCTCCCCGTCTCCAGGCCCCGAGCCAGAACCCCGAGGTAGACCAGGGCCAGCGACAGGCTGATGGCGAAGGCGAACTCGCCCGCCAGGGTGGACGCGGCGTTGCCGCCGTAGATCGTGAACGAGCGGTCGAAGACGAACGGCACGGTCGCCACGGCCAGCAGGGCCGGGGTCGGGAAGGGGGCCCGGGCCAGGCGACCGAGGGCCCACGCCGCCACCGGGAGGGCCAGCAGGCCGGAGACGGTCACCACCTTGAAGGCCACGCCGTAGGGCAGGACCAGGTCGAGGGCCACGATGGCCAGGCTCGGCAGCACCATGTAGAAGTGGTAGGCGGGGAAGCCCGCGAACCAGTCCGGTGACCACCCTGTGAGACGACCGCCGGGCAGCAGGTGGTCCCGCAGGAAGGCCGGACCCCACACGTGGGCCCCGGTGTCCCCTCCCGCCGGGGTGGTGTCGGTCAGCACCAGCCCGGGCTGCAGCGGCACCAGGATGAAGCCCACGGCCGCCCCCACCACGGCCGCGGTGACCAGCGCCTCGGGCCGCGGGCGGGGGACACGGCGAGCGAGACGGGCTAGGCGAACCATGGGTGCAGCAATGGTGTCACGTCCCGAGGAACGGGCGCGGTCGCACGATCGAGACGGAGGGTCAGGGCCCTCCCGCCAGCAGGCTGACCACCGCGGTGAGGTTGAACGCCACGTGGGCCCAGGTGGCCGGGCCCAGCCGACCGGTGCGCACGGCGAGGAGGGCGGCCAGGACACCGAAGGCGAACAGGGCGGGGAAGTCGTAGGGCTGGAGGTGGAGGGTGGCGAACACGGCTGCGGACCCCACCACGGCCGCGCCGGTACCGGCTCGAGCCTGGAGGGCCCGCAACCACAAGCCCCGGTAGAACAGCTCCTCCAGGGCGGGGGCCGCAATGGCCACCACCACGAGGAGGACCACGACGTCGACGGCACCGGTCGCCTCGGCGGTGAGCTCCTCGGCGGAGGTGCCGATGCGCCCGGGGTCGATGCCCAGCGCCCGGTACAGCACGGGCACCGCCAGGCCCACCGCCACCTGCCCGCCGAACCCGACGACCAGGCCCAGAGGGAGGTCGGTCCAACGCCAGCGCAGCCCGAAGTCGGTCGCCAGGCTGCGCCGGCCCTTGTGGTACGACGCCCACAGCGGTGCGCCCAGCAGCCCGACCCACAGCGGCACCTGGAACAGGGCCAGGCCCCACAGCGGGACCTCGTCCAGGTCGAAGGGGCCGGCCACGGCCCCCATGAAGGCGAAGACCAGGCTCGGGACCAAGAGGGTGAGGGCCACCCCGGACAAGGCGTCGCCCAGCCCCCACCGGACGACCTCGCCCCCGTCGGGGACGGCCGCGGGGCGCTCGGGCCCGGATGTGGGGGGACGGGGGTGGCCGGGCGCGACACGAGAGCGCTCGGCCGTCATGGCCCTCAGCGTACCGGTGCCCCGGTCGGGCCCGCCGGCGGCCGGGGCGCCCCTAGCCGGCTCGGGGGAAGGCCCGCCTGGCGCCGGAGCGCCGATCGGTCAAGGTCCACCCGTCGGGGACGCAGAAGCGGTCGGCGTGCTCGGTGCAAAGGTCGTAGGCTGCAGGTGACGCCTCGCTGCCGAGACGATCGATCCAGACCGTGCGGGCGGTGTAGCGAAAGCTCATCGTCGCGGACGCCTCGCTGGTGCATCCGGACCGGGCGCAGAGGCGGGACATGGCGGTGGACGGTAGCGCCCACGGTGGCGCGAGTGGTGCATACCCCGGGCAACGGTCGCGGACCCGTAGCATGGAGCCATGAGCGCCGAGTCCAAGCCGCCTTCACCGCGCGACAGCCACGGGCCCGGCCGCCCCTACCAGTCCTGGCCGCGGTGGGCGGTGTGGGCCGGGCTCGGCCTCCTCCTCGCCCTGTTGACCCTTCCCGGTCTATTCTCGGGGGGCGGGGGCAACGACATCACCTACTCGCAGTTCCTCGAGCGGGTGCGGGAGGGCAAGGTCGAGCGCATCGAGGTCAACACCGAGACCCGCACCATCACCGGGGACACCGACACCGGGTCGTTCACCACCGACGGGCCCAGCGAGGTGCCCGACGCCGACCAGGCCCTGTTCGAGGAGCGTGACATCGACGTCAGGTACGTGACGCCCCAGCCCAACTTCTTCACCTCCCTGATCCCCTTCCTCCTGCCGGTGGCCCTGCTCATCGGCTTCTTCGCGTGGATGCAGCGGCGAGCCCAGGGGCAGATGGGCGGGATCATGCAGATCGGTCGCTCCAAGGCCAAGACCTACTCCTCGGAGAAGCCGGGGACCACCTTCGCCGACGTCGCCGGCTACAAGGGCGTCAAGCAGGAGATCACCGAGGTCGTCGACTTCCTCAAGACCCCCGGCCGCTTCGCCCGCATCGGTGCCCGCATCCCCAAGGGGGTGCTGCTGGTGGGGCCGCCCGGGACGGGGAAGACCCTGATCGCCCGGGCCGTGGCCGGGGAGGCCGGCGTGCCGTTCCTGTCGGTGACGGGGTCCGACTTCATGGAGATGTTCGTGGGGGTGGGCGCCAGCCGGGTCCGGGACCTCTTCCAGTCGGCCCGCAAGATGGGCCGGGCCATCATCTTCGTCGACGAGCTCGACTCGTTCGGGCGCAAGCGGGGCGCCGGCCTCGGCGGCGGCCACGACGAGCGGGAGCAGACGCTCAACCAGATGCTCTCGGAGATGGACGGCTTCGAGGCGTCCGAGGGGATCGTGATGATGGCGGCGACGAACCGGCCCGACATCCTCGACCCGGCGCTGCTGCGCCCGGGCCGGTTCGACCGCCAGGTGGTCGTGCCCCTCCCCGAGGCCGCCGAGCGCCAGGCCATCCTCGAGGTGCACTGCAAGGACAAGCGGCTGGGCCCCGACGTCGACCTCCACACCGTGGCCCGCAGCACACCCGGCATGAGCGGCGCCGACCTCGCCAACCTGGTCAACGAGGCGGCGCTCTTCGCCGTCCGCCGCGACAACGAGACCGTGCAGATGCCCGACTTCGAGTCGGCCCGGGACCGGATCCTGATGGGCCAGCGGCGCGACTCGATGGCGCTGTCGGACACCGAGAAGGAGATCGTCGCGTACCACGAGGGCGGGCACGCGGTGTGCGCGGCGGTGCTGCCCCACGCCGACCCCCTCCACAAGGTCACCATCCTCCCCGCCGGCATGGCCCTGGGAGGCACCCAGCAACTCCCCGAGGAGCGTCACCTCTACCGCCAGGACTACATCGAGGATTCGCTGGTGGTCCGCCTGGGTGGGCGCATCGCCGAGGAGCTGGTGTTCGGGGTCATCTCCACCGGGGCCAACCACGACCTCACCGGGGCCACCGAGCTCTCCCGCAAGATGGTGCGCGAGTGGGGCATGAGCGAGCGGGTGGGCCCCATGGCGTGGACCACCAACAACCAGGTCTTCCTCGGTGAGGACCTGGTCTCCAACCGCGAGTACAGCGACGAGACCGCCCGGATCATCGACGAGGAGGTGGAGCGGATCCTGCGGGAGCAGGAGCGGCGGTGCCGGGACACCTTGCGCCAGCACCGGGCCGGCCTCGACCTGATCGCCCGGGCCCTGCTCGAGCGGGAGACGATCGACGGCGCCGAGGTCAGGCGCCTGATCGACAAGGCGGCCGAGCAGGGCGCCGCCGCCACCGAGCCCGCCACGCCGGTGGAGGTGTCCACCGAGTAGGTCCGGGCGGGCCCCCGTCCGACCCCGGGGCCGGCCCTTCAGCTCGAGCCGGGCTCCCGCAGCCCGGCCACCGCCGTCCACAGCTCGGCGGCGGGCGGGCAGCCCACGAACGAGGCGCGCACCGCCCCCTCGGAGTCGGCCACAACGACCGTGGGCACCGCCTCCACGCCGTAGCGACGGTGGACGTGGGGGCGGGCACCGACCTCCACCTCGTCCACGCCCACCTGGGCGCTCGCCAGCGGCGCCGCCGCCCGCACCGCGTCGGAGCAGGACCGACACGTCGCCGAGGTGAACACCGCGACCAGCCACGGGGCGTCGGGTCGGGCGAAGTCGGCCCGGTCGAGCTGGGCCGGGACCGCCCACCGGGGCTGGGCCGGCGGGTCGGGCCGGCGGCGCCCGATCACCGCCGCCGCGACCACGGCGATGGCCACGAGGACGGTCGCGACCACCAGGCGCTCCATGGCGATCAGGAGAGCGGGACGCCGACGGCGGTCGAGAGCCCTGCCTCGCCCACCCGGTCGAGCTCACGCGCCACCACCACCGGTCCCCCCGCCTCCACCACCACGGACCGGGGGGGCCGACCCGGGGCCAGCTCGACCACCGCCCGGCCCGACGGGCCCAGCTCCACGCCCTCGAGGCCCTCCACCGGAGCCACCCGGCCCTCCGCCGACGCTCGCGCCGTCACCTTGACCGGCTCGGCCCCGGGGTTGTAGAGGGCCAGCGACTCCTCCACCTCGTCGCCACCCCCCGCCGCCACCACCCATCGGGCGAAGGGGCGCGGCGCGCCCAGGCTGGAGGACCAACCCCGCGGCGACGACCGGGCATCCACCTGGCGCTCGGCCACCACCGGCACCCCGTTGCGGGACCGAACCACCGAGGCGTGTCGGGTACCCGGGGCCACGCGCGCCGGGTCGGACGCGTCCACCACCACCTGGGCCTGGCCCGGGACCGTGAGCTCCAGCGGCTCGATCGCCTCGCCGCCCTCGGGCACCAGCTCCAACGCCACCACCGCGTCGCGGTCCCCGGGGTTGTAGACGTGCCAGCGCTCGGTGGTGCCCTCGCCGTAGACGCCGTCGGGGAAGGTCCACACCTGGGCCGGCGAGGGCGCCGCCAGCGCCAGCGACAGCCCTGATCGACCGCCGGCGGGGTCGAAGCCCTGGAGGCGGTCGACCACCAGCCGCCCGCTGCGGGCCACCACCGAGGTGGCCGTCACCTCCCGGCGGCGGACGAACTCCCCCACCTCGATCACCTTGGTGGACCCCGAGGCGATCGGGAGCCCCACCAGGCCGGGCGGCCGGTCCCGCCCCTGGTCGGTGGCGAAGGTGACGTCGACGATGGCGTCCTCGGGGAAGGGGTTGAACAGGAACAGGCGCTGGCGGGCGTCGACGGTGGTGGCCCCGTTGGCCAGGTACCACCGCGGCGAGGCCCCCGAGGCGCAGGGCGCGACCACGCTGCCCTGCGGCCCACCGAGACGGTGCTCCACCGCCACACCCCCGCCCCTCGTCTCCACCAGCGCCGACACCACCGGGGCGGTGACGGCCTCGGAGGCGGCCAGGGTGGTCACGCCCCCCCCGGCCACCTCGAAGTCGGCCGTCACGACCGCCCCCTCGCTGGGGAACCAGCTCACCGTGCCGGGACGGGCGGCGTCAACGGGGTTGGCCACCGTGACGGTGAGATCGCCCGCGCCGTCGCCGTCGGCGGCACCGGCCGCGCAGTACCACGTGGAGGAGAGGGCGGACGCCCGGTCGGCCACGGGCATCACGAAGGAGCCCACGTCCCCGAAGCCGGTGCCGGGGTCGGAGGGGACCACGCGGTCGGCGACCACGATCCCCGCCACCACGGTGGCCAGGGCGACCAGAACCGGGAGCCGCCGGTCGCTCACCCTCCTGCCGACCCGTCTCCCCGGGTCCGCCTCGCCCCCAGTCTGACCGCCACCCACACCACCACCAGCCACACCAGCACCTGCCCGAGGACGGCCAGCCACCGCAGCGGCGAGGTGCGGTAGGTGAGGGTGGCATCTCCACCCTCACCGACGATGAAGGCGTTGGCCCACCCGTAGGCCTCCATCCGCTCCGCCGCCGTCCCCCCCACCGACAGCTCCCATCGGGGCGACGCCGCCTCGGCCAGGTACACCACCCCCGCGCCCACCGGGCCGCTGAAGCGCAGGTGACCGGCGGCGGGGAGCACCGGCTCCGCACCGCTCAGGTCCAGGCCGACCGCGGCCTCGAGCGGTCGGCGGCTCTCCACCGTCCGCTCAACCTCGGCTGGCAGCGCCGCCCGCACCGGCGCCCAGGCCACGTTCTCGTAGAGGTCCAGGGCCGGGTCCACCTCGATGCGCCTCAGGTCCAGCTGGCGGGAGAACGTCTGGTGGACCCCCGCCGGCAGCGGCCGCTCCGCCGTCGCGGTGCGGGCCGGTGCGGCGGCATCGACCACGGCCAGGTACCGGACGCCGAGGGGGGCCAGCAGGCGGCCGAGGCGGTCGGTCCCACCCTCGCCGGACAGGCGCAGGGTGTCGCCGACCAGCCCGGTGGCGCCCCCCTCCGGCTCCGCCCACCGCTCGGAGGGGCCGGGGGTGCTGCCGTCGGACAGCCCGTAGGCCAGCCCGTCGTCGAGGCGGTGCCCGGCGACGGGCAGGACCCCCGGCTCGCCGACCCACAGCACCCGGAACGCTCCGGCCCCGGTCACCTCGGAGTCGTCCATGAACGCCAGGGTCCGGGAGAAGTCGACCGTGGGCGTGCCCCACCGCCCGCCCACGGCGCCCTGGGCCAGGGGCGCCAGCCCCACCAGCACGGCTGCCCCGGCGATGACCGAGGCGATCTGACGCCATCCGAAGTGGTACCCCCGCAGGTCGCGCTCGAACGCCGACATGCCCACAGCGGCCGCCAGGGCCAGGGCCGCCGCTCCCGGCGCCAGCACGACCTCGGCCGGTGGGAGGGCCACGGGCAGCGCGTCGCGAGCGCCGGCCCAGGCCAGGGCCCAGCACCCGAAGGCCACGAACCACAGCCGGGCCGCCCAGCCGAAGCGCCACCGGCGGCCGATCACGAGCGGTAGGGCGGCGGCCACCAGCACCGACCACCCGAGGACCGAGGCCCCGTGGGGACCGGTCTCGAGCCGCAGGAGCGCCGCCAGCCCCAGACGGTCGCCCCCGAGGGGGGCCACGCCGCCCAGGGCCGACCAACCCCGGGGGGAGAGGGCCAGGCCCGCCGACCACGGCAGGTGCAGCACCGCCGCCACCACCGACGCGCCGGACGCCACGGTCAAGGCCCGCCCCGCTCCCCGTGCTCCCCCCGTGACCAGCGAGCCCGCCCCGAGGGCCAGGGCCACCACCGGCACCAGCAGCACCACGGCGGGGACGAACGCCGCCACCACGGCGACCAGGATCCCCAAGGTGAGCACCTCCCGCCTCCACCCCCACCGGCTGGCACCGGTCCCGGGCGCGAAGGGCGCCTCACCCGTCGCCGCCAGCACCCGTCGCAGGAGCCACGGGGCGGCGGCGTAGAGCACCAACCCGTCCCAGCGGCCGCGTGCCAACCCGTCGTAGGGAAGGGCTACGCCGGCGTACACCAGGACCGCCACCGCCCGGGCCGGCGCCGAGCCGAGGCCGGCACCGAGCCGCCAGGAGCCGATCACGCCCACGGGCAGGGCCCCGAGCACCAGGACCTGCTGCAGTACGCCCATCGCGCCCAGGAAGACGACCCCGCCCAGGCCCAGCAGGGCCAGGGCGGTCGGCGCCGGGGACTCCGAGCCCAGCCCGGCCGGACGCCAGCCGCTGAGGTACTCCCGGAGCAGCACCAGGGGGCCGTCGTCGAAGGGGACCAGACCGGCGACGGTGGGGATGCGGCCTCCCACCAGCTGGCGGCTGCCGACCAGGAGGAGCACCGCCACCACCACCCAGGCGGCGACGGCCACACGGCGCCCGCCGGGGCGCAGCCAGCCCGCCAGGTCCCGGCC
>JBOGHU010000035.1:0-12974 GCA_050742255.1 Acidimicrobiales bacterium
GGCTCATGTACTACGGCGCCCGCTACTACGACCCCACCCTCGCCCGGTTCATCTCCGCCGACACCATCACCCCCGGCGGCGGAGCCATCGCCCTCAACCGCTACGCCTACGCCAACAACAACCCGGCAGTCGGCACCGACCCCACTGGCCATGCCTGCGTTCGTATCGACTATGAGGGCTGCACACCCACAGGACGACCAGTCACATCATCATCAGGATCTGGAAAGGTCAAAAGCGCTTCCATCGGAGGCGGCGGGGGCTCGGGATCCGGCGGCGGTGATCGCGGCGATACAACGCCGGCAGTCCCCGACTACATCACGGTCAACTGGGGCTTCGGCGTAATTACCCAGTTCAGCTGGTGTGCACCAGAACACGATTGTGAGGGCGCAGGTCAGTCGACCGTGTCGGCCTACGCAGACCGCGAGTTCGTGATCCTGGAGGCGCTCAACTATGACGCGTGCGCTGACCCGACGTCCTGGGGATGCGCGCTGCTCGTAGCCGAGACAGCAGCGATGGTCCTTCCGCCAGTCGGAGCCAGCGCGAAGGTCGCCGGCAGACTCGCCTCGGGGATCGGACGCATTCTTCGACTCGGCAAGGGTGTGGCCCCACAAACGCTAGGTAGTGGTGTTCGCGGTCTGGCCAACGCTGGCGATGAGCTCGCGCAGGGTGGCGTCTACGCGCTGCGTGATCCGGTGACGGGTCAGGTCGTCCGTACCGGTCGAACGAACAGTCTGTTGCGACGTCAGGGTGAGCACTTCCGGGACCCGCGGCTGTCGGACTACGAGTTCGAGGTTGTCGCGAGAACCGATGTGTACGCGCAGCGGCGAGGTTTGGAGCAGCTGGTGCACGACGCCTACAACCCGGCGCTAAACCGGATCAACCCGATCAGCGCGACCAATCCGAACCGGGCCTGGTATCTCTCCGAGGCGGAGCAGTTCTTGGCTCGCTACGGCGGGGGCGGGTAGTGCCGCGGCGCTTGCCCTACGGCGACGGCGACTGGTTCGCGGTGCCGCTGCGTGAGGGCGGCGGCTACGGCGTCGGCGTAGTAGCTCGCCACGACGGCCGAGGCGGCGTCATCGGCTACTTGTTCGGCCTTCGGGCCGACGAGGCGCCGACGCTCGACGATGTTGCTGGACTCCGTCCTTCGGACGCCGTCCGGGTCATGCGCTTCGGTGACCTCGGCTTGATCAAGGGGCAGTGGCCGATCCTCGGCACGCTCGAAGGCTGGGACCCTGAGGACTGGCCGATCCCCGCGTTTGGTCGGCGTGAGCCGTCTGGCCGCGCCTTCCGGGTGATCTATTCGCCCGAAGACCTCCGGGGCCCGGTGCGCGAGGAACCGATCACTGATGACGAGTGCGATCGCCTCCCGCGCGACGCGCTGAGCGGTGCGGGTGCTGTCGAGCTGGTGCTCACCCAGCTCCTCGCCGCCTGACGGCGCTCAGCCGGCGTTGGCCCAGCGGCGGGCTTCGTGGCGGAGCAGGACGCCTTCAATGAGGGCGCGCACGAGTTGCTTGCCTTCCTCGTCGAGCTGGGCGCTGGCGGCTTCGAACTGGAGGCGCAGGTCCTCGTCGGGACCGCGGTCGGCGTCGTCGAAGAGGAGCGAGTCTGCGCTGCAGTTGAGCGCGAGCGCGAGGTTGCGGAGCACGTCGAGAGTGGGCTGGCTGGTGCCGGCCTCATAGCGGCGGATGTTCGAGACGTGGATGCCGACGCGGTCCGCGAGGGCCTGTTGAGTGAGGCCCGCTCCGTGTCGGCGGTCGGCGAGGCGTTGGGCGAGGTCCATGTCGAGGGGGATGACGGCTGCGGTGACCATACGGGTGCCTCCTCGGGCTCCTTGATCTGAGCTAGCAGAAACGATATCTATAACAGCGCAAGAACGCCCTCTTGACAGGAGAGCGCTGTTGGCCCGCATCCCCGACGCTGAGATCGAGCGGCTCAAGGCCGAGGTGGCGGTCGAGCGCCTGGCCGAGGCACGCGGGATCGTGCTGCGGCGTCATGGCCGGGACCTGATCGGGTTGTGCCCGTTCCACGACGACCGGGAGCCGAGCCTGGTCATCTCGCCGGCAAAGAAACCTGTGGCACTGCATGGGGGCGTGCGCGGCCGGGGGCAGCGTGATCGATTGGGTGATGCGGGCCGAGGGCGTGAGCTTCCGCCACGCGGTGGAGCTGCTGCGCAACGGCGCGCGCACCTCGAGCGACGGGCCGGCGCCGAAGCGGACGTCGGTGCCCAAGCTGGCGGCGCCGTTCGACGTGAGCGCCGAGGACCGGGAGCTGCTGGGCGAGGTCATCGGCTTCTACCACCACACCCTGCGGGAATCGCCGGAGGCGATCGGGTTCCTGGACGCCGGCGGATCGCCCATCCGGAGGCGGTGGAGCGGTTCCGGCTGGGGTTCGCGAACCGCACGCTCGGCTACCGGCTCCCGCAGCGCAACCGCCAGGCCGGCGCGGAGATCCGAGGCCGGCTGCAGCGCCTCGGGATCTTGCGGTCCTCGGGCCATGAGCACTTCACCGGTTCACTCGTCGTTCCCGTCGTCAACGACGGGGTGGTGCACGAGGTCTACGGCCGCAAGATCCGCGACGACCTGCGGGCAGGAACGCCGACCCACCTCTACCTGCCCGGCCCCCACGCCGGCGTCTGGAACATCGAAGCGTTCGCAGCGGGCGACGAGGTGATCGTGTGCGAGTCGTTGATCGACGCGCTCAGCTTCTGGTGCGCAGGGCTCCGACACGTGACCGCCGCCTACGGGACCGAAGGTGTCACGACCGAGCACCTCGACGCCATCCGGGTGCACGACATCAAGCGGGTGCTGATCGCGTTCGACGCCGATGATGCCGGCGACCGCGCCGCCTCCAAGCTCGCGAAGAAGTTGATGGCCGAAGGCGTCGAGTGTTTCCGCGTGCAGTTCCCCGTCGGCGCGGACGCCAACGACGTCGCGTGCGACGCGAAAAACCCGACCGACGCGCTGGGCAAGCCGATCCGCTCGGCGGCGTGGATGGGCACCGGGCCCGCTCCGCGCCGACGTGACTCGACGCCACCGGTCGAGCCGCCGCAGGTCGACGAGCACCAGGGCGAGCCCGACGTCGACGAGTCCGAACCGGATGCTTCCTCTTTCGCTGCCGGGCCGCTGCCGCCCGAGCTGGTGTCGCCCACGCCGGCGCTGCCCGATGACGTCGCGCCGGTGGTCGACGGCGACGAGCTGCGCGTCGCGCTCGGCGATCGACGGTGGCGGGTCCGCGGCTTGAGCAAGGTTTCCTCGTTCGATCTGTTGCGGGTGAACGTGTTGGTCGCCCGCCACGACGGCCGCGGCGACCGCTTCCACGTCGACACGCTGGACCTCTACTCGGCCCGGGCCCGCACGGTGTTCGTGAAGCAGGCCGCCGAGGAGCTGCACGTCTCCGACGACGTCGTGAAGCACGACCTCGGCCGCGTCCTGCTCGCCTGTGAGCGCGTCGCGGATGAGGTGGTCCGCTCAGCGCAGGCACCGACCGAGCAACCCGTCGTGTTGACCGAACAAGAACAGGCCGCCGCGCTCGAGCTGCTGCGCGCGCCCGATCTGGTCGGGCGGATCGTCGCCGACTTCGAGCGGGTCGGGATCGTCGGGGAGGCCACCAACTGCCTCGTCGGTTACCTCGCCGCGGTGAGCCGGAAGCTGGACCGGCCGTTGGCGGTCATCGTCCAGTCCACCTCCGCAGCGGGGAAGAGTGCGTTGATGGATGCGGTGCTGGCGATGGTGCCGGGCGAGGAGCGGGTGAAGTTCTCAGCCATGACCGGCCAGTCGCTGTTCTACATGGGCGAGGCCGACCTGGCCCACAAGGTGCTGGCCGTCGCCGAGGAGGAAGGCGCCGAACGTGCCGCCTACGCGCTGAAGCTGCTGCAGTCCGAGGGTGAGCTGAGTATCGCGTCGACCGGGAAGGACACGACGTCGGGTCGCCTCGTCACCCACACGTACTCACGGTGCCGCCGATCGCGGATATTGCATGCGGTCGATCACCGAAATTGTCGGTGTGAGTTTCCCGGGTGGAGCCGGTTGTGATGGTAGTCAGTGTTCCCGTTCCGTTCGCTGCCGGCGTCGACCACCTACACAAGCTGCGGACGAGCTGGCGGCCGCGCGATCTAGTCCCCGATAGTGCGTCAGTTTTCAAAGCGGCGTCGACACTCAGTTCTCGACGTGACGAGGAGAGGAGACTGCTAGCAACTCATCACCAGGCGAGCGCACCGGCTATCCTCCCCCACTCCTCCCCCAAGTAGCGGCAAACCGGGGCAAACAGCGGTCTCCAGCGGCTAATCGGAGAGAACTCTGACCAGGAAGATTCCCCTGGTCAACGCCGATTACCAGGTGCGCCCCCGGCAGGAATCGAACCTGCGCACACGGCTCCGGAGGCCGCTGCTCTATCCGCTGAGCTACGAGGGCTGGCACACCGAGCGTAGCGCCCCGGCCGCCGGGCCGGACCCCGCGGACCGACACGTGGGACCGGGCGCGAGAGGCGGCTGGCTAGCATGCGGGCGGTGGGCGACGAGGGACCGTGACCCCGCTCCCCCCCCATCTGCTCCCCCTCACCGCCGAGGTGCACCGGGGCGGGCGCCTGGCGGTGGGCGGCTGCGACGTGGTGGCGCTGGCCGAGCGCCACGGCACGCCCCTGTTCGTTTACGACGAGGCCCACCTGCGGGCCCGGTGCGGGGAGGCGGTGGCGGCCTTCGGCGACGGCGCCTCCTACGCGGCCAAGGCCTTCCTGTGCCGGGCCATGGCCGCCCTGGTCCACGAGGAGGGCATGGGCCTCGACGTGGCCACCGGGGGCGAGCTGCACGTGGCCCTCGACGCCGGGGTGCCGCCCGGGCGCCTGGTGGTGCACGGCAACAACAAGTCCACCGCTGAGCTGGCCCGGGCCCTCGAGATCGGGGCCGGCCGGGTGGTGGTCGACAGCGACGACGAGCTGGACCGAATCGAGGCCCTGGTGGGGGCCGGCGCCCCGCCCCCCCGAGTGCTGGTGCGGGTGACCCCCGGTGTGGAGGCCCACACCCACGAGTACGTCATGACCGGCCAGGCCGACTCCAAGTTCGGCTTCGGGTTGGCCAGCGGGGCGGCGGCCGCCGCCGTGGCCCGGGCCCGGGCGTCCACGGCCATGGAGCTGGTCGGGGTCCACGCCCACATCGGCAGCAACGTCTTCCTGCTGTCCTCCTTCGCCAAGGCCGTCGACCTCCTGGCCCCCTTCGTGGCCCCCCTCGAGCTCCCTGAGTTGTCCCTGGGCGGCGGGCTCGGCGTCGCCTACGTGGAGGGGGAGGAGGCGCCCTCGATCACCGAGTGGGGGGCGGCGCTCAAGAAGGCCTGCGCCGAGGCGGGGATCACCGCCCGCCTGCTGGTGGAGCCGGGCCGTGCCGTGGCCGCCGGCGCCGCCCTCACCTGCTA
Organism: Acidimicrobiales bacterium; assembly: GCA_050742255.1. GTDB lineage: Bacteria > Actinomycetota > Acidimicrobiia > Acidimicrobiales > CADCSY01 > JBOGHU01. The sequence goes on from JBOGHU010000035.1 coordinate 5,403, forward strand.
CCGGGTGGGCACCATCAAGCACCTGCCGGGGATCCGCACCTACGTCTCGGTGGACGGCGGGATGAGCGACAACCCCCGCCCGGTGCTGTACGGCAGCGGCTACGAGGCCTTCCTGCCCCGCGCCGCCGCCGCTGACCGGCCCCAGGTGGTGACCGTGGTGGGCAAGCACTGCGAGTCGGGCGACGTCATCGTCCGCGACGCCCGCCTCCCCACCGACCTGGCGGTGGGCGACGTGGTGGCCACCCCCGTCACCGGCGCCTACGGCCACTCGATGGCGTCCACCTACAACAAGGTGCCCCGGCCCCCCGTGGTCTTCGTCGCCGGCGGTCAGGCCCGGGAGGTGGTGCGCCGGGAGACCCTCGACGACCTGCTGCGCCTGGACGCCTGAACCGCCCACCGCCCCGGCACTCGCCGCTCCTTGGACCATGCGCTCCTTGGACGATCCGCCGGCACCGGGCCGGCAAACGGTCCAAAGAGCAGCCGGAGAGCAGCGGGAGGGCGGCTCGGAGGTACCGTGACCGCCATGGACGGCTCTGGTGTCCCGGTGCGGGTGGGCGTGCTGGGCTGCGGCACGGTGGGCGCGGCCCTGGTCAGGCTGCTCGCCGAGCGGGCCGGGGCGGTCGAAGCCCGCACCGGGCTGCGGCTGGAGGTGACCCGGGTGGCGGTGCGGAACCTGTCCAAGGAGCGCTTCGTCCAGCTCCCCCCCGGCTGCCTCACCCACGACGCCGGCGACGTGGTGGCCGACGCCGACATCGACGTGGTGGTGGAGGTGATCGGGGGCATCGAGCCGGCGCGGGGCCTGGTCCTCGACGCCCTCAAGGCGGGCAAGCCGGTGGTCACCGCCAACAAGGAGCTGCTGGCCAACGTGGGCGCCGAGCTCTTCGCCGCCGCCGACGCCGCCGGGGTCGACCTGCTCTTCGAGGCGGCGGTGGCGGGAGGCATCCCCCTCATCCGGGTGCTGCGGGAGTCGCTGGCGGGCGAGCGCATCCGCCGGGTCATGGGGATCGTCAACGGCACGACCAACTACGTCCTCACCCGCATGAGCGAGGACGGGGCGGACTACCACCACGCCCTGGCCGAGGCCCAGCGGCTGGGGTACGCCGAGCGGGACCCGACCGCCGACGTGGAGGGCTTCGACGCCGGGGCCAAGGCGGCCATCATCGCCACCATCGCCTTCGGGGCCTCGGTGGTGGCAGGCGACGTCTACCACGAGGGCATCGCCAACCTCACCCCCGCCGACATCGCCTTTGCCCGCCGCCTCGGCTACGAGGTCAAGCTCCTCGCCGTGGCCGAGCAGTTCGACGGCGACGGCCGGGAGGGGGCTCCCGCCCCCGAGGTGGCGCTGCGGGTCCACCCGGCGATGGTCCCCGCCGGGCACCCCCTGGCCTCGGTGCGCGACAGCTTCAACGCCGTGTTCGTGGAGGGCGACGCGGTGGGCGAGGTCATGCTCTATGGCCGGGGGGCGGGCGGGATGCCCACGGCCGCGGCGGTGCTGGGGGACCTGATCGACGCCGCCGCCGACCTCAAGGCCGGCTCCCACGCCCCCCTGGGCGTGCTGCCCCGGGCGGTGATCCGCCCCATCGACGAGGTTCGCTCCGAGTACTGCCTGCACATCGAGGTGGCTGACCGCCCCGGGGTGCTGCACGCGGTGTCGGGCGTCTTCGCCGCCCACGGCGTGTCCATCCGGTCGATGGAGCAGGAGGGCCTGGGTGAGGAGGCGCGCCTCATCTTCATAACCCACGAGGCGGTGGAGTCGGCCGTGCAGGCCACGCTGTCGGACCTCCGGGAGCTGGACGTGGTCGACCGGGTCACCAGCCTGCTTCGGGTGGTCGGCCCCTCCCCGGCACCGGGATGAGGCCGGCGTGAAGTACGTCAGCACCCGGGGAGCGGCCCCGGTGCTCCCCTTCGACGAGGTCCTCCTGGCCGGCCTGGCCGCCGACGGGGGGCTGTACGTCCCCGAGTCGTGGCCCTCGCTCCCCGCCGGTCGGCTGGAGAGCCTGGCCGGGCGACCCTACGCGGATGTGGCGGTGGAGCTCATGGCGCCGTTCGTGGCCGACGCCGTGGACGGCGAGGTCCTCCACCGGGTGGTGGCCGACGCCTACGCCGGCTTCCGGCACGCGGCGGTGGCGCCGCTCCGCCAGATCGGCGACAACGAGTGGTTGCTGGAGCTCTTCCACGGCCCCACCCTGGCCTTCAAGGACCTGGCCCTCCAGGTGGTGGGCCGCCTGTTCGACCACGTCCTGGCCCGGCGGGGGGAGCGGTTGACCATCGTGGGCGCGACCTCGGGCGACACCGGGTCGGCGGCCATCGAGGCGTGCCGGGACCGGGACGCCCTCGACGTGTTCATCCTCCACCCCGCCGGGCGGGTGTCGGAGGTACAGCGCCGCCAGATGACCACGGTGGACGCCACCAACGTCCACAACCTGGCGGTCGAGGGCACCTTCGACGACTGCCAGAGCCTGGTGAAGGCCCTGTTCGGCGACGCGCCGTTCCGGGACCGCTACCGCCTGTCGGCCGTCAACTCCATCAACTGGGCCCGGATCCTGCCCCAGACCGTCTACTACGTCACCGCCGCCGTCGCCCTCGGCGCCCCGGCCCGGCCGGTCGCCTTCTCGGTGCCCACCGGCAACTTCGGCAATGTCTTCGCCGGGTGGGTCGCCCGGCGGATGGGGCTGCCGGTGGACCAGCTGGTGGTGGCCAGCAACCGGAACGACACCCTCACCCGGTTCCTCCGGTCGGGGAGGCTGGAGGTCCGACAGGTGGTAGCCACCACCAGCCCCAGCATGGACATCCAGGTGTCGAGCAACGTGGAGCGCCTGCTGTTCGAGGCCTTGGACCGCGACGGGGCGGCGGTGGCGGCGCTCATGGACCGCTTCGGGCGGGAGCGGCGGCTCCAGCTCGGCGCCACCGCCATGGCCGGGATCCGGGCCGTCTTCGACGGCGCCGAGGCCCACGACGACGCCGTGGCCCAGGCCATGGCCCAGGTGCACGACCAGGCGGGCGCGCTGATCGACCCCCACACCGGTGTGGGGGTGGTGGCGGCCCGGGCCTGCCGGAGAGACCCGGCCGTCCCCATGGTGGTGCTGGCCACCGCCCACCCGGCCAAGCTGCCCGAGGCGGTGGCCGCCGCCACCGGGGTCGTCCCCTCCCCGCCCGAGCACCTGGCCGACCTGCTGGAGCGACCCGAGCGGGTGGTGAGGGTCCCCAACGACCTGGCCGCGGTGCGGGGCCACATCGCCGCCCACGCCCGGGCGTAGGGGTCCATCGATCAGAGCCGCCGCCGCCGGGTTCCCGGGGCGGCGGTCTACCCTGGCTCCGTGAACCACGTCGTGTGCGTCCCCGACGGCTGCGCCGACGAGCCGGTCCCCGAGCTCGGTGGGCGCACGCCCCTGGAGGCGGCGGCCATGCCCAGCCTGGCCGCCCTGGCCAAGCGGGGCCAGGTGGGCCGGGCCGCGGTCATCCCCCCCGGCATGGCGCCCAGCAGCGACGTGGGCAACATGGCCATCCTCGGCTACGACCCCGTCCGTCACCACACCGGCCGCGCTCCCATAGAGGCCGCCGGCATGGGCATCGAGCTCGGTCCTGACCAGGTCGCCTACCGCTGCAACCTGGTCACGGTGGGCCCCGACGGCACCCTCGTCGACTTCGCCGGGGGCCACCCGAGCAGCGAGGCGGCGGCGGCGGTCGTCACCGCCCTCCGCCGGGAGCTGGGCAGCGGGGAGGTGGAGTTCCACGCCGGGGTCTCCTACCGCCACCTGGTGGTGGTCCCCGCCCACTGGGGCGACGCCACCTGCACGCCGCCCCACGACCTGGCGGGCCGGCCCCTGGCGTGGCCGAGGGGGCCGGCCGCCCCCAAGCTGCGGGCGGTCATGGAGGCGTCACGGGACGTCGTGGCCGGCACCGGCACCGCCGCCAACCAGGTGTGGCTGTGGGGCCAGGGCCGCCGGCCCGAGCTGCCCCCCTTCCGCCAGCTCCACGGGGTGGAGGCGGGTCTGGTGACCGGGGTCGACCTCATCCGGGGGCTGGGGGTGCTGGCCGGCATCGACGTGATCGAGGTCCCCGGCGCCACGGGGTGGTACGACACGGACTACGAGGCCAAGCGCGATGCCTGCCTGGAGACGCTGGCGGGTGGGTCCGAGCTCTTCCTCATCCACGTGGAGGCCACCGACGAGGCCGGCCACGCCGGCGACGTGGGGGAGAAGGTGACCGCCCTCGAGCGCTGGGACCGCCACATCCTCGGCCCCCTGGTCGAGGGCCTCGACCAGCTCGGCCCCTGGCGCCTGCTGCTGCTCCCCGACCACCCCACCCCCATCGGCCGCCGGACCCACACCACCGACCCGGTCCCCTGGCTGCTGGTCGACAGCCGCGTCGACGGGCCGGGGGGCCGCTACAGCGAGGCGGGCGCCGCCGGGTCGGCGGCGGTGCCCGGGCACGGCCTGATGGCCCGGTTGATCGATGCCCGCGTCCGCGCCTGAGCCAGCCCCCGGGGGTGACGACCGGTCGACGCTCCCCCCCGGGGACGGATCGTGGGAGTGGCGCTGCTACCGCCACCCGGACCGGTCGGTCGGGGTGCGCTGCCGGCGCTGCGGCCGCCCCATCTGCGAGGACTGCATGGTCACGGCACCCGTGGGCTTCCATTGCCCGCCCTGTGTCCGGGCCGCGCCGGGCGTCCACACCCTGCGCGACACTCGACCGGCGGCGACGGTCACGGTCGTCCTGATCGCCCTCAACGCCGCCGCCTTCCTGCCCGCGCTGGGGGGGGCCGGCGCCGCCATCGGATCGGCGAACCCCCTGGCCCGGGACTTCGCCCTGGTCGGGCCGGCGGTGGCGGAGGGGGAGTGGTGGCGGCTGGTGGCCTCAGGGTTCCTGCACTACGGCATCGTCCACATCGGGTTCAACATGGTGATCCTGTACCAGCTGGGGTTGATGCTGGAGCCGGCGCTGGGCCGGCTACGGTTCGCCACCCTGTACCTCACCGCCCTCCTGGGCGGGGCCTTCGGTGCCCTGGTCCTCCAGCCGGAGGCCTTCACCGCCGGGGCGTCGGGCGCGGTGTTCGGCCTCATGGGGGCCGCCGTGGTGGGCATGCGCCACCGCGGCGTCGACCCGACGCAGTCGGGCATCCCCGCCCTGCTGGCCATCAACCTGGTCCTCACCTTCGCCATCCCCGGCATCTCCATAGGTGGCCACCTGGGGGGCCTGGCCGGGGGGGCTGCGGCGGGAGCGGTCCTCTTCGCCACCGAGGGCCCCGGGGCCACCCGCCGGGCCACCGGGGTGGCCGGCTGCGTGCTCATCGCCGCCGCCGCCGTGGCCGGCTCGCTGATCACCGCGACCACCCCTCTGGTCCCGATGCTCGGGTGAGGTCAGGGCCGGCGTAGGCGAGGAGCGGGCCCGGGGAGGGGCCGGATGCCGCATCGGGGGCCGGGACGCGCTAGAGTGGTGGGGCCGACGGTGCTGAGCAGGTCATGCACCCCACTCCCGTCTTCGGCCTGGTGGGCCCACCGTTCGCGTCGGCGTGTTCGAGCTGTGACCGGCTTCCGTGCCCCTGGCCAGGTCCGGGGGAGGGCGGACGCAGCTCCCACCCCGCACGCGGGCCGATCGGCGAAGAGGGGCGGCGGTGGCGACTGGCTCAGCTCGCACCAGACGATGATGAAACGAGGTACGCCATGAGCGAGTCCGTTCTCGAGCGTTCGGTCCTCGAACGCAAGGAGCGCGAGGAGTTGCAGGCCATCGCTCGGGCCATGGGCGCCGAGCCCGGCTCGCGGTCCAAGAAGTCCGATCTGGTCGATCTCATCCTCACCACCGCGGGCATCACCCTCCCGGACCGGGCCGAGGGCAACCACGGGGACCGCCAGGGTGGCCCCGCCGCCGAGGCCGAGCGGCCGGTGGCCAACGGCTCGGCGGGCGGTAGCCCCGAGCGCCCGGACGCCGGGCCCCAGCCAGCCGGCACCCGGGACGAGGACGTCCCGGCAGCCGGCTACCGGGACGAGCGGGGCGACGAGCGCGACGACGGGTCTCGGGACCAGGGTCGCAACGACGGGGGCCGGTCACGGGGCGAGAACGACGCCGATCCCGGCAACCGGCGGCGGCGCCGTCGGGGGCGGGACCGGGAGAGGGGCCAGGACGACCAGTCGTCGGGCGCGCCGGTGGAGTGCTCGGGCCTGCTCGACCTCCGCGACGACGGCTACGGGTTCCTGCGCACCAGCGGCTACCTGCCCAGCAAGGAGGACGTGTACCTCTCGGTCAAGCAGGTGCGCCAGTTCGGGTTGCGCAAGGGCGACCACATGACCGGGGCTAGCCGGCCCGCCAACCGCAGCGAGAAGAACCCGGCCATGGTCCGCATCGACAGCGTCAACGGCGGGGACCCCGAGCTGGCCAGGAGGCGGCCGCGGTTCGAGAGCCTCACACCGCTCTTCCCCGACGAGAAGCTCCGCCTGGAGGTCCCCGGCACCGACGCCAACAACATGACGGCCCGCATCATCGACCTCATCTCGCCCATCGGGAAGGGCCAGCGGGGCCTCATAGTCTCGCCGCCCAAGGCGGGGAAGACCACGGTGATCAAGCAGATCGTCCGCTCCATCGAGGTCAACAACCCCGAGATGCACCTGATGGTGCTGCTGGTGGACGAGCGCCCCGAGGAGGTCACCGACATGCGCCGGTCGACCCGGGGCGAGGTCATCGCCTCCACCTTCGACCGACCCTCCGAGGAGCACACCGCCCTCGCCGAGCTGACCATCGAACGGGCCAAGCGCCTGGTCGAGGAGGGCAAGGACGTGGTGGTGGTCCTGGACGGCATCACGCGGCTGGCCCGGGCCTACAACCTGGCCGCGCCCACCAGTGGGCGGATCATGTCCGGAGGGGTCGACTCCGGGGCCCTGTACCCGCCCAAGAAGTTCTTCGGCGCCGCCCGCAACATCGAGGAGGGGGGCTCGCTCACCATCCTGGCCACCGCCCTCATCGAGACGGGGTCGCGGATGGACGAGGTGATCTTCGAGGAGTTCAAGGGCACCGGCAACATGGAGCTCCGCCTCGACCGGCGCCTGGCCGAGCGGCGGATCTACCCGGCCATCGACGTAGACGCCTCCTCCACCCGGCACGAGGAGCTGCTGTTCGACCGCAAGCAGCTCCAGCAGGTCTGGCGGGTGCGGCGGGCGCTCAACGCCCTGTCCGCCGACGGGGCCTCGCCCAGCGCCGCCCTGGAGCGCCTCATGGACGGCATGAAGACGTTCAGGTCCAACGACGAGTTCCTGGCCGAGGCGGCCAGGACCGGGCCCGCCAGCGCGTGACCCCCCCACCGAGGCCTGGTGACCGGCGGGTAGGCTGGCCCCCATGAAGGCCGACATCCACCCCCGCTACGTCGAGGCCACGGTCACCTGCTCGTGCGGCAACACCTTCGTGACCCGCTCGACCAAGCCCGAGCTGCACCCCGAGCTGTGCAACGAGTGCCACCCGTTCTTCACCGGCAAGCAGAAGCTGGTCGACAGCGGAGGCCGGGTGGAGCGCTTCCAGCGCCGCTACGGGCAGCGCGGTGGCGCCCGCCGCCGCCCGGACGGGGGGGCCGGGCCGGCTCCGGCC
>JBOGHU010000036.1:0-8334 GCA_050742255.1 Acidimicrobiales bacterium
TTTTGGGCAACGTGTGTTCGCTGGCGGCATGGTGAGGGGCGTCGCGACGATGTCGCTGTGCGCGATACCGAGCTTTACGGCTACCTGTTGGGTCTCGAGTCCCCCTGGGAGGTGAGACGGGTCGAGCTGTCTGCGGCCGACCAGCGTGTCGACGTGTGGGCTGTGCATCCCAAGGGCACTCGGTTCGCGTGCCCGGAGTGCGAGCGGGAGCTTGCGGTCTACGACCATGCCGACGAGCGAGCCTGGCGCCACCTCGACAGCTGCCAGTTCTTGACGTTCCTGCACGCCCGAGCACCGCGCGTGGAGTGTCCCGAGCATGGCGTCCGCAACGTCGCCCTGCCCTGGGCCGAGCCGCATTCCCGTTTCACCGTGCTCTTCGAGCGTCTGGCCGTCGACGTGCTGGCCGAGTGCGATGTCGGAGGGGCATGCCGGATCCTGCGGGTCAGCTGGGACGAGGGCTGGCGCCTCATGGAGCGCGCCGTGGCGCGAGGGCTGCGACGACGGCCAGTCTCGGCTCCCGTCCACCTGGGCGTCGACGAGAAGGCGGCCGGGCGGGGACAGGACTACATCACCGTCGTGTCCGACGTCGACGCCGGCACGGTGCGCTTCATCGCCGACGAACCCAAAGAGGCCAGCCTGGACGCCTATTTCGACACGCTGCCGGCCGAGGAGCTAGGTCGCATCGAGGCAGTCGCCATGGACATGTGGGAGCCCTACGCCAACTCGGTGCGAGCCCACCTCGAAGACGCCGACTCGAAGATCGTCTTCGACCGCTACCACATCATGGCCCACATGGGGAAGGCGGTCGACACCGTGCGCAAGTCCGAACACCGGAGGTTGAAAGCCGACGGCGACAACCTCCTCGCCGGCACCAAGTACCTCTGGCTCTACTCCTCGGAGAACCTCCCCGAGCGCCACGCCGAGCGCTTCGATGCGCTGCGTGCCGTCGAGCTCAAGACCGGGCGGGCGTACGCGATCAAGGAGGACCTGCGCTACCTGTGGGACTACCTCCGACGGGGCTGGGCCGAGAAGCACTGGAGGCGGTGGTACTTCTGGGCCACACACTCCCGGCTTGCGCCCGTCATCGAGGTGGCCCGCATGATCAAGCGACACTACGACGGCGTCATGGCGTTCTTCTCGCACCGCATCACCTCGGCCACCGCCGAGGGCCTCAACAGCCGCATTCAGGCCATCCGCGTCCAAGCCCGGGGGTATCGCAACCGCGAACACTTCAAGACCGCGATCTACTTCCACCTGGGCGGGCTCGACCTCTACCCGTCGTCGCCCTGACCTGGGCTACCCACGAACTTCCCGGAAGCGCCTGATCTTCCAGGACCATTACGAGTCGCTGAGCTCACGCATGCGCGTGGTCGACCTGGTCACGGAACCGATACAGATCCATGGCGTGCGCTCCCGCGCCGAACAGGTGGCCGAGGCGCGGCGAGCCTTGGGCGACGTTGGACTCCCCCCGGACGTGTACGCCCTCCGGCACCCGGCCGAGCTGTCGGGTGGGCAGCGCCAACGGGTCGCTCTCGCCCGCGCCCTGGTGTTACACCCCCGCCTCATCATCGCCGACGAACCGACATCGATGCTCGACACCGCGCTTCGTGGACAGCTGCTGACGACCATGCAGGATCTCCAGCGCCGCCAAGGGATCGCCTTCCTGCTCGTCACCCACGATCTGGCGCTGGCCCGGTACTTCTGCGACCGGGTAGCGGTGATGTACGAGGGGCGGATCGTGGAGATCGGTCCCACCGAACAGCTCATCCGGGCTCCCCTGCACCCCTACACCCGAGCCCTCATCACGGCAGTACGGGACCTGCGACCGCCACTCCAGGCCGCCCCGTTGGATCTCGATCCGGGTCAGGGCTGCGCCTATGCCCCGAGGTGCCCGTTCCGTGCGGCGGAGTGCCTCGAGGCCGAGCCCGTGCTACGGGAGACGAACCCGGGCCATCAGGCGGCCTGCTTCCTCGCCGGCTCAATGTGATCGGCGGCGGGCCAGGGGGGCCCCAGGCAGCGGAGCTACGGCCCCAGTGCCGGGTGACCGCCAGGGGCGCGCCGCCCACATGCCGGCGCCCGGGGCCGGCCCGGCTCCCGGCTCCCTCCCTCCGAGGGTCGGGCTCAGGGCCCCGGATCGATCGCCATGCGGCGGAGGAAGGTGTCCTGGGTGTCGGTGGCAGCCGTCCCCGCGGCCGTCCCGGCGGCCGAGTCGCTCCACACCACATAGGCGGCCTCCTCTGACGAGGCCACCCTGGGCGGGTAGGAGTCGCCGACCTCGAACCAGTAGCCGACCTGGCGGTCGATGCTGTCCTCGTTGATCTGGAGGTCCCGAGCGAAGGTCTCGCCGCCGTCGGTCGAGTAGGTCCACTGGACGTCGTCGGTATCCTCGACCCGTCGCTGGTAGAAGACCACGTCGATGCGGCCTCCGGGGGCCACCGACAGCCACGGGAGGTAGCTGGACCCGGCGGGGTCCCTGTTGAGCCGGACCGCCTGGTCCCAGGTCCGCCCACCGTCGGTGGAGCGGCGGAAGTACACGTCGGGGTCGCCGGTGCGGTTGTCGCTGAAGACGGTGTAGAGGGTGCGGCCGTCGGGAGCCACCTCCAGCTTGGCCGAGTCGTAGGTGAGGCCGACCCGGGGCTGGCGGTCGACGGCGGTGACCGAGAAGCTGGCCCCGTCGTCGACGGAGCGGGCCAGCAGCACATCGGCGATCCCGTCGTTGAAGCGCCGCAGGAACAGGACGTACACCGAGCCGTCGGCTCCGACTGCGGGGCCCGAGGGGCTGAAGCCGGCGGGGTCGTCGTTCACCACGACCGGCTCCGAGAAGGTCGCCCCTGCGTCCCGCGACTGGGCGAACAGGGCGCGGTCGCAGATGCCCGGCTGGGCCCCCGAGGGTGGGCGGCAGCCCCAGAACGAGATCAACAGCCGGTCGCTCCCCGATGGCCCAGGGGCGGCGGTCAGCGCCGGACGCAGCCAGCTGTCGGTGGGTGGCCCTCCCGGGACGGCCACCGTGGCCGGGGAGAAGCTGCGGCCACCGTCGCCGGAGCGCGCCAACAGCACGCTCTCGCCCTCGGTGGGGCGGCCCTGCTCGTCGACCCGGGCCGAGGCCAGGACCGTGTAGATCGTCCCCGACGGCCCGACGGCGACGTTGCCGAGGGGGAGGAAGCCACCCGAGTCGAGTCGGCACTGCCGGAACCCTGGTGGCAGCTCGAAGACTCCGTCCGTCCACTCCCGCCCCCCGTCGAAGGTGACGTGCCAGCCGCAGTGGCCGCCCACCAGGTTGATGTCGGTGACGACCATGTGGTCGGGGTCGGCGGGACCGACGGCCACCGCCGGCACCTCGTAGCCTCGTGCCGGACGGGGGTCGTCGTTGGCGCGGCAGCCCTGGTTGGTGCAGTCGGACGCCGACGGCGGGGTGGTGGCACCCCCGGGTGGGGGCCAAAGCTCCGAGCGGAGGCGGAGCCCGGAGAGGGTCGTCAGCGCCAGACCGGCGACCATCAGGGCGACCGGCAGGAGCGGCCGCCTCCGCGCCGCGACCCGCCTGCTGTGGCGTCGCCCCTCGAGCTCGGGCCTGACCCCGCCTGGCACAGGGTCAGGGTAGACCGCCGGTCAGTAGCCGAGGCGCTCCAGGGCCTGGGGCCGGCGCTGCCAGTCCCTGTCCACCTTGACCACCAGCTCCAGGTGGGCGCCGGGGGGGAGCTGGTGGCGGACAGCGGTGCCCGTCGCCTTGAGCACCGAACCGCCCCTGCCGATCACCATGCCCTTCTGGGACTCCCGCTCCACCAGGATCTCGCAGCGGATCCGGGGCCAGTCCCACTCGGTGACCCGGGTGGCGACCGAGTACGGGAGCTCCTGGCGCAGGACCCCGAGGAGCTGCTCGCGCACCAGCTCGGCCACCCACGCCTCCTCAGGCGTGTCGCGCACGGTGTCGGTGGGGTAAAGCGGCGGACCCTCGGGCAGGCGATGGACCAGGTGCTCGACCAGCGCCGCCACCCCCTCGCCGGTCCGGGCCGAGACCGGGAAGTACGCCGAGCGGTCCAGCTCGCCGGCGCGGGCCAGCTGCTCGAGGACCTCGGTGGGCGAGGCGGCATCGACCTTGTTCACGACCACCACCGTCTCGGGAGGGAGCTGGGCGGCGACCAGGCGGTCGCCCCGTCCCAGGGGCGCGGTGGCGTCGAGCACCAGGCACACCACGTCGACGCCGGCGATCGACCCGGAGGCGAGGTCGTTGAGGCGCCGGGCGAGGGGGGAGCGGGACCTGTGGATGCCCGGGGTGTCGACGAAGACTACCTGGGCGTCGGGGCGGCTGAGCACGCCCCGCACCGCTCCCCGGGTGGTCTGGGCCACCGGGGAGACGATGCTGACCTTGGTGCCGACGATGTGGTTCAACAGCGTTGACTTGCCCACGTTGGGACGGCCCGCCAGGGTGACCAGACCCGAGCGCACGAGCAGAGCTACCGGGGAGCCTGGTCGGTGTCGGGGGCGACGGGCTCGGGGGTCGGGCTGACCCGGACCCGGCCGATCCGCCGACCCTGGACCCGCTCGGCCCGCAGCCGGTGGCCCCCCACCTCGATGGCCTCCCCCTCGCTCGGAACGTGACCCAGCAGGTTCAGCACCAGGCCGCCCACGCTGTCCCAGTCCCCCTCGGGGAGGTCCAGGCGGAACAGGTCGTTGAGCTCGTCGACCGGCATGCGGGCGTTGACCCGCACGTCGCCGCCCGGCAGCGGCTCGAGCAGGGGGTCCTCCACGTCGAACTCGTCGACGATCTCGCCGACCAGCTCCTCGATCAGGTCCTCCAGGGTGACCAGCCCGGCGGTCCCCCCGTACTCGTCCACCACGATGGCCATGTGGAATTGCTCCGCCTGCATCTCCCGCATGAGCTCGGCCACGCGCTTGGTCTCGGGCACGAAGCGGGCCGGGCGCAGCAACGTGCGGGCGCTCGCCGACGAGCGGCCCTCTCGGGACGCCCGCATCAGGTCCTTGGCGTAGACGATGCCCACTATGTCGTCGATGCCTCCGTCGTCGTAGACCGGGACGCGGCTGTAGCCGTTGGCGATGACCGTCTCCATGGCGTGGGGCACGGTGGCACTCCCGTCGAGGGTCACCATGTCGGGGCGGGGCACCATCACCTCCCGGGCCACGGTGTCGCCGAAGTCGATGATGGAACGGATCAGGGCCCGCTCCTCCACCTCGATGACGTCAGACTCCACGGCCACGTCCGCCATCGCCAGCAGCTCCTCCTCCGAGACCGCCGGGCCCTCCTTGCGGCCCTTGCCGGGGATCAGCAGGTTGGCCAGGCCGATGAGGGCACGGGTGACCAGGCGGACAGGAGCCAGCCGGGCCAGGAGGCTGACCGCCGGCGAGACCAGGAGGGCGGCCCGCTCGGTGTGCTGGAGGGCGTAGGACTTGGGGGCGGCCTCGGCCACCACGAAGATGACGACGACCTCGAAGACCGTCGCCAGGGCGATCCCGAGGGGGCCGAGGTAGGAGACCGCCACCAGGCCGACCAGGGTGGCGGCGGTGAGGTGGCAGACCAGCACGAGCAGCAGGACGGGGTTCAGGACCTGCTCCCGGCGCTCCAGGAGGCGCTGGAGGCGGGCGGCCCCCCGCCGCCCCTCCTCGGCGAGGGCCTGGGCCTTGGCACGGGGGAGGTGGGTGAGGCTGGTCTCGGCCATGGCGAGGAAGGCGGCCGAGGCGACCAGCACCGCCACGGCGACGACGGCGGCTACCTCGGCGGTGCTCATCGGCCAGGTGGTCGCCGGTGGCAGCGCTCCAGGAGCTGCTGCTGGCGGGACCACATGGCCGCCTCCTCGTCGGGCCCGGCGTGGTCCCAGCCCAGCACGTGGAGGGTGCCGTGGACCACCAGCAACGCCAGCTCGTCGGCGGTGGCCTGGTGCCGGGCGGTGGCGTTGCGCTCGGCGACGGCCGGGCAGATGACCACGTCCCCCACCAGCGTGGGCAGCTCAGGGTCGACCGCCGGGCCCCCGGAGGCGGCGCCGGGGGTCGGCCCGGGCGCGTCGAGGGGGAAGGCCAGCACGTCGGTGGGGCCCTCGCCGTCGAGGTGGCGGTGGTGGAGCTCGGTCATGGCGGCCTCGTCGACGAAGCGCAGCCCCAGCTCCACGGGGCCGCGGACCCCCTCGGCTCGGAGCACCGCCGCCGCCACACCGGCGAGGCTCGCCCGGTCGAGGGCGACCGCCGTCTGCTCGTCGACGGAGACCACGTGTTGCCCGCCGCTCATCGGCCTGCCTCGCCCCCTGACCGCTCGTAGGCGTCGACGATGTCCTGGACGATGCGGTGACGGACCACGTCGGTGGCGGTCATACGCACGAAGGCCACGCCGTCGATGTCGCCGAGGATGGGCTCGAGCCCGAACAGGCCCGACCTCCCGTAGGGCACGTCGACCTGGGTCACGTCGCCGGTGACCACCGCCTTGGAGCCGAAGCCGATCCTGGTGAGGAACATCTTCATCTGCTCGGGCGTGACGTTCTGGGCCTCGTCGAGGATCACGAAGCTGTCGTTGAGGGTCCGGCCCCGCATGAAGGCCAGCGGGGCCACCTCGACCGTCCCCCGGTCGAGGAGCCGCTGGGCCCCCTCGGGCTCCACCATGTCGAAGAGGGCGTCGAAGAGCGGTCGGAGGTAGGGGTCCACCTTGGCCATGAGGTCGCCGGGAAGGAAGCCCAGGCGCTCCCCGGCCTCGACCGCGGGGCGGGTGAGGATGATGCGGTTGACCTGCTTGGCCTGCAGGGCCCGGATGGCCATGGCGACCGCCAGCCAGCTCTTGCCCGTGCCGGCCGGGCCGATCCCGAAGGTGATGACGTGGTCCGAGATGGCGTCGACGTAGCGCTTCTGGCCGCTGGTCTTGGGCCTGACCGTCCGGCCCCTCGCCCCTCTCAGGACCTCGGCGGTGAGCACCTCGGAGGGGCGCTGGTCGGCCTTCACCATGTCGATGGTGCGGCTGACGTTGGCGACGTCGAGCGACTGGCCCTGCTCGAGCAGGACCAGCAGCTCCTCGAACAGCTTGGCCACCCGCTCGGACTCGCTGCCGCCGATGGTGATCTGGTTGCCGCGGACGTGGATGTCGACGCCGGCGAAGGCGCCCTCGACCAGCCGCAGCAGCTCGTCCCGCTGGCCCAACAGGCCGACCATGTGGTGGTCACCGGGAACGAGGATCTTGACGTCGGTCGCAGACACGAACGGGACGAGCCTACCCCGGCGGCCACGCCAGGCGGCGTCCTCCGAGCACGTGGAGGTGGAGGTGGGGCACGGTGTTCCCGGCGTCGTCGCCCACGTTGAGGACCAGGCGGTACCCGGTCTCGGCCACCCCCTCGGCTGCGGCCACGTCCTGGGCGGTGGTCAGCATCTCTGTCACCAGCTCGGCGTGCTCGGGGCCCACTGCCGCCACCGAGGTGACGTGGCGGCTGGGGACCACCAGGACGTGGGTGGGGGCCTGGGGGTTCAGGTCCCGGAAGGCAACGGTGCGCTCGGTGGTGGTGACGACGTCGGCGGGGACCTCGCCGGCCGCGATGGCACAGAACGGGCAGTCCGCCACTCAGCCCCCCGGGGTGATGGCCTGGGTGGGAGTGCCTGCGCCCTCCCCCCGCCCCCAGGTGCTCCGGCACCGGTCGTAGTCCACGACCACCTTCATCGCGCCCTGCCTTCACCCCGCGTTCACGACGGTCTGCAGACGACGATAGCGAGTGGGGGCGGCTTTGGTGGGCTCAGTCAGCGCCCCCGCCGCGGCGGCGGGGCGGGGGGCGACGGGGGCACGGCGAGGACCTGGCCCGGGAAGATCAGGTCGGCGTCGGCGGGGTTGGCGAGGCGGGGGCGGTTGGCCGCCACCAGGGTCGCCCAGTAGGGGGCCAGCTCGGCGTCTTCGGGCGCCCGGCCCCACGACGTGGTGAGCACCCGTTCGCCGATCGACCACAGGTGGTCGCCGGGCCGCACCTCCCAGGGGGGGGCGGGGGAGGCGGTGCCCCTCGGGGCCGGTGGCGTCGGCCCGGCGCCGGGTCCGACCGGGAGGCGGCGCATCACCGGGCGCTCCTCCCCCGGGGGGGGCCGGTCCACGCTCGACGTGGAGGGAGCCGGGGACGCCCAGGTGCCGGCCTGCGCCGTCAGTGGCAGCGGCGTGGCCTGGGGCCGGGCCCCGGGCGCCACCAGGGTGGCTCCCACCAGGCCCGCCCCCATGGCGGCGTGGACGATCCGGCGCACCACGGGAAGGGTCACCACGTCGAGAGCGGTGGCCACCCGGCCGGCCCGCAGCAGCCCGCTGGCGGCGGCGGCCGCCGTGGCCGCCACCAGGTACCAGGCCACCGCCAGGGCTCCCAGGCGGGCCAGGGC
>JBOGHU010000037.1:0-12324 GCA_050742255.1 Acidimicrobiales bacterium
CGCCCCCGCCAGGGCGGCGGCGGCGGCGGCCACGAAGGGGCCGTCGCCCAGGCGTGCGTAGGGCGTGGTGCCGCGGCGCAGCTCCACCGGGGCCCGGAGGATTGTCCGCTGGCCCAGGTGGCTGCGCCGCCGCACCTCACCGTCCGGACCGATGACGGCCGAGAACCCGGTGGGGGCGGCCTGGAGCACCACCCGCCCCGTCTCCAGGGCCCGCAGGCGGGCCGCCCCCAGCTCCAGGGCGGGCATCTGGGTGGTGGAGAACGACGAGGCGTTGGTGGGGACGAGCACCACCTCGGCCCCGGCCGCCAGGGCGTCCCGGAGCCGCCGGGGGAAGAACACCTCGTAGGAGAGGGCCACGCCCAGGTCGCCTGCGGGGGTGACCAGGGACCCCGGCCCCTCGCCGACGCGGGCGTCCCGGGGGACGGCACCCAGGTCGACCACCCGCTCCAGCACCGAGCGGAGCGGGATGTACTCGCCGAAGGGCACCCGCTGGTGCTTCTCGTAGCTGTCGAGGACCTCTCCGTCCGGCCCCCAGGCCACGGCCAGGTTCCGGAAGCCGTCACCGTCTCCTTCCACCAGCCCCACGACCAGGGTCGCCCGGAGGCGGCGGGCCAGGCCGGCGAGCTGGCGGCCCGTCGGCGTGCCAGTGACCTGCCCCGCCGCGTCGACCACGTCCTCGGGCCACACCACAAGGTCCTGGTCCCCGGGGCGGAGCCTCCGGCTGGCCGCCAGGTGGGCGTCGAGCACCCGCCCGACGGGCGTGTCGGCGGCCCGCGTGCCCCGCTCGCCCCCACCCTGGACGAGGGCCACGTCGATGGACCCCGAGGCCCGTCCCCGGGGGGCGAGGGCGCCGGCCCCCGCCACGGTGGCCACGGTGGCCAACGCCAGGGACGCCAGCCCCACCCCGGCCAGCCCCGCCCGGCGTCTGCCCACCCCGGCCAGGCCCACCCCGGCCAGGCCCACCAGGGCGGCCACCACCAGCCCGCCGCCCAGCCGGGAGGCCGGGGCCAGGGGACCGCCGACCTGGGTCTGGGCCAGGGTGGCGATGGGGACCCCGCCGAAGGGGACCACCCCCCGCAGGGCCTCGGCCAGGACCAGGCCGGCGGGGAAGCCCAGCGCCGGCCACCGCCTCGGGGGAACGGCCACCACCCCGGCGGTGAAGAGCGTCACCTCCACCACCACGGCCAGGGTGAAGCCGACGGCGTGGAACTGGGCCATCCACAACAGCCCGGGGCCGAGGAAGGCGAGGCCGGCGGCCCCGCCGGCCAGGGCCCGTCCCCCCCACCCCCGCCCTCTCACCGCCCAGGCCACCAGCCCGGACCCGGCCAGGGCCAGCGGCCACCAGCCGAAGGGGGGGAGCCCTGCGGTCAGGCCCAGGCCCCCGACCAACCCCGCCGCGGCGGCGGCCCGGTGGCTAGCGCCGCGCATGCCTCGCCGCAGCCCCTGCCCGAGGGCCCACCGAGGCGGCGGCCCGGCGACCCGAGGCGATGCAGGCGGGTATGCCCGCCCCCGAGACGGCGGCCCCGGCCAGCGCCAGCCCGGGGAGGCGGGCGGCCAGGGCCGCCTCGACCCCGGCGACCCGCCGGAGGTGGCCGGGGGCGAACTGGGGGAACGCCCGCTCCCAGCGGGTGACCGCCCACGCCGACGGTCCGGTGGTGGCCCCGACGACCTGGTCCAGCTCGTGGTGGAGCCGCTCGACCAAGGGACCGTCGTCGAGGTCGAGCGGCCGGGGATCGCGGTGGCGACCGGCCGAGACCCGCAGCAGCTCCTGTCCCGGGACGGCGAGGTGGGGCCACTTGGCCGACGCCCACGAGCAGGCGGTCATCAGCCACCCCTCCCGCCGGGGGACCAGGAAGCCGCTGTCCCCCGGTGGTCGTCGGAGGGCGCCGGGGGGGTAGGCCATGGCCACCACGGCCACCGAGGCGTGCTCGACGCCGGCCAGGGTGGCGGCGGCCTCGGGGACCAGCGGCGCCAGCAGCTCGGCGGTGGCGTGGGCGGGGGTGGCCAGGACCACCGCGGCGGCGCCCAGGCGGTCGGGCACGCCTCGGGTGCCGGTCACCTCGACCACCCACCCGTCGCCGTCGGCGACCAGGGCCTCGGCCCGGGTGGCCGTGCGGACCCGGGCCCCGGCGTCACCCAGCCGCCGGGCCAGCCGGGCCACCAGGGTGCCCAGTCCCCCCGCCAGAGACCAGGACGCCGGGGCGGCGGCCGGCCCGCCGGTCACCTGGGTACGCCGGAGGGCCCGGGCGCCCAGCACCAGGCTGCGGTGCCGGGCGGCGTCGGCGAGGGCCGGCGCCGTCACCGCCAGGCTGAGCCGGTCGCTGTCGCCGGCGTTGATCCCCCCCACCAGCGGGTCGACCAGGAGCTCGTGGGCCTGGGCGCCGAGCCTCCTCCGCACCAGCTTCCCCACCGCCTCGTCATTGTCACCGGCGCCGCGCCGGGGCGGCACCACCAGGTCCAGTCCGGCCCGGACCATCCCCAGAGGGGACAGGATCCGGGACCGGGCCAGGGGGAGGGGGGCGGTGGGGACCCCGAGCACGAGCCCGGCGGGGAGGCGGCGCAGCCGACCCCGGGCCCACACCGAGGCGGTGGCGGCGGCGGAGGGGACGAGGCGGTCGGCCAGCCCCACCTCCCGGCACAGCCACACGTCCTCGGGGGCTCGGACCACGAAGGCGTCGGCGCCCCGGTCGAGGTCGACGCCGGCGAAGGGCTGGGTGCGGATCTTGCCCCCCAGCCGCCCATCGGCCTCCACCACGGTCACGGGTACGCCCAGGCCGACCAGGTCCCAGGCCGCGGCCAGCCCGGCGATGCCGCCGCCGACGACGACCACCGGTGCGGTCGGGGCCACCGGCTAGCGGGCGGGGATGGCGGCGACGGCCCGGCCCACCCGTAGGGCGAGGGCGCCCAGGACGGTGGCGTCGTCGTTGGGCATGGCGGTCCGGGCCCAGGCCAGCCCCACCTCGCCGGCGACCCGCCGGGCCTCGACGTCGAGGTCGTAGAGCACCTCGAGGTGGTCGGAGACGAAGCCGCAGGGGCAGACCAGCACTCCCGTGGCCCGCCCGGTGGCGCCCAGGCGGCGGATCACGTGCCCGAGGTCGGGGCCCAGCCACGGCTCGGGCGTGCGCCCCGCGCTCTGCCACGCCACCGCCCAGCCCGGGCACGGGTCGAGGCCGACGCGGGTCGCCACCGCCGCCCCCGTCTCCCGCACCTGCCCGGGGTAGGGGTCGTCCCTCACCGCCCGCCGGGGAAGGGAGTGGGCGGTGAACAGGACCTTGGAGGCGGCGGGGAGGCGGGACCGGGCCGCCCGCACCTGGGCGACCAGGAAGTCCAGGTAGGCGGGCTCGAGGTGCCAGCTCTCGATGCCGGTGACCGCCACGTCCCCACCGCCGTGGGCAGCCCGGCGCCGGGCCCGGTCCAGGTACTGGCCCACGCTGGCGGCGGCGTAGTGGGGCGCCAGGACCAGGGCGACCAGGTGCCGGGCTCCGGCGGCGATGACGGCGTCGACGGCGTCCTCGATGAAGGGCGGGGCGTGCTTGTAGCCGAGGCGGACCGTGAACCGCCCCGGCTCCATGCCGTCCAGGGCGGCCTGGAGCCCGGCGGCCTGGGCCCGGCTGCGCCGGGCCAGGGGCGACACCCCGCCGATGGCGCGGTAGCGACGCCGGAGGTCGTCGAGGACCTCGGGTGGGGGAGGGCGGCCCCCCCGCACGCGGGTGTAGTAGGCCTCGACGTCGTCGGGGGAGGCGGGGGTGCCGTAGGCCATGGCCACCACCCCGACCGGCGGGCTCATCGGGGCCCCGCTCACCCGCCCTCGATCTCGCCGTGGACCAGCTCGACGATGCGGGCGAGGACGTCGGGGTCGGTCTCGGGGAGGACGCCGTGGCCCAGGTTGAACACGTGGCCGGGCCCCTCCCCGGCCCGGCGCAGGACGTCGAGCACCCGGGGGGCGACGACCGGCCAGGGGGCCAGGCACACCGCCGGGTCGAGGTTGCCCTGCACCGCCACCCCCGGGCCCAACCGGGCCCGGGCGGCGTCGAGGGGAACCCGCCAGTCGACGCCGACCACGTCGGGACCGGCCCCCGCCAGGAGGGGGAGGAGCTCGCCGGTGCCCACGCCGAACAGGACGCGGGGCACGCCCAGGTCGGCCAGGCTGGCCAGCACCCGGGTCGTCACCGGCAGCACGTGGGTGCGGTAGTCGTGGGGAGTCAGGGCGCCCACCCAGCTGTCGAAGAGCTGCACGGCCCGGGCCCCGGCCCCCACCTGCGAGCGCAGTGACGCCACCGCCAGGTCGGCCACGGAGTCGAGGAGCTGGCGGAACAGCACCGGCTGCCCCAGCATCATGGCCTTGGTCCGGGTGAAGGTCCGCGACGGGCGGCCTTCGACCAGGTAGCTGGCCACCGTGAAGGGGCCGCCGGCGAAGCCGATGAGCGGCACGTCGGGGGGGAGGGTGGCCGCCAGGGCCCGGACGGTCTCCAGCACCCACGGCGTGTCCAGCTCGGGTTCGAGGGGCCGGAGGCGGCGGAGATCGGAGGGACGGCGGAAGGGCGGGTCGGTCACCGGCCCGGTGCCGGGGACCAGCTCGGTCCCCGTCCCCACGGCGTGGGCGGGGACGGTGATGTCGGAGTACAGGATGGCGGCGTCGACCCCGTAGCGGCGCACCGGCTGGAGGGTCAGCTCCACCGCCATCTCCGGCTTCTTGACGGCGTCGAGGACGCCGCCCTCGCCCCGCAGCGCCCGGTACTCGGGGAGGGAGCGCCCGGCCTGGCGCATGAACCACACCGGGACCCGGCCGGCGGGCTGGCGTCGGTAGGCCAGCAGGACCGGGGCGGGGGTCGTGGCCACCGGGCCACGGTAACCGCCGGGGCCCGGCGGGCGCCCATCGCCGGGTGGATCCGGGGCAAGGCTCCAGCCGACCCCGACCGGCTCAGTCCGCCGCCGCCAGCGCCTGGTCGGAGGGCGTGCGGGCGTCCCGCAAGGTGCGGAGCAGGGTGACGAGGTGGTCCAGGGGCTCGGGCCCCAGCGGGGCGGCCAGGTGCCTCTCCAGGCTGGCCAGGTGACCGGGCAGGGCCGCCGCCAGCGCCTCCCCCCCGGCCTCGGTGAGCACGGCGAAGGCGCCCCGGCGGTCCGAGGGGCACGACTCCCGGCGGACCAGGCCGGCGGCTTCGACCTGGTCGACCAGGCGGGTGAGGCCGCTGGTGCTGAGGGCGACCTGGGCGGCCAGGGCGTGCATGCGCAGGCGCCTGCCCGGGGTACGGGCCAGGCGGATGAGCACCTCGAGCCAGTGGAGGGTCAGGCCCGAGCGGGCCCCGAGGTCGTCCCCCACCGCGGCCACGACCGCGGCATGGGCTTCCAGGAGCATGCCGAAGGCGGTGATCCGCTGGTCGTCGAGGACGGGGGCGGGCTCAGGTGGCACCTGCCCAGCCTAGCTGTGCCCGGGAATAAGTGTAGAGGCAACCGTTGTTGACCCAGATGTTGCTGACACAAGCGAGCCCGCGAGCAAGCAAGCACCACGAGGAGTGATGACCATGACCACCGTCCGTGACCTACCCGGCATCGACGTCCCCGTCGGGACCTGGGAGATCGACCCCAGCCACTCCGAGATCGGCTTCTCCGTCCGCCACCTGGGCATCGCCAAGGTGAGGGGGCGGTTCGGGAGCTTCTCGGGCCGGGTGACCGTGGCCGAGGAGGCGGAGCGGTCCTCGGTCGAGGTGAGCATCGACGCCGCCAGCATCGACACCCGGGACGACAAGCGCGACGGCCACCTCCGCAGCCCCGACTTCCTCGACGCCGAGCGCTTCCCCGCCCTGGGGTTCCGCTCCACGTCGGTGACGCGCACCGGCGACGACTGGGAGGTCGCCGGCCAGCTGACCATCCACGGCGAGACCCGTCCGGTGACGTTGCGGACCAGCTTCGAGGGCCTGGTGGAAGACCCCTGGGGCAGCACCCGGGGCGCGCTCTCGGCCACCACCGAGATCAACCGGGAGGACTTCGGGCTCACCTGGAACCAGGCGCTGGAGACCGGTGGCGTGATGGTGGGCAAGAACGTCCGGATCCACCTCGAGGTGGAGCTGGTCCGCCAGGGCTGACCGCCTGGGGAGCCGACCAGCCCGGGCCGCGCCGGGTCGTCGAGTCTGACCGGTCTAAGATGGGTGACCCCCCATGGGCGCACACCCGGACCTCCCGGCTGAGCAGACGTACCTCGACCACGCCTACCGCTGTCTCGAGTCGGCCCGTCGCCGGGCCCAGGGCCTCCGCCGTCTGGGCAGCCTGGGACCGGGGGGCACCCACCAGGCCCGCCACGAGCGGGAGGTGGTGGAGGACACGATCCGGTCCCGGCTGGCCCAGCTGGAGCTGGGCGACGTGGCCCTGGTCTTCGGGCGGATCGACGCCGAGGGCACCGCTGAGCGCTTCTACATCGGTCGGATCGGGGTGGCCGACGAGGACCAGGAGTCGGTGGTGGTCGACTGGCGGGCGCCGGTGGCCGAGCCGTTCTACCGGGCCACCGGGCGCGACCCCATGGGCCTGGCCCGCCGCCGCCACTTCGCCACCCGGGGCCGGCGGCTGCTCGGCATCGAGGACGAGTGGTTCGGCAGCGACGACGGGGGCGGGGGGTCCCTCGCCGGTCCGTCGGCGCTGCTGGCAGCCGTGGAGCGACCCCGGTCCGGCTTCCTCGGCGACATCGTCGCCACCATCCAGGTCGAGCAGGACCAGATCATCCGGGACCCCCTGGGCGGGGTGGTGGTGGTCCAGGGGGGGCCGGGGACCGGCAAGACCGTGGTGGCGCTCCACCGGGCCGCCTACCTGCTCTACACCCACCGCTTCCCCCTGGAGGACCAGGGGGTGCTGGTGGTGGGGCCCAACCGGCTGTACCTGCGCTACATCGAGCGGGTGCTGCCCTCCCTCGGGGAGGCGGGCGTGGAGCTGGGCGTCGTCGCCGACCTGGTGCCCGAGCCGGTGGGCGACGCCCGGGGCCGCCCTGACGCCGACCGGGTCAAGGGCGACCTGCGGATGGTCGAGGTGGTGGTCAGGGCGGTGGCGGACCGGCAGCGGCCACTGCGCCACGACCTGGTGGTGGGCCTGGGGTTGCGGAGGCTGCGGTGCTCGGCGGGGGAGAGCGAGCGCATCGTGGCCACGGCCCGGCGCCGGGCCGCCACCCACAACTCCGGCCGCCGCCTGGTGGAACGGGCCCTGTGGCAGGCGCTGGCCGGGAGCGCCCGGGACCCGCTCGACCCCGCCGAGGTGGGGGAGCGGCTCCGCCGCCACGAGGACGTCCGGGCTGCCCTGGAGTGGATGTGGCCGGTCCTCACCCCCGCCCAGCTCCTGCGGGACCTGTTCGGCTCCCCGGCCCTCACCCGCCTGGCGGCCGCCGGGCAGCTCTCGGGTGCCGAGCGAGCTTCCCTGTACCGGTCCCGCGACGACACCGCTCCGTGGAGCGGGGCCGACGTGGCCCTCCTCGACGAGGCCCGGGCCCGGCTCGGGTCCCACCCCCGTCGGCGGCGCCCGCCCGGTGACGACGAGCTGCGCCGCTACGGCCACCTGGTGGTCGACGAGGCCCAGGACCTCTCGCCCATGCAGCTGCGGATGCTGGCCCGGCGCGCCCTCGGAGGCTCCATGACCGTCGTCGGCGACATCGCCCAGGCCACCGGCCCGTGGGCGCCGGCCAGCTGGGACGAGGTCCTGGCCCACCTCCCCGCCCGCCACCCCCCGCGGATCCGGGAGCTGACCATCGGCTACCGCACGCCGGCGTCGGTCCTGAGCCTGGCCAACCTGGTGCTGGCCGAGGTGGCACCGGGGCTGAGGCTGCCCCGCTCGCTGCGGGAGGAGGGGGAGAACCCTGTGGTGGTGGCGGTGGCCGGCCAGGACCGGGCCGCCGAGGCGGCGGAGGTGGCGGCGGCCGAGAGTGGCGCCGTGGGCGAGGGCAACGTGGCCGTCATCGTCCCCGACTCGCTGCTGGGGGAGGTGGGCGCGGCGCTCACCGCCGCCGGCGTCGACCACGGGGATGCCGCCCGCCGGGGCCTGGAGGCCCAGGTGAACCTGGTGCCGGTGCGCCTGGTGAAGGGGTTGGAGCTCGACGCCGTCGTGGTGGTCGAGCCGGCCCGCATCGTCGCCGAGGAGCCGCAGGGCCTGCGGTCGCTGTACGTGGCCCTGACCCGGGCCACACGCCGCCTGACCGTGGTCCACGCCGAGCCGCTGCCCGAGCCGTTGCGCCGGGCCGGTAGCCTCGGAGGGTGCCCGAGGTGATGAGTGCCGACGTGACCGGCGCCGGGGTGGTCATCACGGTGCGCAGGGACGGTCCCTACCGGGTGCGGGGGCCGGTCGTGCTGGTCGACCACGAGGGCGTGGCCTTCGAGGTCCTGGGGGGCGACGTGGTGCTGTGCCGGTGCGGGCGGTCCGCCACCAAGCCCTTCTGCGACGGCACCCACCGCCAGGTGGGCTTCGACGGGACCTGCGCCCCCCGGCCCCCTGACCGCCCCGGTCTCTAGCTGACCCCGGCCACCTCGTAGCCGGCTTCGTCGATGGCGGTCCGGACGGAGTCGTCGCTCACCTCGCCGGCGACGGTGACGGTCTTGGCGTCCACGTCGACGGTGACCTGCTCGACGCCGGTCACCTTGCCGACCTCGTCTTCGATGGCCACCCGGCAGTGGTCGCAGCTGATGCCGGGCACCGAGTAGATGCGGTCCATGGGGTCCAGGCTAGGGGAGGTCACGGCCAGTGGGGCCCACCCAGCGGCCCCGAACGGGGCCCACCGACCTAGCGCCGCCCCGCCAGCTCCTCCCGGAGGCGGGTGGCGGCGGCCACCAGGTTGCGCAGGGCGGCCTCGGTCTCGGGCCAGGCCCGGGTCTTGAGCCCGCAGTCGGGGTTGACCCAGATCTGGGCGGGGTCCAGCACCTCGGTGGCGGTGCGGAGGATCCCGGCCATCTCCTCGGTGGAGGGGACCCGGGGTGAGTGGATGTCGTAGACGCCGGGGCCGATGTCCTTGTCGTAGCCCCGCCCCCGCCAGTACTCGATCAGCTCCATGTGGGACCGGGCGTGCCAGATGAGCACGACGTCGGCGTCCAGGGCGCTGATGGCGTCCATGATGTCGCGGAACTCCGAGTAGCACATGTGGGTGTGGATCTGGGTCTGGTCCCCCACGCCGGCGGTGGCCAGGCGGAAGCAGGAGACGGCCCACCCCAGGTCGGCGCCCCAGCCGGCCCGGCGCAGCGGGAGGATCTCCCGCAGGGCGGGCTCGTCCACCTGGATGATCCCGATGCCGGCCGCCTCCAGGTCGGCGACCTCGTCGCGGATGGCCAGGGCCAGCTGCCGGCAGGTCTCCGATCGGGGCTGGTCGTCGCGCACGAACGACCACGCCAGCATGGTCACCGGGCCGGTGAGCATGCCCTTGACCGGTCGCCGGCTGAGCGACTGGGCGTAGGTGGCCCACCGCACCGTCATGGCGCCCGGTCGGGCCACGTCGCCGTAGAGGATCGGCGGGCGCACGCAGCGGGAGCCGTAGGACTGGACCCACCCGTGGCTGGTGAAGGCGTAGCCGTCGAGCTGCTCGGCGAAGTACTGGACCATGTCGTTGCGCTCGGGCTCGCCGTGGACCAGCACGTCGAAGCCCTGCTCCTCCTGGAAGCGGACCACCCGGGCGATCTCGGCCTTCATGCGCTGCTCGTACTCCTCGGCGGTCATCCGGCCCCGGCGCAGCTCGGAGCGGGCCTGGCGGATCTCGGCGGTCTGGGGGAACGAGCCGATGGTCGTGGTGGGCAGCACCGGCAGCCCCAGCGCCGCCTGCTGGGCGGCCCGGCGCCGGGGGAAGGGGCTGGCCCGCTGCTCGTCGGTGGCGGTGAGGGCGTCGACCCGCCGCCGCACCTCGGGGTTGCGGGTCCGGGTCGAGGAGCGCCGGCTGGCCAGGGCCACCTGGTTGGCGGCCAGCTCGTCGGCGACGGCGGCCCCGCCCTCGGTCAGCCCCCGGGCCAGCACCGCCACCTCCCCCACCTTCTGGCGGGCGAAGGCCATCCACGAGCGCAGCTCGGGGTCGAGGCCGTCCTCGGCGTCGAGGTCGATGGGGGTGTGCAGCAGCGAGCACGACGTGGTGACCACCACGTCGGCGGCGTGGGTGGCCAGGTGCCGGAGGAGCTCGAGGCTGCGCTCGAGGTCGTTCACCCAGACGCTGCGGCCGTCGACCACGCCGGCGAAGAGGGTCTTGTCGCCGAGGCCGCCGTGGGTGTGGATCAACTCGTGGTTCCCCGGCCCCCGGTGGAGGTCCAGGCCGATGCCCGAGACAGGCAGCCGGCGCAGCACCGGGTAGGCGTCGCCGACGTCGTCGAAGTAGGTCTTGACGCACAGTCGCGGCCCCGCCTCCGCCGCCTTGGACCCGAGCTGCTCGTAGGCGTGGCGGAGGGCGGCCAGCTCCGCCTCGGTGCGGTCGGCGCTGAGCACCGGCTCGTCGAGCTGGACCCACGCCGCCCCTTGGCCGGCCAGGCGGGCCAGCACCTCCTCGTAGACGGGGAGCAGCGAGGGCAGCAGGGTGAGGGGGTCGAAGCCCCGGTCGACGCCGTCGGCCCGGCGGCCCAGCAGCAGCAACGAGAGCGGGCCCACCAGGACCGGCACGGTGGCGATGCCCAGAGCCTGGGCCTCGGCGTGCTCGGTGAACGGCTTGGTGCTCTGGAGGGAGAACGCGGTGTCGGGGCCGAGCTCGGGGACCAGGTAGTGGTAGTTGGTGTCGAACCACTTGATCATCTCCATGGCGGTGACGTCGAACCCCTCCCCTTGCCGCCCCCGGGCCATGGCGAAGTAGGTGTCGAGGTCGATCTCCCCTCCCCGGTGCCCGTAACGGGCCGGTACCGCCCCGACCAGGGCGATGGCATCCAGCACGTGGTCGTAGAGCGAGAAGTCGTTGGAGGGGATGAGGTCGATGCCGGCGTCGGCCATGTACCGCCAGTTGGCCGCCCGGATCTCTCGTGCGGTCGCCTCCAGCTCGGCGGCGTCGAGCTCGCCCCGCCAGTGGCGCTCGGTGGCGAGCTTCAGCTCCCGGCGGGGGCCGATGCGGGGGAAACCGGAGATGCTGGCGGCGGGCACGGCAGCGATCCTAGAGGCTGGGCGTTGGAGGGACCCCGGGCCGGCCTCTACGGTGACGGCGGTGGAGTCACTGGCAGAGGGGCGTGCCCCCGGTGGTGGGGGCGGAGCCGCCGGCGCCGGTGCCCGGTCGGTCCGGGTGGCGGGGGTGGACAAGGCCTTCGCCGCCACGCCGGTGCTGCGGGCGGTCACCCTCCAGGTGGCTGCGGGGTCGGTGCTGGCCCTCCTCGGCCCCAGCGGTTGCGGCAAGACCACGCTGCTGCGGATCGTCGCCGGCCTGGAGGTCCCCGATGCCGGGGAGGTCCTCGTGGGCGACGAGGAGCTGACCGGGCCGGCGGGCGTGGTGGCCCCCGAGCGGCGCCGGGTGGGCATGGTCTTCCAGGACTGGGCCCTCTTCCCCCACCTCACCGTGGCCCAGAACGTCGGGTACGGCCTCCCCCGGCCCGACCGCGGCTCCCGCTCCCCCCGGGTGGCCCAGGCCCTGGAGCTGGTGGGACTGGGCGGCCTGGCCGACCGGTTGCCCTCGACCCTGTCGGGTGGCCAGCAGCAGCGGGTCGCCCTGGCCCGCGCCCTGGCCCCCCGCCCGGCGGTGCTGCTGCTCGACGAGCCCTTCTCCAACCTCGACGCCGCCCTGCGGGTGCAGGTCCGGGCCGAGGTCCACCGGCTGGTGGTCGAGCTGAGGCTCACCACGGTGTTCGTCACCCACGACCAGGAGGAGGCGTTCGTGCTGGGCGACGAGGTCGCCGTCATGCACGAGGGCGCCATCGTCCAGCAGGCCGAGCCGGCGACGCTGTACGCCCGTCCGGCCACACCGTGGGTCGCCACGTTCGTGGGCGACGCCAACCTGGTCGAGGCCACGGCCGACGGGCACACGGCCGCCACCCCGGTGGGGCCGATCGCCCTCGACGCGCCGCGGACGGGGCGGGTGCGCCTGGTGTTGCGCCCCGAGGACCTGGTGCTGACCCCGGCGCACGCGGCCGACGCGGCCCTGCCCGGCGCGCCGGGCTCGGTCGAGCTGACCGAGTACCACGGGCACGACACCGTCTACCTGGTGCGGCCCGGTGACGGCGGCACGATCCGGGTCCGGGCCGGCGCCGCGCCCCGCTTCCGCCGCGGCGACCAGGTGACGGTGCGCTACGCCGGCGCCCCGGCCATCGCCTACACCGACGGGCCCGGCGCGGTGCACGAGGCGGGTTAGGCCCGCTTCATAGTCGGGGGATGGCCTGGCTAGCCTGCGCCGCATGAACCGGCGAGGAAGGACGGTCG